>REDP01000213.1 GCA_007693455.1 Planctomycetota bacterium | reverse complement strand
TTCGAAAACCTGCATTAGTGGATCGCGAAGGCGCACTGCGCCCTGGCACGGCAAGTTAATCAACAGTAGGCGGAAGTCATCGTCAAAGAGTTCTTGGCGATAGGCCTTCATTGTAGGCTGATGGGGCGAGTGAAGCTTCGAGGCTGCCCCTCATGCCTGCCTGCTATTAAATACCGTATCACGATTATGGACCCCTTGCGACGGTTCTGCCTGTGGAAGGACTGTCCGTGGGCGTTTCTCGGGTAGTGACTGCAGCGAAGCGCTATTTGTCCCCATTTTGAAATTGAGCCTGTCCCTAATCTTTTGAAATTGAGCCTGTCCCCATTCTTGATTTTGGTGGTGGTGGGGGAACTTGGCACGGTCTGCGCCTATTAGTTTGTGGAAGCCCTGGATTTGGGGTGGATTGTTTGGGATTCCAACGCGGTTGTTGGAATTTGCGTCACCACTTGGGGAATGAGATGGCCGATCCGGCATCCGTTTTAGCAGCAGCGCCCACGACCCTGCAGCGTTTGAGTAAGCGCTCGGATGTGCCTTTTGCCGTGGTTGTGGTGTCGATTATTGCGATTTTGGTGCTGCCCGTGCCGACGGGGTTGCTGTCGATCTTTTTGGCCACCAACCTTAGTTTGGCGATGCTGGTGTTGTTGGTGGCGCTGAATACCCGCGAGCCCCTGGATTTTAATACTTTCCCTTCGCTTTTGCTGGTGACCACGCTCTTCCGCTTGGGATTGAATGTGGCGACTACCCGACAAATCCTGCTCAATGGTGAGGGTGGGGCAATTATCGAAAGTTTTGGTAATTTCGTGGTTGGCGGCTCTTTGGTCGTGGGTTTGGTGATCTTCCTTATTTTGATTATTATTCAGTTGGTGGTGGTAACCAAGGGTGCTGGGCGCGTGTCAGAAGTGGCGGCGCGCTTTGTGTTGGATGCCATGCCTGGTAAGCAGATGGCCATTGATGCCGATCTCAATGCGGGTCTTATTTCAGAAAATGACGCCCGTGAGCGTCGCGCAAAGATTGCCCAAGAAGCAGAATTTTTCGGCTCTATGGATGGTGCGTCAAAGTTTGTGAAGGGCGATGCTATTGCCGGTTTGATCATTACCGGAATTAATTTGGTTGCAGGGATTATCATCGGCATGGCGGTCATGGGTATGGAGTTCAGCCGTTCAGTCGAGACCTTCTCTATCCTTACTATTGGTGATGGTTTGGTAAGTGCGATTCCTTCGCTGCTGATTGCTATCGCCTCTGGTATGCTGGTCACTAAGGCTCGTTCTGAGGAAAATATTGGTCAAGAGCTGCCTCGTCAGTTTGTTATCAAGCCGAAGGCAATTATTGTTGCTGGCTGTATGATCCTGGGCATGGGTTTAGTGCCAGGTATGCCCTTTATCCCGTTTGCCATTATTGGCTGTACCCTGCTGCTTATTTGGACCCAAATCCGTCATATCGACCAGGAAGAGGCCGAGTACAAGGCGCGCCAAGAGCAGGAAGAAAGCAAAGGTGAACCCAGCGAAGATCGCGTGGAAGATCAATTGGCCGCCGATCGCATAGGCGTGGAAATTGGTTATCGCTTGATTCCCTTGGTGGATAAAGAGCGCGGCGGAACCCTGCTCGAGCGGATCACCAAACTTCGCAAGCAGCTGGCCCGTGACCACGGTTTGTTAATTCCGCCCATTCGCATTAAGGACAATATTCAGATTGGCCCCAATGCCTATCGCGTGAGTATTTATGGCGAAGAAGTAGCCTCTGGCGAATTGGCTCCCAATCGTCTCTTAGCCATAGATGGTGGTGGTGTGAGTGCACCCATCGAAGGGATGCCTACCAAAGAGCCCGCTTTTGGCCTTGATGCCCTGTGGATCGAGGAAGGTCGCCGTGCTGAAGCCGAGGCCTTGGGCTATGCCGTTACCGATCCAGCCAGCGTCTTTATTACCCACCTGACCCAGGTTCTTCGTGCCCAGGCCCACGCCTTGTTGAACCGCGAGGATGTTCAAACCATGCTTAATACGTTGAAGGCCGAGGCCCCAGTATTGGTGAAGGAAGTGCAAGATAATGTGAAACTAGGCAAGGTGCAGAAGGTGCTCTCGATTCTTCTCGAAGAAAAAGTGCCCATCAACAACCTTGAGAAGATCCTGGAAGCCATTTCCGATCGTCCCGATGCCGATCCCGGCCTTATTGCCGAGGCAGTGCGCTCGAAATTGGGACGGGCCATTATTAGCCAGTTTGTGAGTCCCGAAGGGCGTTTGGCGGCGGTGATTCTCCACCCCATGACCGAGCAGCGCTTGTCCTCGAGTGTTGGAAATACGCAGCAAGGCGGTGGAATCGGTATCGCCCCAGCTGAGGCAAGCACCCTAATGGATCGTTTGGGCAATGCCCAGCAGCAGGCTTTGGCGGCAGGCTTAGAACCAGTGCTTCTGGTGACTGGCCAACTGCGCAAGCCCATGCGGCAGATTACCAGCCGTTTTTATCCCGATCTGGCAGTTATTTCCTATTCCGAGTTGCCCCCGGGCACCGATGTCGATGTCGTAGAGACTTTGGATTTATCCCAACCAACTCCTTCTCCTGAACAGCCCGCACCTGGAGGTGAATCATGATTGTTCGTAGCTATACTGGCCGCACCGTAGCCGAAGCCTTAGAAAAAGTGCGTAATGACTTGGGATCCCAAGCGTTAATTATTGAAACACGCACCTGTAAAGAGCCGGGCCTGTTTGGCCGCCAGTGTGGGTATGAGGTGGTGGCGGCGGGAGATCCTGATGCCCAAGCCACCAGCAGTCCCTCTCCTGCGCGTACCAGTCCCCGCGCGGCTGAGAAAGCCTATGCTGCTGCAACGCCAACCGATCCCCCACGCCGTCCGGGAACCCTGCCGATAGATTTTGGCAACCATCAGCATTCCCAAGCCAGTCAACTGGTTGCCTCTATTCCCGAGGCTACCGTTGGTGAATTTATGCAGCGCGGCGATTTAAGTTTGGAGATCGCCAGTATTCGCCGACAGCTAGCTCGCTTGGCTACTGGCCATGGCGTTCCCACCGATCATTTGGGAGCTGAAGTCTCACAATTATTTGAAGAGCGGGAGTTGCCTGCCGAGATTATTGCTGAATGTGATGAGGTTATTGCCAAGGCCGGTGAGCGCATCCCCGAGGCTAAGCGGGCTGAATTGCTGGCTCGGTATTTAGCGCGGCAGTTGCGTTGTAATCCAGGCATTGATTGGAATGCGACTCGTTGCTTGATTGTGGCTGGCCCGACGGGGGTTGGGAAGACAACCACTATTGCCAAGCTTGCTGGCGATCTGGTATTGCGTCGCGGGCGGCGTATTGGCCTCATAACCGTTGATACCTACCGAGTGGGGGCCACTGATCAGCTGCAAGCCTATGCCGATTTATTGGATATGCCTTTTGCCGTGGCGCGGACCCCAGCCGAGTTGGGCCATGCCGTGGATAGTATGGCCGATTGCGACAATATTCTGGTGGATACGGCAGGACGTAGCCCTGCTGATGCGGCCCGCGTCCATGAGATCAAAGGCTTCTGCCGTGCTGTTCCTGGTATGGTGGTGGCCTTGGCCGTGGCAGCCAACGCTGGACGGGCAGAGTATGCCTCGGTGATTGAGCGCTTTTCTCTTCTTCCCGTCGAGCACTGTTTGCTTACCAAGATAGATGAATGCAGTGCGCCTGGTCGGCTCTACGGATGTTTGCGCCGCCATGCCTTAACGGTGAGCTATTGTACCACGGGCCAGGAGGTTCCCGACGATATTGAAGCTGCCGATGCTTTGACCCTGGCGCGGCTGGTTACTGCCCCTGCCGCCGAGTCTTCTCCCTCCGTGGCGGTGCACTAAGATTATGACTGAGGCATCTGATCAAGCTGCTGCCCTGCGCGCCGCGGCTGCGGCGACTGATCGTTTACCAACCCTTCCCGCGATTGCTATCACCGGTGGTAAGGGCGGGGTGGGGAAGACCTGTCTCGCCGTCAATTTGGCGGTGATGTTGGCCCAGCAGGGGCAGCGCATGCTTTTGGTGGACGGGGATTTGGGCCTGGCCAATGCTGATGCCTTATTGGCGGTCAATCCCAGTACTACCCTAGCCGAGGTGGTGCTGGATCGCCGTCCCCTCTCGCAAGCCATCGTCACGACCAAGTACGGCATCGATCTCTTGCCGGCGGCAAGCGGTGTAGATGAATTAACACGTCTGCGCGATCAGCAATTACGTGCATTTGTCTTGCAGTTGGCGGTAGCTGCGCGGGATTATGACGGATTGGTTATTGATACTGCGGCAGGCATCGGCCGTGAGGTGCTCACCCTCCTGGCAGCCAGTCGCTGTGCCGTGGTGGTGGTAACTCCAGAGCCCACTTCCATGACCGATGCTTATGCCTTAATTAAAGTGCTTGAAGCCCAGCACCCAGGCCGTGATGTGCGGGTGCTGGTCAATCAGGCTGATAATGAGCAGCACGCCCATAAAGTACATCAGCGCTTGGCCCAGGTAGCGCGGTCCTTTTTGCAGCGGGAGCTTCCCTGGGTTGGCTGGCTGCCGCGGGACCGGAGTGTGCGCGATGCCATTCATCAACGCCGACCCTTTGCGCTGAATCGAAGCTGTCCTGCTAGTGCCGCCCTCAGGGGCATTGCCATGCGCCTGAACCCAAGCCGTCTGGCCTGAGCCGTAGGCGCATGCCTGTACTGCGGGGATATTAGTTGGGGTGCGGCCGAGGAAGATCCTCGCCAGCGCGAATCAAGGTAGACCAGAGATCCTTGTCTGGGCTGGGATCGAGTAAGACATGGGGATGGCCTTGGCGTACCACCCAACTGCCCTGACAAATCTCATCGGCCAATTGTTGCCTACTCCAGCCGCAATGCCCCAGAAACAAGCGGGGGCCATTGACGCCAGGCTGTTGGAGGCCTTGATGAAGGCTTAGGCGTTGTTTTAAGTCTCCAGGATCGCCACCCAGAGCCACCCCGTGGCCCAGATCATAGGCCCCAGGAAGACTGGTAAAACCGTGCAGGAGCAGGCCCTTGTGCGGCTCCACTGGCCCCCCCGAGGCACAGCACTGCCAATCGCTGCATGCCTGCGGACAGTGCTCCCAAATACTGCCCAGGGACAGCTCAAGGGGGCGATTGATCACCAATCCCATGACCCCATCGGCATTATGCTCTACAAGGTATACCACACTGCGCATGAAATTGGGATCAAGAAGATCGGGTTGCGCGATCAGCAAATGGCCAGCAGCAGGTGCCTTCATCGGCTTCCAGTCTCCCATGACATGCCCAGGCCGCTGAGTTGGCGTAGGCCTTCGGCAACAAAGCTCACGGCAAACTGTTCATCGGCTGCGAGATCGCCGATGTCCATGGTAATAGCCTCGCCCAGCCCGCTGACTTGAAAGGCTACCCGCAGACCGGTAAAATCCTGGCCGCTGGTATTGTGTAACTCCCCAGAAACCGTTATCTGATTATCACCACGCTTGACCTGGGAGATGGTGAAGTCCAGGCCTTCCACGCTGATGGTCATGCCTGCCCCCTCATTGCCGCCGCCAGTTGGGGCCGCAGCAGGATCGCTGCCTTCGGGAGCGGCGTAGTCGAGACTGGTTTCAAAACCCGTCCACTCGGCATCCGTGTCTACCGCCGCCGACCATGCAACCAATTCTCCCGCATCAGCCGATGCTACATGGGCCACGACTTCCCCAACGCTACTGCCGCCTTGGCCGATGAGAGAAATGGTAATGGTGACATCATGAACGGGATAGGTAAAGCCATTGCGCAGTTTGCCATGGAGCATGCCATCCTTGGCGGTGATCTCGGCCACTTCGACCATTTCGCCATCGCCAAAGCCACCGCCATCAATCTGATAGTTTTGCACTTCATCAGAGGAGATGCCAATTTGGATGTTGTGAAATGCGCTTGGGGTGTTCTCGATGAGCACCCGCTGCTCTTGGGCATAGCCAGCGGGAATGGTGCCGTCTTCGGGAACATAGGGGTGTTCCATGAGAGTGTTGCCGCTGCCATCGCGCAGGCGCAAGTTGAGGGTTACGCCAGTGGCATCAGCGCCACCCTGATTGCGCAGCCAAAAGCCCACCATGGTTTGCCGCCGATTATTGGTTTCCCACATGGGATTGAGGATCAGCAATTGCGGTATGGCCTCTGCCTCGCCTTCCCGTTGGGGGAGTTGCAGGCGATCGGTGGCCAGGTAGCTCGCCTCGCCGTCGCGCCAGGTGATTTCCACCCGATAGGCGGGGAAGATACTGGTGTTCAAAAAATACGAAAAATCCACGCTGCCCCCAGCGGCAAGATTGCCAAAGCGGTGCCAATGGCTGCTGCGCTGGTATAAGGGGGCCAAGTCTGGGCCCAAGGGAGTGATGCGCAAACGCCCATCACGGATATCTTCGGTGCCGCCACGAAGGCGAATTTCCCATTGGAAGAAGGGCTGATAGTTACGGTCAGCGCGGCCAGACCACACCAGCATGCCACTAAATACCGGTGCTGCATCAGTGGCCTGCGCCACATCGCCTTCCTGATCGGCCCACGCTTCTGCCGTGTCAACTGCTCGCTCCATGGGTTCGGCGGCAACGGCATTCCCCGCCAAGCCCAAATAAGCGATGAATAAGAAGGGTACAATCCAGAAGCACCGTGAATACATGGGGAACTCGCTTTCCAAATGTGAGCGTGAGAAGGACCTATGGTGAGACTATCGCAGTAACTTCAACGCAGGACTGCCACCCAGGGTTCAGTCCTGATCACCCAGCTCTGCGAGAGGGAATATGCGCTCCCTACGACCCTCTTCGAGAAGAAAGCGCTGAACCTGTATCCAGATGGGGATTGTGGTGCGTATCATTGGGCTTGCCGTTGCGGGTGTTGGCGTTTTTCGGGGACAAAAGGTTCAGGGTGGACCAGGGACAGCTGAGGCTACCGTGTGCCTCTCAAAGTTGCTTGTACGGTGCTGCTACGGCCGTGCGATGCCTTGTCATAGCAGGGAAAAAGTATGTTTTACCAGACCGACGATTTACGCATTAATCACCTCAAGCCGCTTATTCCGCCAGCAATCCTCATGGAGGAGCATCCCTTAAGCGATGAGGCATCGCGGGTGGTGGCGTCCACGCGAGAGGAAATCGTTGCCTGCCAGCGCGGCACTGACCGACGCTTGATGGTGGTAGTGGGCCCGTGTTCCATCCATCACCGCGAGGCGGCTTTAGAGTATGCAGGCCTCTTGCAGGAACAGCGGCAGCGCCTCGGTGAAGATCTCCTGATCGTGATGCGGGTGTATTTTGAAAAACCCCGCACCATTGTTGGCTGGAAGGGCTTGATTAATGATCCTCACCTTGATCACTCTTACGCCATTAACGAAGGATTGCGCCTATCGCGGGGTTTGTTGTGCGCGATCAATGATATGGGCCTTCCCTGTGGCAGTGAGTTTCTCGACACGATTACCCCGCAGTTTATCGGCGACTTAGTAAGTTGGGGTGCCATTGGCGCACGCACCACAGAAAGTCAGGTGCATCGCGAATTAGCATCAGGACTTTCTGTGCCAGTGGGCTTTAAAAATGGCACCGATGGTACTATCGGCATCGCCGTTGATGCCATTCGCGCCGCAGCCCATCCCCACTGTTTTTTATCGGTTACCAAGAACGGTTTATCAGCCATCGTCAACACCAAGGGTAATGAGGACTGCCACGTGATTTTACGCGGTGGTACGTCTGGCCCCAACTATGATCGGGCTACGGTGGCATCGGTGGCGGCGCAGTTGGCCGCACTGGAGCTCTCGCCGCGGGTAATGGTGGACTGCTCCCATGGCAATAGTCGCAAACAGCACCAGCAGCAAGTGGCAGTGGCAGCCGACCTCGCCGAGCAAATCGCCAATGGCAGTCAGGACGTCTTTGGCCTGATGCTGGAGAGTCACCTGCAGGGTGGGCGTCAAGACTTGGGCGATCCCGCCGACTTGGTCTATGGGCAAAGTATTACCGATGCCTGCCTTTCCTGGCAGGACACCGTGCCCGTCCTCGAGCAGTTGGCGCAGGCCGTAGCCCAGCGCCGTCGTGCCTAGGCGAGGGGGGCTGTATGGGGGACACACCTGCCCACGATGATGAACGCCGTCGGCGCATTCGTGGTGAGGCGAGTGTGCAGCGCCAGCTCACCAGTACCCATCGCCACATCGACATCATCTTGCATGGCAGTAGTGCCGATGGATGGCGCCTGGATCGTATCCTTGCCCTCTTATGCCCCACCCTGTCGCGCAGCCTCTTTCAAATGTGGATACAACGCGGCGACGTGCGCTGCAATGGCAGCCCGGCGCGGGTATCCACGCGGGTACGCCGGGGCGATCACATTGCGGTCAAAACCCTTCTCCCCAACAATCCCGAAGACCTCCAGCATCACGATGCTGCCTTACGCATTGTTCACGAAGAAGAAGATTTTTTGGTCGTAGATAAGCCGCCGGGACAGCTGGTGCACCAAGCAGGTCGCGTTTTTCATGGCACCCTCCTTGGCCAGGTGCAGCAGTATCTGGAAGAACGCGGCCGCGATCCCGAACAAGCGCGCTTGGTCAATCGTATCGACCGGGAAACCTCCGGCCTGGTGCTCATCGGACTCAGCGCAGATACCCAGCGCGCCTTAAGCATGGCGCTGGAACGGCGCGACGTGCAAAAAACGTATCTCGCTCTGTGCCATGGGTGCCCTCAGCCCGAGCACGGCCATTGGCGCCAGCCCATTGGCCCCGGCGACGATGGCACCCCCAAACGGCGCATCCGCGATGATGGCCAGCCCTGCCATACCGAATACCAGGTATTGGAGGAGCGGAATGGGGTAAGTTTACTACGCATCACCCTGCACACCGGCCGTCAGCATCAAATCCGCTTACACGCCGCCCATAATGGTCACCCCTTACTGGGGGATTGGATCTACGGGCAGGCCTGCGAAGGCCTGCCCGGGCAAGCGCTCCATGCCCATCGCTTGGTTTTCGCCCACCCCCACCATCGCCAGGCAGTCAGAGTAGAATCGCCCTTGCCGCCGCCCCTCGCCGCCATCTGGGAGGCCTGCGCCCACGCCCACCTTCCCCAACCTCGCCGCTTAACTGCCGCCGAATCCCTGCGCCTCAAAGACCCCGAAGAGGGCCGCCGTCAACGCCGATTACCTGACTGGATTCCCCCAGAAATTCACCAACAAATCCGCCACGAAGCAGGGCAACGCAACAGCCCTTCCCGCGAAGACGAGCATGGGCGAGAAGATTAGATAACGGCGGCAGGCTCACGGCCTTGAGTTACCCATGTTATTTTCGAGTAGATGTCCCTGTAGCCGACTGCTGATGAAAGCGTTGACGCCGTGCTTGCGCGGCTGTGAGCCATGCGGTGATGGCTTCGGCGTCGCCAGCGGCGAGGGCGGTGTGGAGGGTTGTGAGGTGTTCTTGCGCCTGTTCAAGGCTGGCGAGAACCGCGTGGTGATTGTCCATGAGAATATCAGTCCACAACTGCGGCGAGGCGGCGGCAACGCGGGTGGTGTCGCGAAAACCACTGGCGGCTAGGGGGAGGCTGCCCTCGGATAAGAGGCGGGCGGCCTGGGCGGCAAGGATGTGCGGCAGGTGTGAAGCTTCGGCCACGGCCTGGTCGTGGGCTTCGGGGCTCATACTGTGCACTTGGCCGCCGACATCTTGCCAGAGGCTGGCGATGGGCGTGAGGGTGCTGTCTGGGGTGTTGGCGGTGGGGGTGAGGACCACCGTGGCGCCCTGGTAGAGGTTGGGATCGGCGTGGGCGAGACCTTGGGCATGGGAGCCGCACATGGGGTGGGAGCCAATAAAGGCACCACTGTGGCAGAGGTCGTCCAGTTGGCTGCAGATGCGGCCTTTGCTACTGCCGACATCCGTTATAATGGCTTGTGGCTGCTGTTGTTGCAGGCTATGGACGCGCTGGGGAATCACTGATACCGGTACGCAGGTGACGATGATATCTACCGGGGGTGCTGCCCCAGGGTCGCTGACGGCGGTGCCCCAGCCGCGTTGTTGGGCCTCGGCGCTAACCTCTGGGCGGCGGTGGTGGCACCACACCTCCATCCCAGCCTGGCTTGCCGCTGCCGCCAAGGAGGCTCCCATCAGTCCTAAACCATCCACCAGCAGACGTGTGCTCATGCTTCCACGCTAGCGGCTGCGGTCGGGTGCTCAATGCGTATGCTGTAGCCCCGCTGTGACCATTGTCTGCGGACGCGATGGCAAACGATCATGCGCGGCTGGCGTCTTTTTTGCCCAGGTGTCCTTGGGTGTACGCCTTTCACCACATCGGGGATTTCACCTCTGAGGGCCTGCTTTTCTGCGCCTGTGGGTGGTGCTGACTGCGGGCCAAGGGCGGCAAGCCATTGACCGTGCACGTGCTGTGCCTACGTTGCGTCTCCCATTTGCGCGTGTGATGGGCACTGCGTGTCCATCAGCAATGCTTTCAAGGAGTACATTATGAGCCGTCGCATTCTTATTGCCGGAAATTGGAAGATGCACTTGAGCCCCGATGATGGCGCTGCTGTTGTGTCCCAACTGGCCTCTACGGTTGGACCTGCCAGTGATGTCGAGGTTCTGGTGTGCCCAACCTTTGTCGGTATTAGCTCGGCCTTGCAGGCCGCCAAGGGCTCTGCCGTTCAGGTGGGCGCACAGAATTGCCACTGGGAACCCAAGGGTGCCTTTACTGGCGAGCTCAGTGCGGAGTTACTGCAAGCGGCTGGCTGCAGTCATGTAATCTTGGGTCATAGTGAGCGCCGCCAGTATTTTGGCGAAACCGAAGAGACGGTCTGCTTACGTTTGCAAGCAGTCCTGCGCACGGGCCTGGTGCCAGTGCTCTGCATCGGTGAAACCTTGGAGGAGCGTGAGTCTGGTCAGCTGGAGACGGTCTTGCGCCGACAGGTAACCGGGGCCCTGGCAGGTATTGCTCCTGATCAGCTTTCCTCCTTAGTCGTGGCTTATGAGCCAGTATGGGCCATTGGCACTGGCGTTGTTGCCAGTACCGAGCAGGCCCAAGAGGCGCATGCCTTTGTCCGTAGCGTCCTGCGTGAGATCCTTGGCAGTGCTGCCGATGCGGTGCGCATCCTCTACGGTGGTTCGGTCAAGCCCAACAACGCCCAGGAATTAATGTCACAGGCCGATATCGATGGTGCTCTGGTGGGCGGCGCAAGCCTCAAGGCAGAGGACTTCCTGGCGATTATCAGCGCCTCGAAGCAGGGTTAAGAGGCGAAAAACCAGTGGGGCATGATGGTTGTGCCCTTTTTGTGAGGAGTGTTGAACGGTGATTGAGATTCTTCAAGATGTCTTCCAGATCCTGATCTGGGTTATGGGCTTTATTCTTATTGGCCTGGTGCTACTCCAGGGCGGTGCCGGCGATGTCGGCAGTGCCTTTGGTGGTGGTGGTCAGTTGGATGGAACCTTGGGTGTTGGTGCCAATCGTAAGCTAGCCAAGCTGACGGCGTGGCTTGCCTTTGTGTTTATGGGCATGGTGCTTGTGCTTGCCATGGACACGACGCAAAGCTTTGATGATGAGGGCGCCGCGCCATTGCCGACGCCTGTCGTTACTGATCCTGAAGCTCATAGCGGGCCGGGTGATCTCGTACCATCTCAGGAAACGCCCATTGAAATTGAAATGGAGGCTGCTGATGAAGTGGCTGCTCCAGCCCAAGCAGAAGGCGAGTCAGAAGCGGATGCGGTTGAGCCCGAACCAGGCTCTCCTGCCGCTGAAGGCTCTCCTGCCGCCGAGGGCTCTCCTGCCGCTGAAGCTGAAACTGAAGGCACCGGCGTAGCCTTTGGTGATGAAGACGATGATGAAGATCAAGACGACGACGAGACACACGACGATTGATAGCAAGCAACCCTGACTAGGGACGCTGGAGACACTATGGCGCACGCATCCCATACCCTTAACAGTGATGCCAATTCGATCCGCGAGGAGATTGGCAAAGATCAGTTAATTGATCTCTATCACCGCATGCTCCTCGTGCGGGAGTTTGAACAGGCCTGTGCCCGCTCCTATCAAGCCAAGAAGATTGCAGGCTTTCTCCACTTGTATTCTGGTCAGGAAGCCGTTGCCACTGGCTTTATCGATCACCTTTCGCCCGAGCGCGACTATGTCACCACCAGCTACCGCTGCCACGCCCAGGCCCTTTTGGTGGGCTTGGACCCCAAGGAGCTTATGGCTGAATTGTACGGCAAGGTGACTGGAAATGTGCGCGGCAAGGGTGGTTCGATGCACTTTTTCTCGCAGGAGTTAAAGATGCTTGGCGGTCACGGCATTGTTGGCGGCCAAACCCCCGTGGGTACAGGCGCCGCCTTTGCTTGTCGTTATCGCGGCAGTGGCGGGGTAAGCGTAACCTTTATGGGTGATGGCGCCGTGGCCCAAGGCACCTTCCATGAAAGCCTCAACCTAGCGAGTCTCTGGGACCTTCCCGCGATTTATGTCATTGAAAACAATCAGTACGGCATGGGCACTGCCTGCTCGCGGGCGGTGGCGGTAGAAAACATGGCCGAAGCCAAGGCGCCTGGCTATAATATGCGCGCCTACACCTTTGATGGCTTGGATTTATATGCATCGTGGAAAACAGCCCAAGAAGCCGTTACCTATGCCCGTGAACAATCCAAACCAGTGCTCGTAGAAGCAAAAACCTACCGTTATTTTGGCCACTCCCTGTCCGATCCCGGCCTATATCGGACCAAAGAAGAAGTGAAGAAATATCGCGCCAATGATCCCATTAGTCGCATTGCCAGCGACCTGCTCGACCAGGAATGGGCCTCTGAATCCGATCTGGAAGAATGGCAAGCCGCTACCAAAGAGCGTATTGCTCAAGCCGTTGCCTATGCTGACGAAAGCCCCATTCCCCCCATGTCGGAATTGATGGAGCATGTCTTCGCGCCGTAGGCGTGGTGTGCAAACAATACCTCGCCGCAATTGACCCGTTGGAGCTTCCCCCATGTCCGAAACCACCGCCGACGCCCCCGCGACCGTCACCGTAGAAATGCGTGAAGCCATTCGCCAGGCGCTTACCGAAGAGATGGAGCGCGATGAAGACGTCTTTGTCATGGGCGAAGAAGTGGCCGAATATAACGGCGCCTATAAAGTAACCAAAGGCATGCTCGACCATTTCGGTCCACGTCGCATCATCGATACGCCCATCACCGAAAATGGCTTTACTGGCCTTGCCATTGGCGCCGCAATGGCTGGCTTACGTCCGGTTATCGAGTTCATGAGTTGGAACTTTAGCTTTGTCGCTTTTGACCAAATTATCTCCAATGCCTCTAAAATGCTGTATATGTCTGGTGGCATGTTTCCCATTCCTTTGGTGATGCGCGGGCCCAATGGTGCTGGCCCCCGCGTCTCCAGTCAGCACTCCCACTCAGTCGAAGCACTGTATGCCCATTTTCCCGGCATAATTGTGATCAGCCCTTCTACGCCTTACGACGCTAAGGGTTTAATGAAGTCGGCGATTCGTAACAACAATCCCGTGTGCTTCCTTGAAAATGAAATGCTCTACGGCTTCAAGCAAGAGATTCCCACCGATGAATACTTTATCGATATCGGTGTTGGCGACATTAAACGTGAAGGCAGTGATTGTACCATCGTAGCGATTAATCGCTGCGTGCACCGCGCCTTGGATGCCTGCAAGCAGCTCGCCGACGAAGGTATTTCCTGCGAGTTGGTAGATCCGCGCACGATTAAGCCCCTCGATATAGACCTCATTGTTCAATCCGTACGCAAAACCAATCGCCTGGTAATCGTTGAAGAAAGTCACGAATTCGGTGGCTGTGCCGCAGAAATTACCACGCAAGTGCAAGATCTCGCTTTTGATGATCTTGATGCGCCGATTAAACGGGTGACCCAGATGGAATGCCCGCTGCCCTACGCGGCAAATCTTGAATCAGAAACCATACCCAACGTGCGCCGCATCTGCGAAGCGGTGCGCGCCGTGTGTTATCGTTAAGTTGTACTCCATGCGGCCATGTGTCGCTCGTGTGACTCAACAAGGGAACTAGGAATATTATGATCACTGAACAGACCCTGCCCAGCTTATCGCCCACCATGGAGGAAGGCACGCTTGTTGCCTGGCATGTGAAAAAAGGCGACCATGTCGAAGAAGGCCAGGTTATCGCCGAAGTGCAAACCGACAAAGCAGTGGTGGAATGGGAAGCCTTAGAGGGCGGATACGTTGCGGAGTTGATCATTGAGGCCGGCACTCAGGCCAAGGTCAATGCGGTTGCCGCCATCTTTACCAGCAAAGAAGATGAAGACATTGGTGATGCCGTAGAGCAAGCCCAGGCCAAGAATCGTGAACTGGCAGGGGGTGGAGATTCTGATGATGACGCCGCCGACAACAAAGACGAAAGCGCCTCCCAGGACAGTGGCAAATCCACTCCTGATCAAGACGCGCCTCCCATGCCCTCGCGCAAGCCAAGCGCCCCTGCCCCCAGTCCAAGTTCGGCGCCCTTAGGCAAGGGTAAGCGAGTGTCGCCGGTAGCGGCGCGCATGGCTGCCGCCAGCGGCATTGACCTGGCGCAAATCAACGGCACGGGCGCTGATGGCCGTATCGTGAAGGTCGACATTCAGGCGGCGATTGATGGCGGCTATGCCCGCGTAGGCAGTGGTGGCGGTGCCGCTCCGGCCAAGCCCAAACTCAAGCTGACTCGTAAAGATGGCCAGTCGGAAAAGGCTGGATTAAGCCAAATGCGCCAAGTCATTGGCAAGCGCTTGCTGCAGTCAAAAACCGAGATCCCCCATTTTTATGTCACGGAATGCATCGACGCCAGCGCCCTGGTAGACCTGCGTAGTCAGCTCACCGCCTTTGCTGGAGTCAAGGTAACCTTCAATGATTTGGTGACGCGCGCCTGTGCCCTGGCCCTGCGTCAGCACCCCACGGTTAACAGTACCTTCCATAAAGATCACATCGTCAAGCACGATAGTGCTGATATTTCCATCGCCGTGGCCATTCCTGACGGGCTTATTACGCCCATCATCTTTGCCGCTCACACTCTCAGTGTCAGCGAAATAGGCGCCAAGGTGCGTGAGCTATCTGGTAAGGCCAAAGAAGGCAGTCTGCAGCCCAAAGAATTCGAAGGTGGCACGTTTACCATCTCCAATCTTGGGATGTTTGGCATCGAAGCTTTCAACGCCATTATCAATCCCCCGCAAAGTGCCATCCTCGCCGTTGGCGGCATTAAGGACGAGCCAGTAATTCGTGATGGAGCAGTTGTGCCCGGCAAAACCATGCGTTTCACCTTAAGCTGCGATCATCGCGTGGTTGATGGTGCTGATGCTGCCGCCTTCTTGCGCGACCTGCGTCAACTCCTCGAGCGGCCGGCAGCGTTGCTGCTATCCTAAGTCGCGGCACACAGTGCCTGCTGGTAAAGCATTGATTGCCAGGGTGTCGAGGGTGTCGATGGTGAAGAATGCACAATGTAAAGGAGCATGAGATGGCTGATTATGATGTGATAATTATTGGCGCTGGCCCTGGGGGCTATGTGGCGGCGATCAAGGCGGCGCAAAACGGCAAAAAAACCGCCATTATCGAACGCGAATCCTTGGGAGGTATTTGCCTTAACTGGGGATGCATCCCTACCAAGGCCTTACTCAAGTCTGCCGAGATGCTCCAGTCCATTCAGCATGCTGATGATTACGGCCTTGATGTGACCGGCGTCAAAGCGGATTTTTCCAAGGTCATGAGCCGCAGTCGCGAAGTTGCCGGCGGTATGTCCAATGGCATCGATTTTTTGATGAAAAAGAATGACATAGAGGTTATCGAAGGAGCGGCCTCATTTGCCGATGCCCATACCATCGAAGTAACCGACAAAAAAGGTAAGGCGCGCAGTGTAACCGGCGACGCAATTATCATCGCCACTGGCCACCGTCCCCGCAGCTTCCCCCATTTGCCCGTGGATGGTGATCGCGTCATTACCTATCGCCATGCCTTAGAACTCGATACCCTGCCCAAGTCCATGTGCTGTATTGGCGCCGGTGCGATAGGTATGGAGTTTGGATATTTCTTTTCGACCATGGGCTCCGATGTCACCGTGGTCGAAGTAATGGATCAAGTGCTTCCCAACGAGGATCACGAAATCGCCAAATTTGTGCAGCGCCAGTTCAATAAAAACGGCGTGGACATTAAAATTAAAACCAAGGTCACGGAAATAGCCGTAGGGAAAAAAGGCGTTACCGTGCACCTAGAAGATAGCAAAGGCAAGCTCAGTAGTATAGAGGTGGAGCGCGTTTTGGTGGCGGTGGGATTCATCGCCAATACTGAAGGATTGAATCTGGATAAGGCGGGCATCAAACTGGATGAACGTGGTTTTATCCAAGTTGATGAACATCAGCGTACCACTGCCGATGGCGTCTACGCCATCGGAGATGTTGCCGGTAAGCAGTTACTCGCCCATAAAGCCAGTTTTGAAGGCGAGGCCGCAGTCGGCCATATCTGCGGTCACCCGCAACCCGTGGATTATCAGCAAATCCCTGGCTGTACCTACTGCCAGCCACAAGTGGCAAGCCTTGGCCTTAGCGAGCGTAAAGCCAAAGAGCGCGGCCTCGACGTAGCTATTGGCCGCTTCCAATTTGCCGCCAGTGGCAAGGCCAAGGCAATCGGTCACCCCGAAGGCTTTGTCAAACTCCTCTTTGAAAAAGAATACGGTGGTATTGTCGGCGCGCATATCGCCGGCGTGGATGCCACCGAACTCTTGGCAGAGCTTTCCCTGGCCTTTAAGCTAGAGAGTACCGCCAAGGAAATCATGGAAACGGTGCACGCGCATCCAACCCTCTCTGAGGCGGTTATGGAAGCTGCTGCTGATGCATTGGGTCTGTGTGTTCATCAGTAAAAGAAATCAATAAGGATGCCAGCGTATGTCCGATGCTCACTTTGAACTCGCCGAACGCTTACATGCCGTCGGGCAGCAGCACCTCCTAAGCGGCATCCAGGACCTCGATGATTGCCAGCAGGAGCGCTTTCTTGCCGCAATAGCAACAGTCGATTGGGAAGAGCTGGCGCATCCGCAAAGCCCTCCTGAACATTCGGCGGTAAGTCCCGCCCGGGTCATTGACCTACAAGAACGGCGAGAGCGCAGTGAAGAGCTTTGCGCCGCGGGCAATGCTGCCTATGCCGCAGGCACGGTTGCGGTACTGATGGTGGCGGGGGGTATGGGTTCGCGACTGGGTTTTTCTGGACCGAAGGGCTGTTATGAAATCGGCGCCCACTCAGGAAAAAGTATTTACCAGATTCAGGCCGAAAAGGTCCTCGATTGCTCCCGGCGCAGTGGCCATGACATCCCATTTTTGGTGATGACGAGCCCCGTTACCGACGAGGAAACCCGGGACTTCTTTATCGCCAACGGTAATTTTGGCCTAACCATGGAGCAGGTGCGCTTCTTCTCCCAGGGAACCGTGCCCAGTCTTGATCAAGACGGCAAAGCCCTACTTGCTGGCCCTGGCGAGCTCCTCACCAACCCCGATGGCCATGGCGGCTGCTTTACCGCATTAGTGGCGTCCGGGGCATTGGCGCGCCTGCGTGAAGAGGGGATCGAACACATCGTCTATATTCAGGTGGACAATATACTTGCTCCTGTGGACGACCCGGCCTTGATTGGTCTAGCCGAATGCGAACAGGCCGATGTGGTTACCAAGGTGCTGGAAAAGGCTCACCCCGATGAAAAAGTGGGGCACCTGGTGCGCTGTGGCGATCATGATCTTATTATTGAATACACCGAACTTAGTCCCGAGGAAACGCGCCTTCGCGATGCCAATAATACTCTTGTCTATCGCTGGGGATCGCCGGCCATGCATAGTTGGCGCGTTTCGTTTCTCCATCGCCTCGCCGAGTCGGGCTTCCGTCCGCCCCTTCACCGTTCCCGCAAGCCGCTCAAGGCCTGGGCCATGGGTCAGGGACAACAAGAGGTTCAGGGCTGGAAAAACGAACGATTCATCTTTGATCTCATCCCCCAAGCCACCACCAGTGTAGGCCTGGCCATAGAGCGCAGCGATGAATTTGCCCCCGTCAAAAACGCCGAGGGCGATGATTCCCCAGCCAGCGCCCGCCGCCTGGCCAGTGATGCCTACGCCCGCTGGTTCCAACAGGCAGGCGTATCCGTGGAAATGAAGGACAGCGATCTCATAGAAATCAGCCCCCGCTATGCAGGCACCTGCGACCGCTTCCTGCAACGCTGGGATGGCAGTCTTGAGCGCATCAGCGGTGACTATTACCTTGAGGACAACGACGACTGAGAGCCTTTCACGGGGAATGCCCCCAAGATGACCCGCTTAAGTGCCCACGATCCACGGCAGCGATGCAGTTGGCCGATTATCGCAGAGAGTGTATGTGACTGCTGTGTGGGGCGGCATAATGCTTGTCCCAGAGAGTGTCGATCACTAGGCCAATTGCATGCAACAGAGTGCTTCCTGTCATAGGTTGAGGTCTTTGCTGCCAGGCAATTATTCCGCTAATCTAGCGATAAATGCGATAACTGGTGTCCGCGACAAGAAAAACCTTGAAAATCCACATTAAGCCGTACACTATCTATCAGTAAAATCATATATCGTTGCTAGTCAATGAGTTGGTGTCCAGTTATGGCGACAAAGTCGCGAAAAAAGGGGCCCACACTTTCCTCGCGGAGTGTCGGCAGATATACGCATAAGCCCTAATGACGCCCTCTTTGCTGGTGATTTTTCTTCCTGTAAAGATATAAATATACTCGGCTAAGCTTGTGATCGCGGTCTTTGGTGGATGAATAGCTGGATGAATAGCTGGATGAATAGCTGGACGAATGGCTGGACGAATGGCTAGGCGAACAACTGGTCGATGGGTGAGCGTACGCTGAGTCCTGGACGATTAAGAACGTGAGTGTATATCATGGTTGTCGCCACATCGCGATGCCCCAAAAGTTCCTGTACGGTGCGAATGTCGGTGCCCGATTCCAAGAGATGGGTGGCAAAAGAGTGGCGTAGAGTGTGGCAGGTAGTGCGTTTGCTCAGGCCTGCCGCCCTCGCCGCCTCGCGCACCACCCGTTGAATGTGGGAGGCGTGTAGGTGATGGCGCTTGACCATGCTGTCACGTGGGTCAACGGCAAGCCGTGTAGATGGAAAAAGATACTGCCAGGCAAACTGCGATGCCACAGTCGAAAACTTTGCCGACAACCCGGGTGATAAAGATGCGCTGCCAAAGCCTTGCGCTAGATCTTGGCGGTGCTGATCCTGGACCTGCTGCATTTGCGCTTCGATCATTGTGCGGCAGGACTGGGGCAGGGGGGTGCGGCGGCTGACGCCCCCCTTTCCGCACTGCACCAAAAGCATGCCGTGGGGTATATCAATGTCCTTGATCCGAAGCCGCAATCCCTCAGTGAGTCGCAAGCCTGCCCCATACAACAAGGATATCAGTAGTGCGGGTGCCGGTTCTCGAATCGCCGCCAATACTGCGCGAACCTCATCACGACTCAATACGGTAGGTACTTGTCGGACCTTGCTGGCCTGGCGATAGTCCCCCACGTCCACTTCCCCAAGCCCTAAACCCTCGCGCATAAAGTCCACCAAGGCACACAGGGCTTGGCGCTGGGTGCTAGCGGCGGCGCCCCGCTGCCCTACCACATAATCTAAAAACGGGCCAATGTGCCGGGGCTCTAAGGCATCAGCCGTAGAAAGGCGATGAAAATGTAAGCAACGCTGAATCCATTGCATATAGCTCTGCTCGGTCCGGATGCTGCGGTGGCGCAAGCGTAGGCGCAAAACGTAACGACGTAAACTCGGATCATCAGGTAATTGGCCCTGCTCAAGAACCGCTGCTTCGTGACTATCGGCGGCCGTATTCCAGCGCTGACGCCAATCCGCCCAATCGACCGAAGTGTCCCAGGGCATGCGAGCATATGCAGCAAAGCGCTGCAGGGCATCCAAAGCCTGCAGCCGTTGCCAGTCCGCAAGATTCATACCGCCTAACGCGATGAGAAAGGCGTTAATATCCTCCCTCTGTAAAGCCTTTGCCGAAAGCCCAGGATGTCGTTGCAGTAACTGCCGAACCCGACGCTGGTACCACGGCCGCGCCTTGGCTGCAATCCCTTGTGCTGCAAGGTGTTGATCGTATAGTATCCACCAACGGTGAGCCGCAGGCGAATCATATGGAGGACAGTTCTGATGATGCATAGATGGGTCCATAATGACCCAATACTAACAACCAAGCATGCCCCGTCAAGGGTCCATGCTGCACTAACACTGTTATGTGCACTCCGCCTAACACCCCCAAACCAACACAACGCCGAATAAGACTGTTGGGCATCCTTTTGCGCCTCCGGAACAACAAGTGAAGAAACTATTTCTCATAATCACTGGCGTCATCGTCATTTACATCGCGTCGTATTTTATGTGCCGTAATGTATATGAAACGCGGCAGGACGTGCTAATTACACAATATAACGGGGCCTCATTAACTGGTAATATTGCGTATCTGCTGCACTTCCCCCTTATAGCAATTGATGAAGCAATTACTGGCCGCACTATTAAACTAGTCAAATGGAGAACACGGGCAATTGACCTTCCCAGAGATCATGCCCAACAAGGCGATTCAGAAGGGTCGCCCTGACGGGGCCCCTGATCTTTGACGTTGGGTTGCCGTGATGATCGCGTATCCCGTGATCGAAAGAATGGGGGCGCTTGCCC
>REDP01000051.1 GCA_007693455.1 Planctomycetota bacterium | reverse complement strand
TACATGGCTGACTCCTTTCATTCAGCTAGAGAGACCAGGCTTAGCCTGGCGCACCGAAGGGCACGAAGAAAGCCAGGTGTCGATCTCCGCCATCTTCCTCTTGGGTCGCTGCGGTGATCAGCCCTTCTTAATCATCTCAACAGGAGGTTTCCCCTGCAGCGGCAGCGTTCCTGAAGTGCTCAGAAGAGTAATTGGTGCTGCAGGCGCAGGACGTGTTTGCGGGCGTCACCGCGGTTGGCCTGCCAGTGGCAGTAGGCGATTTGGAATTTGTGATTGTGGCCTTGAATATAGTAATTGAGTCCGGCCTCCATTTGGATGCCGGAGTCGACGCTTTCAAAGCTGGCGCTGCTGATATCCGGAGCCTGGGAATGGCCCATATCGAAGAAGGCGACGCGGAGGGCGGGTTCGATGACCTGGCCATTGGCGCGGGGTATGGCGTAGCCGGCCTGGAGATTGATGCCCCATTGGCTGGCGCTCTCAGACTTGAGATTTTTATCCGCATTCGCTTCGGCGCGACGGATAATGGCGTCCACATTGGCGGTGACCGCATTCCAGTGCAGATTATAATCGATGCCGGCCTGGATATAGCCATCATCGTTGCTGTGATCATCAGTGCGCAGGCCAGCGGCCAGGCCAATGACGTGACCAAAGCCTTCCCGGCCCAGCATCGACTCCGTACGGGTCATCCGCCATTCCGGCTTGAGGCTGGTTTCGGCGCGCATAGAGGCGAAAATATTGCGGCTATCATTGCGCGGATTCATCACATCGAAACCGAGGCGCAGCACGGGAATCTCCCAGGTATAACTCAGACCCACGGTATTGTCCGGGCTAAATACGGCGGTGGGGCGGTTACTTGGAAATAGCATGCGCGCCGAGGAATCAGCGATGGAGGGATTAAAGAACGGAAAATCCTTACCAAACTTTAGGGTATGAGTACCGCTCTCCAACTGCCAGCGATGGCTGACCCAGGCATAGAGCACGCCGATATTGCCACCGTCATTGGCCGACATACCCGTCACATTGCCATCGCTGTCCGTTTGCGCCCGGTGTTCCCCCAGGCGATCGGCGCTGAGGACCAAGTTAAAGCGGGTGTCTTCATAATAGCTGCCGCGCATGGTGAAGCGCAGGCGGCGGAAGGAGGCATCCACCCACTGCGGATCGTCGGTAGTAACGCCAGCAAGATCGGCCCGTTCGCCATCGCGGTCGCGAACCTCTAAGGCGCCTTCAACCCGGGCCTGCATAAACAAGCTCAGCGATACTGAGAGGTGGTCATTTTTCCAATCCATGGCGCTTGCCGGTGCGGCAATCAGACCGATAGCAAGAATGGACCAATGACGGGGCGAAATGGCAAACATAAGGTATTTCCTTGAAACGGGCTAAGCCGGAGGAGGGGGAAGTCTGATCAATCAGCTAGGCAGGGTTCTGACAGTGGTTGAAGCGCGTATGACGAAGTCGCAAAGGTCTAGACATCTATCGCCATCTGCCAAGCCCAAGCTGCCAGAGTTTGAACACCGACAAGCCCTGCGATTCAGGCACATTCCGTGCGTGATCATCCTTGATGTCGCCATCCTGGTGGAGACTTGTTTCCTACCCTAAGGGTCACATGATCCATTGCCTGCGTAAAGCTTGACTCATCGACCACCCGGATCTTCCAATCAGCCACTTTATGGCTAGCAAATCCAATATCTTACAAAGGGAGGCTATGCCCCGCTGTCCACGCTGTCATCAGCAGACTCCAGCCGCCCCCTGCCAGCACTGCGGGGCCTGGTTTGCCGATGGCGCCCTTTCCACCCCCGGAGAGGCCGCCAGCGCCACCAGCGCCGTGCTTGGGGCCTATGCGGTTGAGGGGGTGATCGCCAGCGGCGGCATGGGGGTGGTCCTGCGCGGCCAGCGCCGCCAGGATGGCAGGGTGGTAGCGATGAAAGCCCCGCGCAGCAACCACGCCATTGCCCGCCAGCGCTTTACCCGCGAGGCCCGGGCCCTGGCCACCCTCAACCATCCCAACATTGTCAGTCTTTTAGATATTGATGCGACACCGGCTGGCACCCCGCTACTGATTACCGAGTTCATCCCCGGACAAACCCTGGAACAGCGACTGCAGGGTCACACCCCCCTCTCCTGTGATGAATTCTCCGGCATTGCCCGCAGCATTGCCGAAGCCTTAAGCCATTGTCATCGCCGCGGCATCGTCCATCGCGATGTCAAACCGGATAATATTATGCTGCGCGATAAGGGGGCCTGCCTCATTGATTTTGGCCTCGCCTTGCTCAGCCACGATCACCTCCCCGGCCGGGATCTGCTGCGCCTCACCCCCGAAGGCCTGTGCCTGGGCACCCCACCCTTCGCTGCTCCTGAACAATTACGCAATCCCCTGCAAGCCTCGATAAAAAGCGATTGTTATAGTTATGGCATGGTTTTAGATCGCTGCCTACCCCAGGTAGACTGGCACGGGGCTAACGCCTACCGTCGCCGCTGGCAGGATTTAATCCATCTATTAACCCAGGACCTGCCTCAGCTACGGCCTCATATTAGTGATATCCTTAGCAGCTGGCCACAGCCACGCAGCAGCAGCCATGAGCGACGGCTACAACGGGCCCCGATGATTATTGCCGCAACTGCCGTGGTTGCTGGTATTTTTTCAGCAGCACTTTTGATCACACCTCTGCTGCTGGGTAAAGAGCGGGTGGAACAATTAAGCGGCTGGCTTGACGAAGATGGTCGAGGTAGTGTGGTTTTACTACTTCCACCTGGTCGACAAATTGAACTTCGACCTTCTGGAGATACCCGCATCCGACTATCTGGTCACGGTCCGTGGAGCAATGGGCCACTGCGTCTGCGCGTTTCCGATAGCGGCCAAGTTAGCGTGCGGGTGGCCGCTTTTGATGGTCAATGGCAACTAGAATTGGTGCAGCGGCGCTAATCGCGGCGCCGCTTGCCCGTTCTCTACCGCGATTCTCGATAAAAATTACTAAGGACTATTAGGGAGGCTAATCGGCATTACTAAGAAGGTTGATTCACCATCGCGGGTAATAATACCACGCCCCGGGCCATTGAGTTCAAACATCACCTCTTCGCCACCAATGGCTTTAAGCACATGACTAAGATAAGCGGCATTAAAACCAAAACGCTGCTGTTCACCATCATAGGTGCACGTTAAAGGAATGTGAGCAGTACCACTGGTATTGAATAGATTCGATAACTCGGCCTGGCCGCGAGAAATCGAGAGAATAATTCCAGGACTTGCTGAACTCGTCATTAATGCCGTACGACGTACCGCGGAAGCTAATTCGTCTCGCTGAAATACCATCGTCTGCTGGCTCTTGGGCGGCAACGCATTGCGATAAGGGGGGTAGGTGCCTTCAATGCAACGACTGGTGAGTTCAATGGCTATGGATTCTTTGCTCTCGGGATCACTGGATAACTGCATACGAACAAAAATGAGTTTTCCTACCAAGGCAATGGCTACTTGTCCTTGGCCGCCAGCATCGAGTACCCGCTGTAAATGGCCCATGGTGCTGGCTGGAATAATTGCGTTAAGCGCAGCATCACCAACAACCGAGGTTGGACAACGATGATCATATTCAGATAGTACTTTGCCATCGGTGGCGGCCATCAATACGCCATCAGAATTTATTCCTAAGTAGACACCAGATAACACCGCAGAAGTGCGTTCTTTATCAACAGCAAACACGGTGCGACGAATCATTTGGTTAAGAACTTCAGCAGGTAAATTTACCACCGTACCTTCATCCGGATAGGCGGTTACCTGTGGAAATACCTCGCCGACAACAGTGGGCAGACGGTAAGACCCATCACCTAACTCAATGCAAAGCTGGGGATGATCACTGCCTCCATCAACCGTTAATTCAACGGTATGAGAACGACTCTCTTTGAGCACGGATACTAATTTACGAGCCGGAACCACCACTTGACCTGCATGCACAACTTCGACGCGAGAACACACCGAACGTAATCCTACCTGCAAATCGGTAGCCGCAATTTCAAGCACCCCACCGGCCTGAGCATCTAACATAAGATTGGTGAGGATCGGCTTTGCACTTGTGCTAGGCACCACCGCATCTGCTGCCCCTAGGGCTTGTACCAATTCGCTGCGCTGACAACGCAGATGAAAACTTGCTGCTCCCATGGACCAGATTCCTCCCATACCGCCGCTGGCGGTGGCGAACATGATTGCGCCCTTCCCTTCCCTGTCCACCTATGCATTGCCGCCCCTGTATCGATGGTCGAGGTGGTGCTATCCTGGTTCTGAGCTGTCTTGGTTTGTCTTTTGGTTTGTCTTTGACCCTTGTCATCTCATTTGATCATCAGTAAGTCCCTCATGGGATGAGAAAAGAAGATTATATATCTTTTTCTATTCCTACTTATAAGCCTTGCTAAATCTGTCTAAAACAACTTAAGGTGCGTAATATCAAACATTTATATATGTTAAAAAGCTGTTAAAAAGCTGTTGATAGATCCCAGGTTATCGTCAGTTTTGTGTACCAAGCTCGGCAACCGTGTTTCGTGTCTACCCAGGATGTCGAGGGCGTCGAAAGCTGAGATGTTTTCGACAATCAGATTTCAAAAAGAGGGTCTTCGGCAGAATCTGTGGGTCAAATTCGTTGATTCCGGCATCCTTGACCCC
>REDP01000052.1 GCA_007693455.1 Planctomycetota bacterium | reverse complement strand
AGGGCCGTAGGGGCGAAGCCCCTGAGTAAAAGAGCGCCGAGGGCTGTTTTCGGCATAGAATCGCGCAGCGATGCCGAAACGCGTGCAGTGGCGCAGCCACGAAACGCGAAGTCCGACAAAGCCAGTGGGGGTAGGCCCGTAGGGCCGTAGGGGCGAAGCCCCTGAGTAAATAGGCCGAAGCCCCTGAGTTAAAAATCGGCATCGAAGGCGATGGTTTGATCATGTTGATTGTGACCAACGCCCGCTCGGCGGTATTCAGCGACTTTCTTTTCATGAAAGTTTGTTTTATTCTGTAGGGCAATGCGTTCCATGAAGTCAAAGGGGCAGCGCACTTTGTAAATGGGATCACAGTCTAACTGTGATAGGAGTCGGTCGGCGACAAAACGAATATAAGTACGCATGGCTTCCGCATTCATTCCAATAAGCGATACTGGTAATGCTTCAGTGGCAAACTCTTCTTCGATAACCACTGCTTCGCGCACCAATTCTACAATGCGATCTCGTGAAAGCTTTTCCTGTAGTTCGTTGTGAAGCATTACCGCAAAGTCGGTGTGGATGCCTTCATCGCGGCTAATTAATTCATTGCTAAAGGTCAGTCCCGGGAGTAATCCCTGTTTGTGATCCTTAATCCAATAAATAGAGCAGAAGCTTGAAGAGAAGAAAATACCTTCAACGCAGGCAAAGGCTAGTAGGCGCTCTGGAAAAGAGCTTTCAGCCCCAAGCCACTTCAGAGCCCATTCAGCCTTCTTTTTGACAATAGGCATGGTTTCGGCAGCTTGTAAGAGATAGTTCTTCTCCACTTCATCGTTGATATAGGTGTCGATGAGGAGGCTGTAGGTTTCCGAATGGATGGTCTCTATGAGCATTTGCATGGAGTAAAAGGCCCGGGCTTCGGCGGATTTGACATCGTTGTAGAATCGGATGGCGAGATTCTCGTTCACAATGCCGTCGGAAGCAGCAAAGAAGGCAAGCACATGCTTGATGAAATGCTGTTCATCGGCGTTGAGCTTGCGCCAGTCCTGTACGTCCTTGGAGAGATCGATTTCTTCCGCCGTCCACATGAGGGCGAGATGTTCTTTGAACGTATCCCAGAGGTCGTGATGTTTAATGGGGAACATCACAAATCGGTTCATGTCCTCCTTAAGCAGGGGGTCGGCAATATTATCGAGAAGGTCGTGAATGTCGTCTTGATCGCCTGGCAAGGCCGAAGGGTCATGGCGGGCACGGCGACGTTCTTCACGGTAGAGCACAAAGCGCCGCGCAGCTTCGTGCTCACCAGCACGCATGAGGCCTAATTCAGCCTGATCTTGGATCTCCTCAATATAAAAGGAGCCACCTTCAGGTTTGCGCGTCACCAAGGCCTGGCAAACATCACGCGTGATATTGGCGCACAAGGTGCTTCGGCCAGGGCTCAATTCGGGATTATTGTCGGCAGCCGCCAGGGCTTTGGCAATGGCCCTGGCAATACGTTCAGGATCAAAGGTGCGAAACTGCTCATCGCGTGAGCGGATCGACCACCATGCATATTCTTGACTATTGAGATCACAGTAACGGGGCACGGTGTCACCAATGGGGGTCGACATAATAATTCCTTTGATACTGGACGGAGGGGCAGGCTGCAGATGAGAAGGTCACCCAAAAAGTGGTTTGCAGGCAGTGCGGCTCGCTGAAGGTCTCGCCACATGCGCAATGAGAACCCTAGATATAGTGGTTTGACTCAGATGCAATACCATATCTGGTTGTTGACTGTACTCTGCTACAGCACTGTCTGGCTCCTTTTTGCAAACACACGTACCTCAAGCGCTTAGCTCTTGATAATCACCAGGTGCGGGTCGTCCCGAGGGGATAGGCCGAGCCAAGTGTTACCCTTTGCGTCGCTTCCGAGGAACAGACCCTATAATGGAGGGACGATAAGAGGTGTCGAGATGTAATTTTTCATGATGTGGAAAACCTGTATAAAACCACGCCTGAGATAATCCATGCAGGATGGTGAGAATGCCCCTCAGTCATCTTGGTAAAGATGTGAAAACAGCGTAAATCCATGATTAAGGCCATCATGTAAGCTGAAAAGATATCCGGACGGAACTGTTGACCCCTCATGAGAAATGTCATAATATGTTGTTAGTAAGTAGTTTAATGCATTACATGAGATTCCATCCACGAAGAAGCCTCGCCGAAGGCCCTTTTCTGGCCTATTACTACCTGAGTATGAAGGATTGGCTAATGGCGGATCACTGGGGAACGCTTGGTTTGTTTGAACTCAATACCTACTGAATGTGGAAAACTCTGTGCAAAAGCTGTCGGGAAGCTCAGCTGGCAGAGGCCAGGGAGTGGCTTATGCTCCTTAGCAGGCAAAGCCATACAACCAGAAGAAGGGGGAATGGCCATGGTGGACAGCTCGCTCAATAATGCTGCTCCCGGCGCCCGTCGAGGACGCGGACAACAGTCGCAAGATCTTGTGTCAGCCCTGCGCGAGCCGCCCCATAGTCCAGAATTGGAGCGGGCGGTACTCGCAGTCCTTCTGTTAGGTGAGCAGGCGGCTGCAATGCATATTGTGCGCGAGAAGCTCACTCATCCCTTAACCTTTTTCCAGCGTGACCACCGCTTTATTTATATGGTGTGTCTTGATCTGGATGATGAGGCGCGGCGGGTAGATGCCACGGCGGTAGCGGAGCGCTTGCAGAATATTTCCTTTGGCGTGGCGGTGGAGCGCATGCGAAACCAGCAGGCTTTGCAGGAAGCAGATCAGCTGGACGGCATGGGCCGTGAGCGCCTACGCAGCCTCTATCGTTATCGTGAAGAAGATGCTGCGGGCAATTATGAGGAAAGCACTTTGGCTGCAGTAGGCGGTTTTGCAGCTCTGAGTGAGGTAATGGGCTCCTACTCAAGTTCTGCAGGGCTTGGTGCCAATGCTGATGGGATCAAAGACCTCTATTTGAAGCGTCAACTCATTCGTCGCTTGGGGGGCATTGTTGATCGCTCCTATCGCAGCCCCCAGCGCTTTAATGAACTGGTTGAGCTTGCTTCAGCCGATGTGCTCGCTCTGAGTCGGCGCGCTGAAGGGTCTCAGATTTATTCTGTTGACGATGTTGTCGAAGAAACCCTGACTGCTATTGGCGAACGCCAGGCTAACCCTGATACGGGCGTGCAGACGGGATTCCGTGGCTTGGATGAACGGATTATGTCCTTACGGCCGGGTGGACTGTACGTATTAGCAGCGCGGCCAGGTGTTGGTAAAACCAGTTTTGCGCTCTCACTGGTGGATAATGTCCTTGGTGCCGGTGATGATCATGTGTTATTCTTCTCACTC
Organism: Planctomycetota bacterium; assembly: GCA_007693455.1. Lineage (GTDB taxonomy): Bacteria > Planctomycetota > UBA11346 > UBA11346 > UBA11346 > REDP01. Next base: position 1,366 of record REDP01000052.1, on the reverse strand, counting down.
GAAGTTGATCGCGTGGACTTGGTGAAGAAAATGCTCACGGGGGCGGCGCGCATTGATTTTTCAAAAATAGAAAGTGGCCTCCTCTCACCTGAGGAGACTGAGGCGCTCACTGCCGCGGCCGATCAGTTACGCACTAAAAAGCTTGACCTTATGGACGTTTCCGATCTCACCGTTCAAGGCTTGCGCTCAGTGGTAAAACGCCATCAGCTTGAGGTGAATCAGCGTCTTGCCTTGGTGGTCATCGATTACTTGCAATTGTTGTCCTCATCGCGGCCCAATCAAACCGAATATGAGAAAGTTTCTGAGATCACCCGTACGCTCAAGGTTATGGCAAAAGAGCTTCGTGTGCCAATTATTGCCCTTTCCCAGCTCAACCGTGACAGTGAGCGCGGAGGCGCCCCACGGCCTCCACGGGTATCAGACTTACGGGGTTCAGGATCCGTTGAGCAGGATGCCGACGCGGTGATCTTTTTGCATCAGGAAAATGCTGGTGACGATGAGGAAACTCGGCACGAAGGGCGAAAACTCAAGATCATAATGGCCAAGAATCGTTTTGGCCCAGTGGGTGATAGCGACGTTCGCTTCTTCCCTGCTCGACAACGTTTTGTGGAAGTGGCCACAGGTGAAGATGGTGAAGTGGTGGAACATCAGCCACCCCATGTGCGCAGCTCCCAACGCTACGAGCAGAATCCTGAGGATAGTGAGGATCTCTTCGACGCTCCCGCGGCAGCGCCTTCGCCCCCGCCTTCGTAGCGCTGCCATGCTACATGGTGGTAAAGTCGCGTTTGGGTGTCTGTTCGTGCAAAGATTCGGTGTCAAACGAGGCCGCAATGGCGCCAATGATAATCATGATGATGACGATGATGAGGGTGGGGATCAGTGCCATACACGATAGCACCAAAGAAAGTATCGGCAGTGCCTCACTCTGGCCCTGTCGACGTTTCTCACGCCCCCCAGCAATCGCCACAATGGCTAAGATAATGGCCAGGATTCCCAATGGAGCCGCAATAAACGGAAACCAGAAAAACAACAGGCTCACCAGAGCCAGAATCAAAGCGACAACGGCCATAGCTCCTCCTCATCTGCCTGCATCCTGCCAGCCCCCAGCCCTTTGACCAGCGCCCGCTTTCCACGACCACAACAATCACGCCCCCAAGAACCCCTGCAAGCAATCACAGCCCTCGAAACAGAGAACAAAGACAAACATAGAAGTAAGAGAAAGAGGGCGGTAGAGAAGGGGGCGCACGAGGGGCGAAGCGCCGCAAGGGCGATATAATCGAGCCTGCGAGATCGCCCCGTAGCCACTCAAGCCCCCTCGAAACCAAGGGGGAGCGCGAGGGGCGAAGCGCCGCAAGGGCGATATAAT
>REDP01000154.1 GCA_007693455.1 Planctomycetota bacterium | reverse complement strand
GTGCAGCCATGGCGGAGACGAGGGATCAAACTGATGCGAACGAGCTTGGCGCATGGTGGGGAGTATGTGCCCAATGATCGAGTAGTCAATGGTAAATAAGCCTGTCCCTATTATCTTGCTATCTTGCCGTCTTGGGAGGGTGTGGTATGGTGTTGTTATAAAGGATACGATGTACCATGGGCGAATTCGTTCATCATGAACAGCGAGATTCGGTGCATATTATTCGCTTTCCGCCTCATGCAGAAAGAGAAAGCGGGTTTGAACAGGCCGTACGCTCTTATTTTGCCACCGATTTTTTGGCTGAGGCAAGGGGGAAGCTGCAGGTCGTTGTTAATCTTGCCCATGTTCATAATATGGATTCTTCAGGGCTTGGTCCTTTGGTGCAGTGCCTCCGCGACATTCAAGATCAGGGTGGAGACTTAGTGCTCTGCGGTCTTCATGCGCCTTCTTTAAAAGAAATATTTGCGCTCACCCGCTTTGACCGCATTTTTACTATTGTTGAAGATGAGGACGCTGCCATCGCTCATCTCCACCAACGTAGCGACAGTTAAGCTTGCTATTCTGCTGCCGCATTACGCTGCCGCCATGTGGCAGTAATGAGGGCTTTAAACAGGGGATGCGGGATCACCGCGGACGACTTGAATTCAGGGTGCGCCTGAGTTGCAATAAAATAGGGATGGTCGCGTAACTCGATAATCTCAACCAAGCTTGCTTCCGGTTGCTGGGCGTCTGGCTGGTACAAGCCTGTAAAGAGCATACCTGCCTCTTCAAATGCGTGCCGATAATCATTATTAAACTCAAAGCGATGGCGATGCCGCTCTTCGACAACATCTGCACCGCCGTAGGCTTTACTGGTACGTGAAGATCGCCGCGGCAATGTACAGGGGTATGCTCCAAGACGCATGGTTCCGCCCAATTGCATCACCTGCTTTTGCTCTTCCATTAAAACGATGATGGGATGCGGAGTTTTATCATCCATCTCTACCGAATTGGCCCCATCAAGGCGCAAAACGTTGCGAGCAAATTCGACACTTGCCGCCTGCATGCCCAAACAGAGGCCCAAAAAGGGGATGCCATGACTGCGGCAGTGCTCTATCGCCCGCAACATCCCCTCAAAACCACGGCGGCCGAAGCCACCGGGGACGACCACTGCGTCAATATCATTGAATTGTTGCCGCCAATTCTCGTCTTTTTCTAGCCCATCGGACTCTATGCGAACGAGATCGATACTCAAAAGATTGGCGTAACCTGCGTGGTCGATGGCTTCAGTTACCGATTTATAGGCATCTTGATGATTAATATACTTGCCTACCAAGGCCACCCGCAATGTTCCCTTAGGGTTGCGGATGTGGCGCAGCATAAGCTCCCAATCGTTCATTGGGCAGTCGACTATGGGCAGGTTCAAGCGCTCAGCCAAAAGGTTATGCAAACCCTGGCGATAGATCAGCATCGGCACTTCATAAATGGAATGCGCCACATCATGCAACTCAATCACGTGCTTCATGTCGACGTTACAAAACAAGGCCAGCTTTTCCTTCACATCTTTCCCAAGACGTTCCTCACTGCGACACAGTAGGAAATCAGGGATAAGACCGATCTCGCGAAGTTTCTGCACCGAGTGCTGCGCTGGCTTGGTCTTTATTTCACCAGCAGCTTTAATATAGGGGATATAGGCAAGATGGCAGAGGGCCACATGGTCGCGCCCAGCTTCATGACGGAATTGGCGTACGGCTTCCATAAACGGCAAGCCTTCGATGTCGCCGACGGTGCCGCCTAGTTCAGTAATTAAGACGTCGACGTCGTCATCAAGTGCTGAACGTATGGCCTCTTTAATTTCATTGGTGATATGGGGCACGACTTGCACCGTGCCCCCGTTGTAGCGGCCTGCCCGCTCATGATTGATCACGGTCTGGTAAATGCGGCCAGAGGTATAAGTGGAATTGCGACTGCAAGGTTGACCGAGGAATCGCTCGTAATGCCCCAAATCAAGATCGGTTTCTGCACCATCGTCGGTAACAAATACTTCACCATGCTGAAAGGGATTCATGGTACCAGGGTCGACGTTGAGATACGGATCCAATTTTTGAATCCGCACACGATACCCCATATTAATCAACAGGCGGCCTATAGAGGCGGCAGTAATGCCCTTACCGAGACTCGATACCACGCCACCGGTGATAAAGATGTGTCGTGGTGGGCCTTGGCGCTTGCCTCGAGCCGAACGGTCACTTGCTGGGGCCATGATCCATGTACTCCGAACGCATGCGGCGGGTTAACCCCACCTTGAAAAAGAGAATCGGCGGCAGCAAGTGGCCGCAAAGGGAAGCCTTCCTCACGCCATCCCCCGACGTCTGAGAAAGGCCTCATAGTCGGCACGACAATCGATGCCGGCAGGGGCATCGGCAACTACGGCACAGGCGATGCCAATGCCCGCCTGCACAGCACGCAGTTGCTCGAGCCGTTCCAATGTTTCGAGATCACTTGCGGGAAGTTCGCGATAGCCCAGAAGCACCTCGCGACGATAAGCGTATACACCTATATGGCGAAAGCACTGCTGCATAAGGCAACCCTGCTCACGATCAAAGACTACGCCGGCACGGGAAAACCAGAGGGCGCGATCATCATGCCCAAGCACCACCTTCACCGCATTGGCATCATCTTGATCTCGGGCATCCCCAGGGGTAGCCAGGGTGGCCATGCCAGCCCAGGGATGTTCATCCAGCAGTTGAGCCAGGCGACGAATATGCCGAGGATCTATCTCTGGCTCATCCCCTTGCACATTGACAATGATTGCTCCCGGGCGATCACGCACGGCCTCGGCTATACGATCTGTGCCAGATTGATGATCAGGGCTGGTCATTACCGCCGTAAATCCAGCCTCTGTGACCACGTCCCCTAATTCACTAGCATCGACGGCGACAAGGACGGCCTGCGCACCGAAAGCCTGGGCAGCCGCTTGGCAGGTATGCACCAACAAGGCTTGACCACTCTCTGCCAACAGCAGCTTTCGCGGCAATCGACTGGAATGGAGCCGAGCAGGTATACACACGATAGGGGTGGTGGGTGGCACGGTGTTCAAGAGCGCTACACTAAGAGACACCGCCAACAGTCAACACGAGGCGGATCGGCCAGGCCAATAAGAAGGTGCCTCGGGTTGGCGTGGAGGTGCTCTTATCACCAGCACAATCCACCGGGGGACAATTCTCAAGCCATGCACGAGAAGGCCGATTGCCACAGAGGGCCGTCCCACCTTGAGAAATACGATTGCGAAGGCAGGCATTGAAAAGACCTCACAGTGGGCCCAGTTTGGTCGCCCGTATCCTCACCATGGTATGCCGACTAGACCTGGGATGCCGTGTCATAGGCTAGAGCTTCAGCAGAGGAGGTATAGCGATGGCAAGCATCTTTACACGGATTATCGCCGGTGAGATTCCTGGCGCCTGCGTCTTACAGACAGAGCGCTGGGTGGCGATTTTAGACATCAATCCCGTGGCCCCTGGACACACCTTGCTGATTCCCCGCCAAGAAGTCGCCCTACTACCAGACTTGGAGGGCGCAACTCTGGCGGAAAGTGGTGCTTGGCTTGCGCGTATTGATCGCGCTCTGCGCTCGATTACCGACTGCGATGCGGTAAGCATTCTCCTGCGCGATGGCCCTGCTGCTGGACAAGAAGTGCCGCATCTGCATTGGCACTTGGTACCCCGCTTCAACGGGGATCATCCCCATCACTTTGTTGGCGGCAGTTATGCCAGCGATGACCAGCAGGAACAGATGCGCAGTGCCATTGCCGCAGCCCTGGACCAGCAATGAGCAATCATTCCAAGGCCTTTGATCTCCGCCAATTCCAGCAACACATGGCCGAAACCTACGGCGACAAAGACCGGGAACGTGGTGTCGCTGGTACCTTTATGTATCTCATGGAAGAAATCGGCGAGCTCTCCGAGGCCCTACGTCAACCTGGTCAGCATGACCTAGAGGGCGAGTTTGCCGATTGCCTCGCATGGCTAACCAGCCTTGCCCATGTGGCTGACATTGATCTTGCCGCGGCCACTGCCCAGAAATATACGGGGATATGCAATCGTTGTGGGCAGAGCCCCTGCATCTGTAAGAGCAAGCCCTAGCCTCCCCGCTCTGCCACGCTAGGCTGCCGCCATGGAATACTGGGTACACAATCTTGATCCCTTTCTCATCCGCTTTTGGGGAGAGGTGGGCATCCGTTGGTATGGACTGGCGTATATACTGGGTTTTACCGTGGCTTGGTGGCTGGTACGCCGTTGGTCAGACCAGGGACGCCTACCGGTTTCACGTCAGGGCGTGGCTGATTTTGTGCTCTATGTTGCTATTGCGATGATTGCTGGTGGCCGCTTGGGCTACTGCCTATTTTATTATCAGACCGCCGAGCACGGCGCGTTTGTCGCCTTTCTACGGGATCCCTTGGTCTTTTTCCGCATGTGGGAAGGTGGCATGGCCAGTCATGGCGGGATTGCCGGATTATTTATTGGAACGTGGCTGTATTGTCGCATGCGCAAAGTGCCCTTTATGGTGATGGGCGATACGGTGGCCGCCACTGCTGGCATTGGCGTTGCCTTGGGACGCTTGGCGAATTTTATTAATGGTGAACTGTGGGGCCGTACCACCGATGTGTCTTGGGCGGTGATTTTTCCCGCCGCCGGTCCCGAACCACGACATCCCAGCCAGCTCTACGCCATGGGCCTTGAGGGTCTACTGATGCTGGCAGTGGCTTTAACGGTTCATCACTTCCATCGCCGACCCGGTCTAACTGGTGGTGCTGCCGTGATAACCTATTCCCTGGGACGATTTTTCGGCGAATTCTTTCGCCAACCAGATCCCGGCTACAGCCTCTATTTTGGCTGGATGTCCAAAGGCCAGGCTCTCACTATTCCGCTCTTTATGGTAGCACTCAGCCTCTTGATCTACGCCTGGCGGCGAGGGCCACAGCCGCAGGCCTACCTCCCCCCCGAGCCGCAGGCCAAAACCACCCAGAAGACCGCGAGCCACGGCAAACGATGAGCCCCGATGATCTGTGCGCCCTCGCCAGCACTCACGGACAAGCGGCGCTGCAACGATGGGCCGCAGAAGATCCCCAACGCTTGGCCTTAAATGCAGCCCGCTCCCCCCAACTCCCCGTTCGCGCCATCGTTGAACAGCTCACCTTACGCCAGCGCTACCGGCAAAAATTCGCCAGCTGGCTTCCTTACCTCCTCCTAGAATCACAGGCCTGCGAACAAGCTGCAAGTCAAGCCCTAGCTCGCTGGAAGGCGCGCAATCTCCTTCCCGCTCAGTCACAAAGCGTGGTTGATTGCTGCGCAGGTTTGGGCAGCGATATCTTTGCCGCCGCCGAAGCCGGCCATCACACCCAGGCCTGGGAGCACAATCCCCTCTTGGCCTCGCTCCTGCGCCACAATGCCCAGGCCCTCAAACTCCCCCTCACCGTCCACCAGGGCGACGGCTGTACCGACTTAGCGGAGGCTGGAACAGTTCTTGCCGACCCCGACCGCCGGGCCAGCGGCAGGCGCTCCCTGCAGCCTAGCGACTGGTCGCCCACCCCTGCAGCCATTCTTGCCGCCGCCCATAACGCTGCGTGCATTATCCTCAAACTGCCTCCTGGGGCCGATCCCAGCAGCATCGCCAGTCCAGGCCATCGTCAGCTGATCGTCCTTTCTCAGGCTGGCGAAGCACGCGAGCAACTGCTCTGCATCTATCCGCGGCAACCTGCAACGGTCCTCCCCGCCCGCGCCGTGGGCCTGGATTATCTCGGCAATCTGCGCTTTGACGTTCAAGGCGATGCAAACACAGCCCCCCCACCACCTCTCTCATGGCAACAGCCCGGCCCCGTCTTTATCGATCCCGATCCTGCGTTAATCCGCAGCGGCCTGATTGCCACCTGCGCACAACGCCATCGGCTGAGCCTAGTGCATCCACAGGTCGCTTTTTTGCATGGCAACGACCCCGGCACAGATTTTCCCGGCAGCCGCTTCCAAGTTCACGACAGCGGCCCCTGGGAAAACAAAATCCTGCGCCGCCGCTTACGTCAGATGGGCCTGAGTCGACTGCGCATCAGTCGCCGCCATTTCCCCTGGACGGTGGAAAGCATCCATCATCGCCTGGGCACCCGCGAAGGTGGCAGCATGCGTCTGTTCTGCTACCGCAACGGCGATGAAGCCTTAGCTTGGACCTTAGCCGAGCCCCTGCTTGCAGAGGGATGATACAGTCGGGTGATAGCCTCACATTCATACCATACTTACTTGATCTGTTTAGTATGAATAAATTCCTTGACCATCTCCTGAGCGCCATAAAACTCACTGCATCAGCAACACTGCGATGGCGGTTCGATGGCTGGGAATACACGCAGGGTGTCTCCAAGCCTGCCCCCGGGACCACCGATTTCCTGATCGGCCCACAAAAACGCCCTCATCAATAGGGCGTTTATTGCGCTGTATCCTTACCCCTGGGAAGCGGGCATTCCTTCTCCATGGCGAGCTTTGCATCGCCCTGGAAATACACCCAGCTCGCAACTCGCCAAACACCCGCAACACACTTTTGGGAGCCTCGTATGTCATCCTTTCGCCTTCTCCTGGTCAGCGTGCTTGCGCTGGCTGCAATCGACACTGCCACAGCCACCGATTCCTTGGTTAGCACCGAGTGGCTGGAGAGCAAACTAAACGATCCCGCCGTGCACATCCTTGAAGTGAGCGTCAATCCTGGTGTGTATGAGCGGGGGCATATCCCCGGGGCCAGCAATCTTGTCTGGCACACTGATCTGGTGGATCCCACGCGCCGCGATATTGTCGACGGCGAGCGTCTGCAAGAGCTCTTGCGCGCGGCTGGGGTGAATAAGGACAGTACCATTGTTCTCTATGGGGACACCAATAACTGGTTTGCCGCTTGGGGATTTTGGATTTTAGACGTGTATGGCTTGGGCGAACAAACCCGTCTCTTGGATGGGGGACGGGCCAAGTGGGAGGCTGAAAACCGTCCGCTCAGTCCGCGCCCACGCCGCGCCGCAGCAGGCAATGTGACCATTGGCGAAGATCGACAAAGCGAACTCCGCGCCCGTCTCACGGATGTGGTGGCCGCAGCCGAAGATCCCAGTACCAGTGCCCTACTGGATATTCGCTCGCCGGCGGAGTATAGCGGCCGGATCATTGCCCCGGAAGGGGTGCAGGAATTGGCCATCCGCGCCGGACATGTGCCGGGGGCTGTGAATGTGCCGTGGGGGGCCTTGGTGGCCGAAGATGGCACCTTTAAGTCTGCCGATGATATCCGTGCCATTTATGCCGAGCACGGCATTGATGGCAGCACTCCAATTATTGCCTACTGCCGCATTGGCGAACGTTCCAGCCATAGCTGGTTTGCCCTGCGCCATATTTTGGGCTATGATGCACGTAATTACGATGGCTCATGGACGGAGTACGGCAATGCCGTGGGAGTGCCCATTAGCAACCCCGCTGGCACAATATGGCAGGGCAAGTAAGTTCCTCAGACGGCAAGTCGATGACGATCGTCAAGGCACCGTGCCATATCGCTGAAATGCTGTTTTCACTCGACGTCAGCAACGACACTCGCGCCCGCCGTACCCACGGCGGGCACTTATTTACCGGGAGGTAGGTGGGCGCCATGCACAACCACGAGGGTGGCGAGAGCTCTAGCATGCAGCCAGTCTGGCAGCTCACCCGTGGTCGGGCGCTTGCTGCGAGTCTGGTAACTCTGGGCCTACTGATCTGGATTTGGGCCTTGCCCGAACAGGATGCGGCAGGCAACCCTCTGGCGGTGGCAGCACTCTTGGGCGCAGCCTTTGGGGTGGTCCTACAGCGTGGCCGTTTTTGCTTTTATTGCAATGCGACCGACTGGCTGTCTCGGCGGCGTGCCCAAGGTCTTTTAGCGATTATCATCGCCCTCGCGGTGGGTGCCGCTGCCCATACCGCGATTGTCAGCGGGTGGCTGGCCGATCCGCGCAGCGGGCGCCTCCCTCTGGATGGCCATATTGGCCCGGTGTCCTGGGTACTGTTTGTGGCGTCACTGGTTTTTGGCCTGGGTATGGCCATGTCTGGAAGCTGCCTCTCGGCCCATATGTATCGTCTGGGCGAGGGACACCTTGCCTCTGTGCTCGCCTTGCTAGGGGCGCTCCTCGGCTTTATTGCGGCCTTTGCCGTATGGAATGCTATCTCCGTACAGGTAATCCATGAGGCCCCACCCCTATGGCTCCCCAATTACCTGGGCTATGGGGGCAGTCTGTTACTGGCGCTACTCATTCTCGCCGGGCTGGCCTGGGCCCTCACGCATTGGCAGCGCGCAGACCCGGCCGCACATCATAGCAGGCCCCCTGCACCACCACCGGCCCAGGCACAATTGGGACACCTCCTGTTTGCCCACAAGTGGGGGCCAGGGGTTACTGGGGTAGCGGTGGGACTCATCGCCATTGTCGCATATGTGCGCCTGGCCCCCTTGGGCGTCACCGCAGAAATGGGCTCAGTCGCGCGCAGTCTGGGTACCAGCCTGGGTGCCATCCCCGAGCGCCTTGAAGGTCTGGATAGCCTGCGCGGCTGCGCCACGGTAGTGAAAGAGCATCTCTGGTCGGCCAACGGCGTTTTTGTTCTCGGCTTGGTTCTGGCCTCGTGGGCGAGTGCTCTGATAGCTGGCGAGTGCCGCCCTTCATGGCCACGGCCATGGGTGGCGAGCCGTATTTTTCTTGGCGGTATCCTCCTCGGCTTTGGCGCCATGTTGGCCATCGGCTGCACCATCGGCGTCCTCCTCTCTGGAATCATGATCGGCGCCGTAAGCGGCTGGATCTTCGCCCTAGGCTGCTTCTTAGGAGTTTGGCTGGGGTGGTGGATCCGCCAACGCCTCGCGCAAAATTAAGGCCCCTAAACGGACATCGCTAATTAGGCGCTAATTAGGGACCGCTAAATAGGGACAGGCATATAATTATGTCCAGGGACGCTCATTAGGAATTGACCTCCCACCCCTATCCACTAATTGATGTAGGCCGTTTATCTCACTCGACTTACAATCACGCCTTGAGATCTTGCAAAAGTACCTCTTTTCTGCCCCATCTTATTTCTCTTACGCAACCATCACCTGGAGGAAGGTTTCGTGCCTATAATAGTTTTATCGCCATTATTTGTCTGTCCCTTTTATTGGATGTCCCTGTAAAATTCCGCCTGTCCCTCTTCTAGTAACGCATTATCGGATGTTCTTGTAGAATTCTGCCTGTCCCTCTTCTAGTAGCGCAAGCACTTGCTACGATGCAACGTAGTTCGGTATGAGGGTGTCTTGGTTTTGGGGGAAGGATCACTATGAATGAGGCCGGATTGCAGTCTGCGGGGGATCCGTTGGAGATTTTTTGCAGATATCGGCAACGCCGACAGGCGCTATTTAGCATGCTTGATGAGCATGCCTATTACTCGCGGCCCATCCCCTTGCGTAACCCCATAGTTTTTTACCAGGGCCATATTGCCGCTTTTGCTTATAATGCCCTTGTGCGACAGGCCTCTCATGGGCCAGCCTTGGACCCACAGCTGGAAAACTTGTTTGCCCGCGGTATCGATCCCCCTGAAGGTCAGAGTACGAGTCGCGCCCGCGGCAATGAGGACGACATCTGGCCCTCTCGTAGGGCCGTGGAACATTTTTGCCAACAAGCCGATGATGCCGTGGCTACGGCTCTGCAAGGGCTCCCCCCAGGACCATCGCCCCAGCGAGAGGCGGCTTGGCGCTTGCTCGAACATGAAGCGATGCATCACGAAACGCTGATGTACTTGTGGCAACAGATCCCCATTGCGGATAAACAGGCCCCCAGCGATTATCACGCGCACACTGCCGGCAATCCACCGTCACCGAGCATGGTGCATATTCCCGCGGGCGAGGTGCAGCTAGGCATTGCCCCTAGCCAGCGGGTTTTTGCCTGGGACAATGAGCTGCCTGAACATCGGCAAACCGTACCCGCCTTTTCCATCCATCGCCATAAAGTCAGCAACCATGACTATCGACGCTTTGTCGAATGCGGCGGTTATGAGGATCCACGCTGGTGGTCTCGCGAGGAGCACCATTGGCTCGAAAGCAAACAGATCCGTCACCCCCTATTGTGGCTCAAACGAGAGGGACAGTGGTGGTGGCGTGGTATGTTTGCCGAGTTTCCACTGCCCGAGGCCTGGCCAGTGTGGGTAAGCCACACTGAAGCGTCAGCCTACGCGCGATGGCAGGGCATGCGCTTGCCAACGGAGGCTGAATACCAACGTGCCACCTTTACCGAACCTGATGGCAGCATCCGCGACTACCCCTGGGGGCATGCCTATCCCAATACCCACCACGGCGTATTTGATTTTACCTCATGGGATCCGCAACCATTAGCAACGCACCCTGACGGATGCAGTGCCTGGGGCCTGCACGATGTTGTGGGAAACGGTTGGGAGTGGACCTGCACACCTTTTGCACCCTTCCCTGGCTTTCAAGCCATGTCCAGCTACCCAGAATACTCTGCCGATTTTTTTGACGGAGAACACATAGTTCTCAAAGGGGCATCGCCTGTCACTCCTAAAGAACTCCTGCGTCCCTCATTTCGCAATTGGTTTCGCCCACGCTATCCCTACGTCTTTGCCGGGTTTCGCTGCGCAACTGGAGCAATGTCATGAGCACCCACAACGACATGACAACACTCTCGCCGTTTGCCCAGGAAGTGGCTCTGACCTTAAACCAAAGGCCACGGCAATTGCCAACCCATTATCTGTATGACAACCTTGGCTCTGCGCTTTTTGACGCTATTTGCCATTTGCCTTGGTACCACTTGACGCGGGCTGAAGAAGGGTTGCTCAAAAAATACGGCGGGGCAATTTGCTCTTTTTGCGAAAACCTCGGGGAAATCATTGAATTAGGCCCAGGTAGTGGTGCAAAAATGCAGCACCTTCTCCGTGGGCGCAGGCACATACCCAATCAAAAGCCACACGCTGATAACGGCAATGATGGCGAGCCCCCCTCCTTGGACATCCACCTCATTGATATTTCGGCAGCCGCACTGGATGAGGCAAGCACCCGTTTAGAGTCCTGCGAGAACACCCTTGTCCACTGCCACCACTGCACCTATCAAGAAGGCCTTAGGCGGATTGCAGGTGAAACTCGCGAGCAGCCGTCTACACACAGAAGACTGGCACTCATGTTGGGGTCAAATTTAGGTAATTTTTCTCCACAAGACAGTCAAAATCTATTACAAGACATGAGCCGCATCCTGTCCCCTGGCGACTATCTTTTACTTGGGGTGGATTTGGTGAAGGAGGAAGACGCCCTCTGTCTTGCCTACAATGATCCCCTGGGACTTACCGCCGCCTTTAATCGCAATATATTACAGCGCATCAATCAGGAATTAGGGGCCAACTTCGCGCAAAACACTTTCGCTTATGAGGTAATATGGAATAGCCGCGCCGAACGTGTGGAGAGTTATCTGGTGAGCAAAGTAGCCCAAGAGGTCTCTATTCCTGGCGCCAATATGACCATCCAACTCAAGGCCGGCGAGGCACTGTGGACCGAAAGCTCCTATAAATATCGTCTGCAAGGTCTCCAGGACATGGTGGCGCAATGTTCCTTATACGCTCGCCAGAGCTGGGTCGACGAGGAAGCTCAGTTCGCCCTATTTCTGGCGGAAAAAGTTACCTAATATTTCCATTCCAATAGAGCTCTGTGCCACCTAATCGGCAGCCAAACTAGGTGGGACGCGCCTCTAAGGTGAGGGTCAAAAGTGAATCCACTTCATCTTTGAGGAGACGTTCACCGCGATCTTGCAACTGGGCGAGGGCAGCCTCAGCATCGCTGGCGTGGTGGCGCAGGACTACTTGGTGCTGCCGCATATCCCATAACTCAATGGCCTGGATGCCATCGCTGGCTGCCTGATCAATAAGTGGCTGCAAGACCTCTTGAATGCGCCGCATAAGAGCCACGCGGCCCTTGGCTCCAGCAGCGGCGGCGCTGGGGGCGGGGCGCTGGGGCTCATCCACCACACCATCGATCACCACCTGAATATCGCGACGACAGGTGCCGCATCCAGTGCCAGCAGGACTCTGCTCTTGAATTGCCGCCAAATCATGGGCGCCACCACGAACGAGCTCCTTAATAGTTGCCTCATCCGTGCCATGGCAGCGACAAATCAAGGGGAGGTCTGGGCCCAGGGTGTCCAAGTCATCCACCAGGCCATTGCTCCCAGAAATATGGGCCAAGGCGTCATGCAAAGCCTCTACGGCCCATAACTGAGGGGGAAATTGGTCGCGGTCGAGGCCGCCGAGACTGGCGGCAAGATCGTCATGACGTACCTGCAAACATTCTTCAACGGTTTTCCCCACCACCCATTCCGACAAGATACTCGCGGCTGCCACCTGTTCTTGACAGGCAAAAACCTGGAACTTACTCGCCGCCACATGTTCACCTTCCATGGTGAGAAACCAACGCATGGCGCGGCCACTGACGATAGAACCGACATTACCGGTACCGTGGGCATCCAACATGCGGCCCATGTTACGTGGCCGTTGGGCATGATCGTAGAGCTGATCCAGAGGTGTCATAAACGCATGCTGGCCCTATTTACAGTAATGACAACCGTGACCCGTGTGTCGCCATCCACCATTCCGACCGACTGGTCAGTTCCTTATTGATATCCTTTCCTGAAGACTATCCTCCCACCCATGGATACCCAAGGGGAAGGCAGTAAACGCGAAGCCATGCTCGTTGCGGCATGTGACTGCTTTAGCCAGAAGGGTTTTAGCGCCAGTCGTATTGCCGATATCGCCCACCGTGCCGGCGTAGGCAAGGGCACCGTCTATGAGTATTTCCGCTCCAAGGAGGATCTCCTTCTGGATGCCTGCTTGTTCGACTGTGAGCGCTTGGAAAAGATGATGAATCAGCTCACTCCTGGCGTCCCTGTTTCGCTTCAGGCAAGCCAGCGTGCTCACAACCACCTTCATCCCGTCAGCCAAGGCTTTGTGGTTCTGCGCTCTGTGCTCACCGTCTTGCTCACCCACAGTCAAAACCTCAATCGCATGGCTTCAGATTTGGCCTTCGCCTGCAAAGATCGCCCAGATTTACTCACTCGCGCTCAGACCACCCTCGGAAGTAAGTGGCAGGAATGGATGCAACGAGCCTGGGAACTGGGCATGGCTGGCATGGACAGCAACGCCTATCGTCGCATATCTGCCGAAGATTATCGCTGGGCCGCTCGGTTGATTGTCGCAGCAGTGGATGGCCTGATCTGGCAGTACCAGTTTCTTCCCGATACCGAGGGGCCCGAACATCTCGCCCATCACATTGCCGCGGCCTGGATTCGCATGCATCTCCATAATCCGGCTGATCTGGATCGCTATATACCCGATAGCCCCCCTACTATGGAGGACCAATGATGATGCGGCGTTTTACCTGGAGCATCCTGCTCTGCTCGATGACGAGTGTGCTGATGAGCATGGAAGGCGGGAATACTCTCAGCGTACAGCAGCATAACGATGCCACCTGGCAGCCCCATGCCCACCCCGCCACCGTAGAGCGCCATCTCACCGCCTTTACCCGACCAGTCGCTGAGATGGCCTTAGCCAGTGAAGTCAGCGGCAAAATCATCACTATTGAGGTGGCCGCAGGAGATCGGATCACGGATGCAGATCCAATAGTCAGTCTCGACCAGCGCCAAGCCGAGGCCGCCGTGAGTAATGCCCAGGCTGGTGTTCGAGAAGCGCAGGCCCAACTGCTCCTGGCGCGGGCCGAGCTCGCCCTGACCCGACGCGAACAGGAATGGTGGCAGGCTGAACTCCAACGGGTGCAAGCACTGGTTGCCGAACAACGCGCCCCCGCCCGCGAAGCCGATGAACTGCGTTACCGCCGCGATAGTGCGCAGCTACGCCAACAAGCGGCCAGTCAGCGCCATGCTGCAGCCCAAGCCATCCTGGAGCGAGCCCAAGCCGCACTGGATGAAGCCGTCATCCACTACGATCGCCACCACCTCCAGGGCCCCCAAGGCTGGATCGTGGCCGAGCGCCTCAGCGAGACAGGCAGCGTTGTCAGCCCTGGACAATCCATCCTTGCCCTCGTCGATGTACGCCACCTGGAACTGCCCTTAACCCTCAGCACGAAGGAATTAGAGGCGCTGCGCAAACACGACAGCATCCCCATCCAAGTGGCAGGACAGCGCATAGCAGGGCAACTCCAGCGCGTTGATCCGCGCTTTGACCCCCATACCCGCAAACGTCGGGCTTGGCTGCGCTTTGATGCCAGGGATATTCCTGACGCTGGCGGGGGCATCGAAGCACAGGTGCGCCTACGGGTGCCGGATGACGCGGGCGGGGTGCGCATCCCTAAACGCTTTGCCTATCAAGACATGGAGCAGTGGCTGGTAGTCGATCAAGATGGCGTCCAGCACCCTATTATGCCTTTGCGGACAGAAGGCGATGGCGCTTGGTTGATTGTCGAAGGTAGCAGCCTGCCCGATCGCCTGACCCTCCACATCCCCCAAATCCAACGAGACCAGCAGTAAACCGCCATGCAAGGTTTTATCCGCGCCGCAATTGGCCAATCGGTCGTTATTAATGTCATCTTTGTGGGATTAATCCTTTGCGCGGTTACCATTGCCGTACCCAATATGGCAGTGGACCGCTTTCCCAATATTGCCTTTGGCGAAGTAGAAATCACCACTCCCTACCCTGGCGGCAATCCGGAAGAGGTGGAAAGCCTGGTTACCCGCGAAATCGAAGACGCCCTTCGTGACATGCAGGATATCGAGTGGATTCGCGGGTCATCGCGCAGTGGCCGTTCCACGGTACGGGTCAAGTTTGACGATGATACCGACTATTCAGGTTTATATGACGAATTACGTCTGCGAGTTCTCGCCATTCAAAATCGTTTACCCGTGGTCAACGATCGCCCCCTGCAACCCCGCTTTAATCTTATTGATGTGGATGAGTGGCTACCCTTAATTCAGGTCAATATCACTGCCACTCCAGGACCATCCCCTCTTGATCAACGTGCCCTAAGCCTCCTGGGGGAAGATCTCCGCAGTCGCCTGGAGCGGCTGCCTGGGGTGAAAAAAGTCGATCTCATGGGAGATCAACCCCAGCAATTTGAACTCGTCCTGCGCCCCGATGCCCTGCAACGACACGGGGTTGATATTAATCAGGTGGCAGCGGCCTTACGTGCTTCAGGCCGCGCCGAACCCGCTGGCAGCATTGATACACCCCTGGGCGAGCGCATCATCCGCGTAGAAAATCGCTATCGCAGCATCGATGACATGGCCTCGGTGGTGGTTCGCCGCGATGGTGATGGGACACTGCTTACGGTAGGCGATCTCGTTAACCTCACGGCATCGACCACCCGTCCCATTCCGGGAAGCGTGCGGCAAAGTATTAGTGGCCGCGTAAGCGTTGGCGCCAAGGTTTTGAAAACCCCGCGCTCATCGGCTTTGCGGGTCAAAGATGCGGTAGTCGCAGAAGTCGACATTTTTGTCGCCGGCTTCGATGAACCACGATTTGAGATTATTTATAGCGAAGACAACACCATCGAAATTCGCGATGGCATGGGAGTCCTGGCACAAAGTCTCCTGCTTTCGGTGGTCTTGGTTATGGTACTCCTCTTTCTCTTTTTAGCCAATCGTTCGCGACGCTGGAATGTCAGCCTTATGGCCTTGGGTTTGGGCGGTGTTTTGGTGATGCTGTCCAGTGATTCAGGCCTGGTGACTGCTCTGTGTATCGGCGGCCTGGGCACCATTATCTTACTGACCTGCCGGGCAGCGGTACTGGCTGTTTCGGGGGTCGTCTTTAGCTTTCTTGGGGCCCTGCTCATATTCTGGATTATGGGGCAAAGCCTGAATGAAATCACCTTGCTCGGATTCATTCTTGTATCCGGAATTATTGTTGACGATGCAATTATTGTCATTGAAAACATTCAGCGTCATCGCGAACAAGGAAAGCCTCTTCTGCAAGCCGCCGTCGATGGCTGTGCTGAGGTTTTTCTGCCCGTTGTTAGCGCCGCCCTCACCACCGCCTTCGCCTTCTTGCCAATGCTGATGATGACTGGAGCCGTAGGCGAATTCTTTGCCTTGGTGCCGATTGCCGTTACCACCGCCTTATTGATCTCTCTGGTGGAAGCTCTGATTATTCTACCCTTGCATGTGGTGGAAGGTGAGCGCCTATTGGGCCCCGATCCAGCCCTCAAGCGCCTACGCACACAAGGCGGCGAAGGTGCCTTTATGGCTGCCCTACGGCGGGCCTACGATCGTCTCTTGCGTTATAATCTTCATCACCCCAAGGCCTGTTTAAGCGGTGCGGGGCTTCTGTTTGTAATTGCCTTGGGGATACTCATCTACTCCAGCCAAGCACCCCGCTACGGCAGGGCACCAATTATTCGCTCCGAGTTTTTTCCCGAGGATCTCTCGGTATTGATGCTAACCATGCGTGGCCCAATGGGCACATCCATTACAGCCACCGACGAGCGCGGACGCGCCTTAGCCGGCTCCTTGCACGACATGGGGCGCAATCGCATCCTCACCGTTACCACCTTCGCAGGAATGACTCTGGACACCACCTATAAGCCTGTATTTGCCAATAACCGCGCAGTAATGATGGTGAAATTACCACCCCGCGGCGAGCGTGACTTTGCCGATGCTCGAGCCTGGATGCACGAACTTCGCAGCTATGTCCGCGAAAACTGGAGCGGCGATGGCTGGAGTGTGGAATTGCGCCCAGCCCCCACCGGGCCACCTACTGGGATGCCAGTGAATGTCCGCGTAAGCGGCTCCAACGACACGGCGATTAGCGCTCTGGCCGATGATCTTTTTGCCTGGATGCAGCAAGAAAGTGGTGCCGATGGCATGCTGCCTGGAGTCAGCGACCTCAGCGATGACCGCCAAGATACGGCACAGCAATTGGCTTTCCAAATTGATCGTCAGCGCGCCAGTATCTATGGGGTGAGCGAACAGCAGATTGGTTCCTTTTTGGTTGGTGCGAGCGAAGGACTTTATGTGGGCGAATTCCGCCGCCACGACGGCGATATTCCCCTGCGCCTACGTCTTCCCGAGGCCGTAAGCAATGATCCTGCAGCCCTTATGGATGTTCTGATTGTCGACGATGCCCAAGGCCGCGCACTGCGCTTCGCTGATCTTGGCACCTTGGAGATAACCACCATCCCCGCCAATCGCGAACGCCGTGATTTTCAGCGCACCATTACCATCACTGGTGACCTTGATGCCGGATCTCCCTTGAGCGCTTCCCATGTGGTGCGCATTATCCAAGACTGGTACCGACCCCGTGCCGCACAGTATCCTGGAGCGAGTCTGGCTTTTGGTGGTGAAGCCGAAAGCACCGCACGTAGCTACCAAACCCTGGCGATGGCTTTTGTCCTGGCCTTGGTCTTGATCTATGCGGTACTCTCCGCCCAATTCCAAAGTTTTGTGCAGCCCTTATTGATTCTGTCCAATGTGGCCTTTTCCTTTACTGGAGTAGTATTACTGATGGGCGGCCTAGGAATTCTCGGACAAGTCTTTGACGGCCTAATCCGCCCCGAACGGACCCTTTTCACGGTAAACAGTTTTATTGCCATTATCGGCCTCTCTGGATTAGTGGTCAACGGCGGCATTGTCCTCATGGATTTTATTAATCGCCGCCTGCGCGAGGGGCTCGACGACGAGGAAGCCATTATCACCGCCGCCCACCAACGCCTACGGCCAATCATTCTCACTACTCTCACCACCATGGCTGGACTCCTACCCATGGCCGTGGGGCTCCCTGATTTTAGCGTTACCTGGGGGCCCTTTGCCACTAGCTTTATTGGCGGCCTAGCGGTTTCCAGCGCCATGACCCTGCTGGTACTGCCGCCCCTGGTGCTTATATTTGTGCGGATGCGACGCAGTGCTCAGCAAGCATGGCTTCGCTATCACCCGGCGTCCAACCCACAAGCTTGAACAACGTATCATTATTTCCCTATTTTTTCCATGAGGTTATTATGCGCATTGCTATGTATCTTGGGATATTGTTGGCGAGCTGGTCCCTTGCCAGCAGCGAAGAATCTACCCCCGCAACCTTGGTCTTAACCAATATCTCCGTATCCGAACGTGCCCGCAGCCATAGTCCGGCAGTGCGCGCTGGCCGGGCCGAGGTGGAGGCCAGCAGCGCCCAGCGCTCGGCACAACTATCCCCCTTCCTGCCACAAGTGGGGGCACGCATGGACTACCGCCGTTGGGGTAGTGAACCCGACATGGGCACCCGCCACAGTTACCAGGGTCAGATTCAAGTCGAACAACAGCTCCTCACCTTTGGCCGACTCCGTAGCACCCGCAGCCTCACCGCGGATGCCATCCGCGCCGCCGAAACCGATCTCTACGGTGACCAACGAGATGCCGCTCTGCGAGCATTGATTGCCCTTGAAGGCTACCGTTTCGCCCAAGCCACGGTAACCGTAGCCCAAGCTCGCCTGGAACAACGCCAAGGTGAGTACGCTGATGCGCAAAAGCTTTTTGAGGTAGGCAATGTCCCCATGCTTGATGTACGGGAAGCCCGCATCAATGTCGCACGCGCTGAAGATAGTTTAGCTCAAGTCCGCGCCGATGCCCAGCGCGCCCGCGCCGATCTGGCCGCGGCCCTGGCCATGGAAGAGCAAGCGTTCACCGTGGCTGATGACCTCGCTCGTCCCAATGACCTTGACGCCATCCTCGCCCAGGCCCACGAGCATCTCCTGGACGGCATTGATTTAGAACGCCTCACTATCGCAAGGGAAAGCACCCAAACCCAAGCCGATCTTGAGCTAATCGACAGTCTTCCACAAGTCAGCGGCATCGCCGCCGCCACCACCAGTGGCTCCCGTCTTAACGACATGGACGATGACTGGTATGTGGGCATTGGCCTATCGTGGACCCTCTACGATGGCGGCGGTCGCTATGCCCGACGCAATGCCCAGCAAGCCAACCTCCGTCGCATCCAAGCCCAACGCGATGCCATCCTTGACGAGCGCCAACGTGAATTGGCGGTCATCCAAGCCGATGCCAGTGCCCTTGCCGCCCGCATTGCTCTGCAGGAATCCATCATTAGTGACACCGAGGCCAACTACGAAGACGCCCGCGTCCTCTACCAAACCGGAGAGATCACCCTCACCCGTGTCGGCGAAGCTGGCCTGGCTGTGGTAGAGGCCCAATTCAACCGCAACCGCTACCTCTTCGAAGAATCCGTCCTCGCCCATCGTCTCCAAGCATTCATGGAGTAGGCACCCGCTCCCAGCTTGTTCAGCGATAATCCACGGCAAGACTGCTCAGCATGCAGTTGCTCACGGCAGTACGATATCGCGAGGTACACTGGGGCTTGCTGGTGATGAGCCTCATCCTCACTAGCATCGGTATCGCCTTTGTCTTTAGCGCCTGTATTGATCCCTCCAGCGCCAGTGGCTGGAGCCGTGAAGCAACCATGCAAACGGTGTGGTTGGGAATCTCACTGATTGCCTGTGGCATGTGTCTGCACGTTCCTCCCAGCGCTTGGTATCATCTTACTTTACCCATTGCATGCATGGCGCTGGCCCTGCAAATGGTGGTGATTGTCGCAGGTGGCACCAGCTTAGTACCTGTAATCAATGGCCGCACCAGTTGGATTGTTCTGGGGCCACTACGACTACAGCCAGATGAATTTGTGAAAATCGCCACCATTCTTGCCGTGGCACGCGTGGCTGGGGATGCCACAGCCAATCTCCGTCAGTGGCGTTGGATTATTGCCGTTTGCCTGGTGTGGATGGTGCCAACTGCACCGATCCTCAGCAATAATCTCGGCAATGCCCTTCCCTTAATCCCCATGCTAGTGGGCGTCTTACTCCTGGCGGGGGCACGCCTGCGGGTGGTGGCTGGCCTGTGTGCTGCGGGAATGGTAACGCTCTTTCTGGCAGTACTCGCCTTACCCCAGGAAGGGCCGCGATCATACATGTATCGACGCATTCAAGCCTGGCTCAACCCCGAAGACTACGTACTCGCCGAAGCCTTTCAAACCCTGCGCTCCATCCGCAGCGTTGGCTCTGGACAGTGGTTTGGCAAGGGCTATGGAATGGGCGATCAAAATCTCCTCGGTTCAGTCCCCGAAAAACATACCGATATGATTTTTTCGGTAGTTGGCGAGGAAACCGGCTTCGTTGGCTCAAGTCTGGTAATCCTCCTCTTTCTTACCTGGGCCCTGGTCGGACTATGGGCCACCATGGCTGCCCGAGATCGCTTTGCGCGCCTATTCATCGGCGCTTTTACATGCATGATTATGGGCCAAGTAGCTCTCAACCTGGCAGTGGTGCTGGGAATGATGCCGGTTACTGGGGTAACCTTGCCTTTTTTCTCTTACGGAGGATCATCCCTGCTTGCGACCTATATTGGGGTCGGCATTTGTCTGTCCTGCACCACTGCCAAAATGCACCATTTCTCTAAACGCAGTCTCGAATAAAAAGGAGTATCGCATGGATCTCTCACAGCTCATGGCTAGTATGGGCCCCATTCAAGAAGCCATGAAACAACAGGAAGAAGAACGCGCTCAAACAATTTTGGAAGGCCGTTCTGGAGGCGGCGCGGTAAGCATCCGCCTACGCGGAGATCTCAGCGTAGCTGGCATTGCCATAACCCCAACAGCCGTAAGCAGCGATGCGGATGATGTCACCATGCTTGAAGACCTCATCCACACAGCGTTGAGTGATGCCCTCAAACAATATCGCGACCGCTTTGGCGCAAACGCCGAAGAGCAGATGCAAAAAACCCTCGCTGGATCAGACATGGCCTCCCTACTAGGCGGACTCATGGGCGGACGCTAACTGAATCCACAGAAGCAGAACGGAATAGAAACATATAGGGACATGCAAAAAATAACACATTCCAACTTTACAACTAAGACCCTCCTCAAAAAAGAGTTTGCCGACAAGCTCACGCAACGCAGGCTCTAAAAAACAGGTCACTTTTAGAGGGTTTACGGCTCTCAGTAACTGCAGGCCCGCTATAGCGACCCCGCTTACACTGGGACTGCAATGAACAGCACGCTCGTGGTCATTTCCCGGCGGCGACTGTCGTCCTGCTATCCAGCGTTGATCAGGTTGCCAGACCAGGACGCTGGCGCGATATA
>REDP01000189.1 GCA_007693455.1 Planctomycetota bacterium | reverse complement strand
TTTGCAGGCCGATCAGGAGATCGGCGATCCCGGGGACGAGCTTTGAGCCGCCCTGAGATGTACCCTTATCCACTCACTGTTTTACAGCGTGAATCAGCAGCAGCTCATCGCCTGGGGCATAGAGCTTGTTGGTATAATCTCCGGCGACATGCCGCACTGTGCAGCCAGCTGCTTGAAGGCTCTCACACAACTCCGCCACGGACCACACCCGCAAGGCTACCATCTGCCCAGGCACAGGATGATCGGGATGGAGGCGATGCTGCCATTCCATGGTCATTATACCCGTGTCGGGATGGTAATCATGCTGCTCCCAGAGATGGTATACCTGTCCATCGGTAGCATGCGTATAGTTCAGTAGGATGGATGCACCAGGGCTACATAGGTTGGGCGTAGGGGCAAAGGTATCAATGAGGATGCTGCCAGCAGGATGCAGACGTGAGAGTGCTATCTGCCATACCTGTTGGAGCTGATGCAACTGGTGTATGTGGGCGATGGTGTTGGCAGGCAAAATTATGCCATCCCAGGATGAGGGCTTTTGCGGCCATTCATGCGCCTGGGTAAAATCACCACAATGCCATTGCACCAAGCTATGCTGATCGCGCCGCCGAGCTTCATCAAGCATCAGCGCACTACAGTCAATGCCAGTCACCCGACAGCCCCTTGCCGCAAGGTACAGGGCTACTCGGCCATAGCCACAGCCTAATTCCAGAATCTCATCGCCACAATCAGCATACTGCTCCCACCACTCACAGTCATCACAGATAGTATCGGCAATTTCTGCATAGCGCGTAACGTTGTCATAGATTGATGGCTTGTGCGAATCAATCATGCAAAGCCACGCGTAAACGATGACGATCACTTTCCAGGCGCGTAGGGTCAGCATCGGCAATCCGCGCCACCACACCGGATTTAGCCAAAACGGCTACCTGTACCTGGCAGTCGGCATTATGGGTAATACCGCTCATGTCGCGCAGCAGCTGGCGTTGCTTGGCAAGCTTTTCTCGTGAATGCTCGCGACTGTGCTCTGCCTGCTGCCAACGCTGCTGCAAACGTTCCAGCATGGCTTGGTGACGCTGTTGAACCTGGGCATCCAACGCCCCCTCAAGGCGCACGCCACGCTGCTGCTGCTGCTCATATTCCTGACGCAGCTCTTGGCATTCTGCTAACACTTTTTTTCGCTCTACGCTGAGACGATGTTCGGCTAAGCGAGCCATATGGGCCTGCTCGTCATAGGGCACATTACGACCAGCCCAGAGTTCAGTGGTCGTCCCCAAAGCATCACCTGCGTAATCGACACGTACCGATCCCCCCGCGGTAACCGAGCCGCCAACCACCCGATGCATGCTGATGTCACCGGTGGCCACAAGCTGGCAATGCTCGACGGTTCCTTCGATACGGAGGTTGCCCGCTACGACTTTGCGCTGCACGTCGCCATGTACTTCCATGGTTTCTATGCCGACAACTGGCTGCTCTCCTGGCAGGATGTCGCCGTGAATTTCGATGCTTCCGCCGGCGTCAATGTGCGCATCTTCAAGGTTTCCCATAATCACCACATCGCTACTGCAATGGATCTGGGCCCCCTGCCGCACAGTACCACGCACCACCACAACCTCATCGCTTACCACAGCTGCATCATCGGCGCTAAGGTCACCTGGTATTTCATGCACCTTTACCACGCGAATGACTCCATCGACACGACGCTGAACGTGCCCATCACGAATAGCACGTAAGATCAGTCGTCCACTGCGGTCGCGTGCTATTTCCGTCCCTTCACCAGACTGTTGTTCGGGAGTAACTGTGGCCACTGCTGGTACAGGAACGGGATTGCCACACACATCCATGCCCTGCACCCCCGTAACCGCATCTTCCCATACCGCCAACAAGTCCCCCTGGGCTACGGGCTGCAAATTACGCTGAGCTTCCTTGAGATTATCAGCAAAATCAAGCTGCACGCAAAAGCCGGCTGCGCGTCCTGGCTGCATGCGCACGCCAGAGGCAACCAGTCGGCGACCATCCATCGGGGCAGCTTCATTCCAGGCTAATCGTAACGCTTCTTTATCGATGCCAAACCGGACTCCAGCCTCAATCAAAGCCAATTGCGCCTGCTTGCGATTGGGATAAGCGCCGGGTTCGGTGAGCAACCATGCCTGAAAACAATCATCACTCACGAGAACACTGGCTGCTACTTGCAATGGGGGAATGTTATTTCCGTAGATATCCCGACCACCGCAACCGGGCGATGGTCTATCGCCATGCGCTACCACCAGTCGACGTGGAGAGGGGCGCGGACGGCTGGCATCCATAATCGCCGCTTCGATGAGGCCAAAACATACCTCACGGTGCTGTAACACGGCCTTGAGCAATTCACTGGGAAAGCGCGTGTCTGGAGCCAAATTAATCCATGCTGATAAGCCATTGTCAGCCACGCGAACGCGGCGGAGCACTCGTTGTAAGCCCTCTGGATCAAGATTCTCCAGCAATGCCTTGCCATTGGATGGGGCTGATCGGGCGGGAGGCGCAGGCGTTGCCCGTGGACGTTTTTTCGGTGCAGTGGTGTGCGCTACTGGCCCATCGTCCTGGGCTCCGCCCAATTGAATATGTTCAATCAGGCCCGAAAGCACTTCACGCAATTCTGCCGCATGCTGAAAGCGATCTGCCGCCTCTTTGCGGGTTGCCTTGGAAATACATTGGCGGGTCGCACCGGAAAGATCCTTACGCTTACGAATAATATCAGGGAAGGGATCACTGACTACTTTCAGAAGCGTAATCATTGGCGATGGACCCGTGAAGGGCTGTTCGCCGGTGAGCATGGCGTACAGCGTCGCACCCAGTGAGTAGATATCAGAGCGCATATCAAGCTCGGCGCCACCAGAAGCCTGCTCTGGTGACATATACGCCACCGTACCAATGGGTGCCCCCTCTTGAGTAAGTTGCTGAGGATTATTGCTTTGGCGCAAGACGCCAAAGTCCGCCAATTTGGCCACCCCCTGTCGGGTCACAAAAATATTTTCCGGCTTAATATCGCGATGAATAATGCCCGCTTCTTCCAGGGCCTCAAGACCTCGGGCCACATCTCGAGCAATTCCCAAGGCCTGAGCCTCGGGAAGTTGCGCCCCATTTTTGCGCATGAGGGCTTTTACATCACCACCTTCGACCAGTTCCAACACCATATAGAGATCTTCATCAGCTTCTTCGACATGGTAACAACGAATGACATTGGGATGATCAATGGTTTGGAGCGCCCGTGCTTCCGCCAGAAATCGCTGTTTGGCTTGTGGGTGGCCCACATCTTGCATGACCTTGATGGCTCGTTCGGCTCCACCATTGCGATGAATGCCGCGATAGACCGTGGCCATGCCACCGCTTCCTAACGCTGCAATAATGCGATACGGGCCTATGAACTGTGGCATTGACGCCGACATGGCGGGACATCCTCTGCGGAGTCAAGAAGCGTTTGGACACTCTACATGCTCAGTATCTGCACATAAAGACCGATGAGTCAACCGCAGAGTACGAGAGATCTACCAGGGAAGCAAGAAGAGGATTGCCGCGGCTCACCTCCCTAGCGCCACAGGGCGGCTCTAAGCTCACCTGGGTAAGGAATCCCCCCTTTGCGGTGCATGCTTTGAGCGCAAAAAGCGCCCTATTTAGACCGTTTTAGCAGGCCAATCAGGATATCGGCGGTCCCGGGGGCAAGCTTTAAACCGCCCTGCCTAGCGCCAGGGTAAAGACCTTGCTCATGGCTTCGAGGTGCTAGTATTACGATTAATGAATTTTTCATACTGGCTCACCGCCTTCATGCACCCTCGTTCGGAAAGGACCCCTATGTCGCGCAGTATTACCACCTTGATTGTGGGCGTTGCCTTAGCGCCAGCCCTGGCCCATTTTGCCATGATTATTCCAGAAAGCGATTACCTGGATCCAGGTGCCAGCGATCAGGTGTCGCTTGCCATCGCTTTTGGCCATCCCGCCGAAGGATCACTCCTGGGCGGCGATGCACCAACTACGGCTGGCGTGGTTGTCGATGGCGAACACCAAGACCTCAGCAACCTTCTGCAAGCCCAGGAAGATGATGCGGGCAAACAGTGGTGGAGCCTCAGCCACACCGTTACTGAGCCGGGCAATCATATCTTTTATGCCAATCTTCCACCCTATTGGGAGCCAGCTGAAGACTCCTATATTCAACACTTGGCCAAAACCATTATTGCCGTGGGTGATGGTGGTGATGATTGGGCTGATGCCTTGGGCAGCGCATATGCGGTGGCTGAAATTGTCCCCCTTACCCAGCCAACGGGCCTCTTTGCTGGCCATACTTTTCGCGGTCAATTGCTCTACCAGGGCCAGCCTGTCGCAGATGCAGAAGTGGAAATTGAACGCTGTCATTGGCGCAATCTCTCGGGTAACACCCTGCACTATCCCACTCCCTTACACGAACAACAAGTGGTACTGACCGATGATCAGGGGATTTTTACCATCTCTCTGCCAGCCCCTGGTTGGTGGGGTATCGCAGGATTAGTCGAAGATGAGCATCAAGAAGCCATCACCGGCGAAGCCCTAAGCATTGAGCATCCCGAATATGGCGCAAAAGATGTTGAAATTGGTGCCGTACTGTGGATCCAGGTTTACCAGCCAGTCACCGAATAGCGTGGTCATGCGATCCCAGGTACAGCCATGCATATAGCCGAAGGCATCCTTACTCCTGGGGTTATTACCGCAGGATATGCGGTAAGTATCATGGGCTGTGCCTGGGGCCTGTATCGGGTGCCTCCCGAGGTAGTCGTGCGCATGGGCATGCTGGCTGCGGCCTTTTTTGCCTTTTCACTCCTGCATGTTCCCATTGCTGGCACCAGTGTGCACTTACTGGGACTGGGTGTAATGGGCGCTCTCTTAGGACATCGGGTATGGCCGACGATTATCGTCGCCTTAACCATACAGGCCCTTTTCCTGGGCTATGGCGGCCTTACCAGCCTTGGGGTCACCGCCGCAATAATCGCCATACCAGCGCTCATGGCTGGCTGGAGCATTCGCCATAGCGGTCGCTATCACATACTGGTTGCGGGGATCGCCGGATTTACTGCGGTGCAACTGGCCTTAGCCTTGCTCACCCTTTCCTTATGGGTTTCGGGCGCAGGTTTCACCGCCTGGATCTTCATCCTTGCGCATCAGCCAGTTGCCATACTTGAAGGCGCTTTATGTGCAGGGGCGGTGCAGTATCTCAGGCATAACCATACCTTGCGCCCCCCCTCCTCAAACACTCCCACTGCGAAGCAATCATGAACCTCAAAAAACGCGAGAGCGCCCCATCTTTAGCAGGCAACATACCAAGGGGGGCATGTTGCCTCTTCTTTATGGACGCCTTCATTTCAAGGGTGAGGGCGGGATTGCGGATGAAACGCCCTTCTTTACGACCCTGGCTCACTCCACTCTGCCTACTCCTTGTGCTACAGATGGTAGTGATCAGTCACGCCTGGGCGCACCGCATGCTGATCTTCCCCTCCTTTGATGGGGAAACGATAACCATTGCAGCATCGTTTTCCCGTAATGCCCCAGCCGTTGGCGCCAAGGTGACCGTACGTGATACCGATGGTAACATTCTTCATCAAGGTCATACCGATGACAAGGGACGCATGCAATTTACGCTCCAGCGGGCCCAAAAATTGGAGGTCGTTGTCAACGATGGAGCAGGACACCGCGCCTCCCTTACCCTTACCCGCGACCGTCTCCGTGCGGCAGGGATACCCGATGATGGCGAACACTCCCCTACCTCACCCCATTCACAGACGGATGTGCAACAGCGCCTTGATGCCCTAAGCGCGCGCGTGGAGGCCTTAGAGCGCAAGGATAGATATCACAGTGATGTTTGGCGCTACGCCAGCGCAACACTGCTCTTATTGGTCATTATCCTCTCTGCGCTTCTCTGGCAGCGCCGCAGTACATGACACCATCTATCACCGACACGCCCCTACCCGCGCGCAGTCGCTGGCTGATGGCATGGGATATACGTCTCCTCCTGCCTATTGCTTTGGTCCTGGCCTTTGTCGCCGCCACCACTCCCCACCAGGGTGGTGTGATACCAATAGCCGTTCTTGCTGGCGTGTTCACCCTTGCAGCACGACCACAGTGGCCTCGCCTGGTCCTTCTCCTGCTACCTGTCAATGGACTGCTGGTGAGCATTATTGCTCTTGCAGCCGTATTTGATACGCACCCCTCCCTTGGCGAGAGCAACACCCCAGATGCATTGCTGTGGTGGATGCGTGGTAATGCTGCGGTACTCTTTGCCCTCATCCTTCTGGCAACACGGCCCATAAACGACATTATCGATGCGGCTGTGTGGTGGCGCTGCCCCCGCAGCCTTGCCCATATCGCTCGGGTCATGGTCGGCTTTCAGTTTATTATCTGGGAGGAATGGCAACGTGTACTAGGCCAAGCGCGCCTACGTGGCTGGCATCTACGTGCTCATGGCCGCAGTATCATGCACCTTGGCTGGATGCTGGGGTCTATACTGCAGCGCAGTGAACAACGGGCTCAGCGGGTCCACAACGCCATGTGTCTGCGCGGTGGCCCTGCCCCGCTGCGGCAACATCCTTGGCCGCGCCTGTGCCCTTGGCAGCTTGCCTGCACATTGCTGATGATCATGCTGCTGGTAGTACTGAAATTCAGCCAGACCCATCCTCTGTAAGCATCTTGCTTGTTCCGACAAAGGTCTTTATGCAGCATCCCTCCAGCGGCGACAATCATCCGGCTCATTTGGCGATGCCAGTGCCTGGGAGTTTGCAGCTCGAGGATGCCAGTTTTGCCTATGCTCAATCACCTCCACTCCTCAGTTCAATAACCCTGAGCCTGGAGCCTGGGGAACGGGTACACCTGCGTGGGGATAATGGGAGCGGCAAAAGCACTTTACTGAATTTACTGGTGGGCCTGCGG
The DNA here is from genome assembly GCA_007693455.1 of Planctomycetota bacterium. Taxonomy (GTDB): domain Bacteria; phylum Planctomycetota; class UBA11346; order UBA11346; family UBA11346; genus REDP01. The sequence continues at coordinate 14,256 of REDP01000189.1, read as the reverse complement.
CCATGGCAGCAAGGACGTATGTTGGTCAATGGGCGGCCTATCTCCCATACCAGCGATTACCCGTGGCTGCGACAACAGGTTGGCTTTTTAAGCCAAGAACCGCGCGACCATCTCTTTTGCCCAAGCGTAGGAGATGACTGCCGCTTTGGTCCCCATAATTATGGCATCAGCCATGAGGAAACAGAGCAGCGCTGTTGCTGGTGGCTTGCCCGAGTAGGACTTGCCGGGCATCATGCTACACCGCCAAGCCACTTATCAGCTGGGCAAGCGCAACTGGCAGCCCTTGCCGCAGTCTGCTGCTGCCATCCGAGCATTCTGTTACTTGATGAGCCCAGTAGCGATCTCGATCAACAGCACCGAGACATCCTTATCGAGACCCTTCGGCAAGGCCCCTGGACCCTGTGCTTTACCAGTCATGACCCGGCTTTGGTTGAGGCAATCACCACACGCACCATCACCATCGTCGATGGCAAGCTGACTTAAGAGCTTTGCGTTTGCGATAAACGCCAGCGCAAATAACTATCAATAAATCCTTGTAAATCTCCACCCAGAACCGCATCAACATTACTTACTTCATGGCTCGTACGCAGATCCTTTACCATCTGATAGGGATGCAGGACATAGCTGCGGATTTGGTGACCCCAACCAATGGTACCACGTTCTCCTTGGAGGGCCTGCAGCTCTTCCAGGCGTTCCGCGTCGTTAACCTGCTGCAGTTTGGCTGCCATCATTTTCCATGCCCGATCGCGGTTTTGCACTTGCGAACGCTCACTCTGGCAGCTGGTGACAATGCCACTGGGTAAGTGGGTAATACGCACGGCCGAATCGGTTTTATTAATGTGCTGTCCACCTGCACCCGAGGCCCGGAAGGTATCAATACGAAATTCTTTGTCGTCTAAATCAGCCACCCCCACCATGGCGGCATCGGGTAGTTCTGGGGTTACCTCCACGGCAGCAAAGCTGGTCTCTCGCGTCCCGCCGCTATTAAAGGGTGATATCCGCACCAAACGATGGGTTCCCATCTCTGACTTAAGATAGCCGTAGGCCATATCCCCCTTGATCATCAGTGTGCAACTTTGTAGGCCTGCGTCCTTGCCTTCCTCTATCTCAATAATTTCTACACTATATCCTGCCTTTTGCGCATACGCACTATACATGCGCAACAGCATTTCTGCCCAGTCACGGGCATCAGTGCCGCCAGCGCCAGGCTGAATGGAGAGGTAGACATTGCTGGCATCGTATTCGCCGCTGAGGGCCAACGATAGCTCAAGGGCCGTAAAGCGCTCCTCCAATGCTTGCACTTCGGTAAGAATTTCTTCAATCTCCGCGTCACTCTCGGTCAACCCACCCAACTCGCTACACGCTGCCAGAGCGTCTTCCATTTCACGATGCGGATCAACGATGTTTTTGAGTATTTTTAACTCGCCAATAACCTGTTGGGCAACGGCCTGATCATCCCAGAACCCAGGAGTCGACATACGCCCCTCGAGTTCACCAATGCGCACCGCCTTCTGTGCCACATCAGCCATAGCAGCAAATTCGTCAAGTTTACCCTGTAGGGCCGCTACACGGCTGGTAATTACAGCACTCACCATTCACCCCCTTCGTATGGTTTCTCTCTCCATCTCGCTTGGCATCCGCTTACGCAGGCAGAGTACGCTCGGCCATCATCAACGCTCCCAACGTGATAGCTCTGCCACCTGAGAGAGCGTGCGTCCGGCATCAATTTCTGCGGCGTAGCGCTGCTCGCGCTCCATTATATCCTGGGAACGATTGGCGATTTCCACCACGCGTTTACCTGGAATCACCACCAAACCCGAGGCATCACCCACCAGCCAGTCACCCGGGGCAATACTTTGCCCACCAATCACCACCGTGCAGCCAATGGTACCCACACCGTGGGGCTCACCAGCATTGGGACAGGCAAGTGAACTCCATACCGATAGGCTGGATCCACAGATCTCCTCCACATCGCGACAAGCACCATGAATCACCACCCCAGCCAAGCGGCGTAATATTGCCGTTCGTGTGGCCAAGCCACCCCATAGCGCAGGAGCACTGCCAGCCGCGTCAATAACCAGCACATCACCAGGCTGACAACGATCTATGGCCTGAACAGGTTTTGACCAGTCTCCTGGCAAGGTGGCTACGGTCACCGCAGGACCACAGAGGGCTGGCCCAGGATTACGGTTGGTAAGACCTGCAATAGCGCCACCGCGATGCATGGCATCAGAAACATTACTGGTGCTTACCCGCGCCAGAACACTGCGAATATTCTCCAAACCCTCACGTTGATAGAGCCCTTCCTTGCTGGACGGGGAAGCACCCGCCAGGGCCTGTAGACAGGCTTCAGCCGCCTTGCGGTTATCAGGAGCCTTAGTGATCGCTCCACCAACAATGCATATGCGCGCACCATTGGCCACGGCTTGGGGAATACTTGCCGGCGAAAGGCCCCCTGCACAGGCCACAGGAATATCAACAGCGGCACTCACTTCAGCGAGAATGGCCAAGCCATCACGGCCTTCCATCTGCTGGTCGATAGGCGTATGCACGCTCACCAGATCAACGCCTAAGGCTGCCACTTCCCGTGCTCGTTGCACAGGATCGGCACAGGCCACAAGATCGCAGCCAATAGCAATCCCCAAATGCTGCCCCGCCTCAACGCATTCGCGTATGGTAGCATCGCTAGCAGCAGCCAGAACCATTGCCACATCCGCACCATTGCGATGGGCCGCATCAACCTCAACACGACCAGCATCCATGGTCTTCATATCCGCAACCAAGCAGACATCGGGGAAGGCCTGGCGCAGCTCGCGAAGAACCTGGATACCCACCGATTTGATCAAGGGAGTGCCTGCCTCCAGCCAGGTTACTCCAGCTGGAACCGCTTCTTCAGCAGCACGCTGAGCCTGCGAGAGGTTGAGGAAATCCAGGGCTAACTGGATAACGGGGCCTTGGGGAATAGCATAGGGCATAACATCATCACCATACGAATGCGACCAGCAGCCAGAGCCGCCAATCTGAGGGAGCGCGGTATTGTTGAGAGCGGAACGCTGACTCAAGCGCCGAGCACGGCTTGGACGCAGGGCGACTCAAAGCTCACCCTGGGTAAGGTATTTCCGCTTCGCGGTGCTTACTTTTAACACAAAAAGCGCCCTATTCAGGTCGTTTTTGCTGGCCGATCGGGAGATCGGCGATCCCGGGGGCAAGCTCTGAGTAGCCTTGGGCTTGGACGCGTTCGCGCGTACGAGCCAGGCGATCGTACGCGGCACGCACCACTCGATCGTCTTCCACACTGGGATGGCAGTCAGCATAGCCTGGAATGATCGCCACACCTCGTCGGTCATCAGCAATCTTGGCGCGCTTGACGATTTCCACATTTTCACGTTCGATCTCAAGAAGAGCACTCAGGCGCTGCTCTAAACTGAGGCCAGGAAGCAGTTCATCGGCAAGCTCATGGGCCAAGTCAACCGAACCTGGAAGCTGCTCGTGCCCCTCAGCTGCTGCCAGCAACACTCTCAGCGCATAGCGCTGCAGCACGGTTCCATAGGCTTCTACACCTAAACGCCGCTGTTTTTCCCGGAGAAAGTTCTTTCCCACACCGGCAATTGCCTGCTCTTGATAAATGGTGCCCAGATCAGGAGCCTGGTCGCCAGAGATGGGGGCAATCATCAGGCGCGATCGCGCATCGCGCACCAAAGCAATAATTTCTGGGCGTAATACCTGAAAAGGAATGTGACCACGGCCACTGCGATCGCGCAGGCGGTATTTTTCCTCGGCACGCACTATGGCATAGGCATTGGCATACAAACCCCAGGCTGGTATCAATTCATTATAGGCGCGGGGGACCTCTGCCTCTTCACTGAGGGCTTGGATCGGGGTGGCGATGAGACTAAAGGGGTAGCAGACACGTTGGGCCAGGGTCGCCACACCAGATCCAATCATCAGGTAGGGTGACTGGGAGAAGTCGCTTGGCAGCTTGATATTACAGCCCAAACCGAAGAAGGTTCCTTCGCCAGGCCATATTTCCTGATCCGGGGCACGACCAGTATGATTCGAGCCCACCATGGCTCCGTAAGCAATATTGCCTTTGCCCTGGGGCCAAATGGCACCGATGAGGAGACTTTGGTGATGAAGACCAACAAAAGGGCCAACGATGCTCGCAGTCACTTCGCCCTTGGCGATGGAGGTGTTACAGCCAATGACGCTATGCTCGACCACCGCATTAAGATCGACACTGCAATGTTCCACAAGAACACTATGACGGACAATCGCGCCACCAGCTACCGTTACCCCTGGACCAAGGAGCGACTGGGTGACTGCTGCGGCATTGATGTGGGTTGGCTCATCTTGACTACAGCAAATCGCCACATCAGCCAAATCAGTGGCTTGATCAATAATGCAGCCAGGGCCAATCATCGCATCGGCAATACGCGTCGTATGACGAATAATCGCTCCGCGTCCTACCCAACAGCTGGAACAGGTAACATCTTCCACATATCTTTGATGGGCCTCAACAATCGCCTTCTGACCCTCATAATCAGCCAATTGGGTGGCAATGGCCGCAGCTGCCGCCACATCAAGGCCAGGCCATACTGGCAATGGACGGCCGCCGGTTTCGGGGCCCACAGCCAGGGTTTGCTGGCTGCCGAAGTGCACCTTTTCACCGGCAATCAGTGACCCTACATCAAAAACCACAGCCCCATGATCAACCACAGTTCGGGCACAAAAACGCACATTCTCCAACAGGCAATTGTTACCAACCTGGGCATCAATAAGGGTACTATCATAGATACCCGAAGGCAGCGTAATTCCTGGCCGCACTTCACAGTCATCACGAAAACGTCCCAATACGCAATGCCCCACTAAATGGGTGCGGCGCACGCGAAAAGGGTCAAAATCTTCTGCCACCTGAATCAGCGACCAATCATCGGCACGACAGCCACGCCCTTCCATGATCGCGATCTCTTCGCGGGAAAGCGGGCGCAGCAACAAGCCCAGCACATTATCGGGGCGCTTGCGCATGGTGTGCACCACCGCGCGCAAAGGGTCGTTATGTGCCAAGGACGATGCGACAGCCTGCAGCTGCGGGGATGAAAACATACGCTTCACATCTACTCTATATGAATGGTGTCAGGAGGCAGTTCAGCAATTTGTGCTGCAGCATTTTTATCAATAATGACGGTGATATTGGGATGCGCCAAAAGCAACGACGCGGGAACGCTGGGCCCAGGACGACAGTCAAACATCCGATGTACCGCATGAGCTTTGCTAATGCCGGTGGCGATCAGGAGAATGTGTTTGGCTGAGAGAATGGTTCCCATGCCCATGCTAATAGCTTGGCGCGGAGTTTTATCGATACTGGTGAAACGGTAGCCATCGGAAAGTGCCGCCAAAGTAGAAGTAGTAAATTCCACCACGCGGGTGCGGCTTTTCACCGATGAACCGGGCTCATTAAATCCCACATGGCCATTGTGGCCAAGGCCCAGAACCACTAAATCCAGGCCACCTCGAGCCTTCAGCATCGCCTCATAAGCCCGACATTCTGCAGTGAGATCGGCGGCATCTCCATGGGGTATATAGGTGTTCTCCAATTTGATGTCCACATGACGAAAGAGCCGGTAGTTCATCAAGTAGCGAGCACTCATGGGGTGGGTTGCTGGCAAGGGAACAAATTCATCGGTATTGAAGGTGGTTACATGGCGAAAAGCCAGTTCGGTATTTTCATGATGTCGGGCTACCAGTTGTTCATAGGCAGCCGATGAGGTGCGCCCAGTGGCCAAACCCATAGTGAGGTTCGGTTGAGCAAGGATGGCCTGCTCTAAAATATCAGCCAAGCGCGTGGCTGCGGATGCTGCATCGGCACTGATGATGAGCGTCATAAACCCTCCCCCTACACTGGGAAAGAACCTCACATGCCACAGCTCTTGCCACGGTTACGCACCGCAGCAGTGGTGGTTAGGGCAGCATCATTGGCCCCCTGCTGGGACAACAACCATTTTCTTACCGCGACAGGATGCAGCTTGTCTTTTAGTGACATGGGGGTTGCATGATGCCATGAAGATAATCGTAGGTATTGGCAATCCTGGCGCTGAATATGCCGCTACCCGACATAATATCGGCTGGATGATTTTGGATCGACTACCGCGGCAGGAAGCCGACTTTCAACGCAGCAAATGGCCCTTAACCCTCTCGACTTGGCTGCACCCCCAAGCAGGCAAGGTGCTCCTGGTCAAACCACAAACCTATGTCAATCGCTCTGGCGCGGCGGCGGGCGCTCTGGCTGCATTCTATAAGATAGCCCCAGAGGATATGCTGGTGATCAGTGACGACATCCATCTTCCCTTGGGAACCTTACGTTTGCGCGCCCAGGGCTCCCACGGCGGACATAATGGCTTACGCCATATTATCCAATGTCTGGGCCAGGCCTTCCCGCGACTGCGCGTCGGCATTGATAGCCCTGCCGATCCCAACGCACAGGTGGATCACGTCCTGGGACGCTTTGGCGCAGAAGAACTGGCGGATGTGCAACTGGCGATTACCAAGGCTCAGGCCTGCATTGATACCTGGCTGGGTGAGGGCGTAGCGGCGGCCATGCGCCATAACGGCCCCCTGCATCCGCCGCAGCCCAAGGCCTCTGAACAATCCAAGACTGATGATGATGCCGTAAACAGCCCCAGCCAATCCGCTCACGACACACCACCCTCACAGGATAATTGAGCCAGCTCGTAATCGACGATACGAAGGGGCATGGGTCTGCAATATCAGCCATTGCCTGGAAGCGTTCAGCGTAAAACTCTCATACATGGTTATGCAAACACCCTTCGAGCGCCTCTTGGGCGAAGTTGCCGCACAAGCACAAAAGGAGCCTCTGGCTGCCTTTGCCCGTCTGCAGGAATGCTACAATAAAAGCCTTACCGATTTGGATGTGCGGCGCCTCGGTGCACTCGCAGCCAATCTTGGCGGGGCCAGCCTGGGTCGCTTCGACGATGCCATCACCTTTGTCGAAACCCTGCTCGACCATCCTGCCTTGGAGGCTGGCGGTGATACCGAACATAGCTTATGGCGCGCCATTGCCTGTCTGCAACGCTGTGCCAAACGAGATGTGCAGGCTAATGAGGCCATGGAAAAGGGTGTGCGTAATGCCAGTGAAGCGGCTCGGGTAGAATCCCTGACTGCGCAGATGCTTGCGGCTCGCGGTCGACCAGGCGAAGCCATTCCCATGCTCGAACGTGGCTGTGAACTTGCAGGCGAACTGGCCCCCGACGATGATACCCAAGAGCAAATGGCGCAGATTGCCTTTGCCATTGCCGCCATGGCCGAACACAACCTACGTACCGCGCAGAAACTCCTCACTGCCGCCACCAGCCTTGCCTACGCCACCCAACAACAATCACCCAACTGGCGCAATCAGCACAAAGTAGCCTACCATCGCGCCAACGCTCACATCCTCTGCGGTGAACCGCGCGAAGCCCTTATTCATGTGCAGGCGATGATGTCCCTTGAGGACGAGCACGAAGACGATGTCGGGGACATTGAGCGTTTCTATACCGCCGTATTGGCGTGTCGCGCGCAGCTTCTACGGGGACAAATTCGTGTCGCCAGTGGGGCCTTTGAAGCGGCCAGTGATTTTGCACGGCGCATCGAAGTGGACAATGAACGCAAGCTTGCCGAACGCGCTTTAAAAGACCTGCGTGCGCACCTGGATCGCTATCAGCGCACCACCACTTCGGCGGGCTGAGAGGCCAAGCTGGTAAGCCAATTGGCAAATACCTGTCGAGCATGATCGTGCTGACTCTCGGGGTGATATTCAGGATGAAACTGCACCCCTAGCCATGGGAGCAGGCGATGGCGCAGGGCCTCAATGCCATCATCTGAGACAGCCACAATCTCCCAGCGCGCCTTATCCACCGTCTCCACCAGCATGCGATGATTTTCTGGCACCTGTAACACATTCCCTGCCTCACCCAGGATGGGATCATCTTCGACAACGGTGATGGGATGATCATTACAGCGACGCTTGTCTGCCAAAAGGCCGAGCGTGCAGCCTTCATGTAAGGCCATCAGTTGATGGCCGTAACAAATGCCCAGCACGGGAATACGCCATTCAATCAATCGTGCGAGCAAGGGACGATAATCATACAGGGGACGATGGGCGCGACTGGGATCAGTAGCGCAGGGTAAGTCGAAGCGAGACCCAGAAAGGATCACCCCAACTGGGAGGGCATCCTCGGCAAGAAAATCGCCTGGGTGATCCCAGTGCCATACTCGTAAGTCATATCCTGCCTGTGCGCAATCACTGCGCATATGGGCAAAGCGTTCGCTGAGACTCGTAAAGGGCGGATTGGCCCATAAACCGACATAGAGTACCACTGGTAAGGTCATGGAGGCATATTACGGCGCAAGGGTGTGATGCTAGAGCCAAAGCTGTTGTCTCATGCTGCACGGCAGATGAGGGCCAGGCAGCACATGGACCAATGCCAGAGAGGGCCTATCCTGGGGGCCATGCAAGCAGATCATCATTCATCATCGCCGACACCATTCACCCCGCTCTGCCTGGAAAGTATCCGACAAGAGCTGGCGACCTTTGCCGCAGAGCGGGATTGGCAGCAGTTTCACAGTCCTCGCAACTTGCTTTTGGCCCTGCTCTCCGAGGTGGGTGAGGCCGCCGACATTGTCCGCTGGCAGGGCGAAGCTGAGCCCCAGGTGCCACTGGAGCAGCAGCAGGAGTGGGCCCATGAACTCGCAGATATTCTGATTATGCTGGTACGCTTGGCTGATCGCAGTGGGGTCGATCTGCCTCAGGCCTACGCCGAAAAGCTCGCCATCGTCCGCCAACGCTATAGTATCGAAGGCTTTCGGGGCTCGAATCGCAAATATCGCTAAGGGCTGACTATTTTTTATTGTCCACTGGCAGAGGATCCACGCGGCGACCTTCGCTCCAATCGCGAATAGCCGGGAGAGCCACCTCAAGCCAGAGTATACGCAGGCAAGCCGCTACAGGAATTGCCAACAACATACCATAAACTCCGGCTAGGCTGCCACCAGCGATAACCGCAACGACAATGGACACCACATCAAGATTCGTTGTCTTGCCTTGGATAATGGGAGTCAGAACATAATCATCCATAATTTGCACCACGGCAAACACCACAGATGGCAGCAATAGCACCGCCCACCAACGGATGGCATCGCTTTCGCCACTGCGATACCAGTAGGCTTCCGCTCCTGTTCCGACACTGACTGCCACAAGAATAATCGCCACGGGGAGCATGGCTGCCGCGGCAAAGGGAATCAGCCCCAATATACCGGTCACTAGGGCAAGTACCAAGGCATGCGGAACGCCAAATACTGTCCAGCCAATACCGTAGCCAACGGCCATAAAAAGACATATCAAGAGTCGCCCACGGACAAACCCACTCACCGCAGCATCCATGCGATTGGCGAGGAAATGTAAGCGTTCACGGCGATTGACCGGTGTAATAGACCACAATCCCTCCACCACTCGGGGAAATGCCAAACTCATAAAAACGAAGAAAAAGATGGTAAGAAACACAAAGAGGACGGCATTAACAAGATTGCCAAAGACCATAACCAAGGTGCCCGCAACCCGCCCCAATTGACCACCGAAAGGAGGTGTAGCGGTATTACTGGTAACATGGGATGTGGCTGCGTATGCCCCCATGGTTGCGGCCATTTCCTCTTGAACCTGCATGCGCACCAACTGACGTAATTCCTCATGACTTAGCACCACTGGCTCAACGACATCACCTTCTACGATGAGGGCTTGCTGATCATCACCGTCTGTGATTCCTGCGTCGGGCGATTCGCTGTCCGCTGGGACATCATCTTCACGGTCATCAGCTTGGTCTTCGGGGCGCATCATACTGGTCAGATCATAGTCATCATCGCCCAAACCAACGCTTGATGCCAACCACGAAAGGCTTGGGCCAAGATGCTCGCGCATCCCCTCAGGAACCCACTCTTGTGACAATAACTCCTGCAGATGATCGGCATACACCGCACGATTACGCACCAGATCCATGGCCTGCCCCACTACCCGTGGCACGGTAAGCAGACTGACCAGAGTTCCGCCGATTACGAGCACCGCAACCAGGCCGGTAATTAAACGTGGACGAGTGGCCCAGGTAAAGCGCGTGGACATGGCCACAATAAAAGGCTCCACCAAATAGGCGAGACCAAGGCCAATCAACAGAGGAACCGTCACTACCGAAAGGGCAAAACCAAGCCATAACACTGCCCATACGGCCAATACCAACAAGACATCACGGACAGCTTGAATCTGCCACAAACGCACCCGATACCAGTCTTCTTCGGGTGGCTGGTGGGAAGGCTTCTGTCTCGAGGAGGATGAATGGTCGCTCGCCATGGTTGCTTCTACCTGGGATAAGGAGGAGTATATTTAGTAGCGTTGGCGGCGGGCCATCTCGCGCGCAATATCTCTATCGCGGGCTTTGTCCTGGAGCACTTTGCGTTTGTCTTGATGCTTGCGCCCGCGCACAAGACATAACTCCAACTTTGCCCAGCCACGCTTAAAGTAGAGCCGCGCTGGCACCAAGGACAAGCCCTTGGTTTGCATAGCTCCAATCAAGCGTTTGATTTCGCGTCTATTCAGGAGGAGCTTGCGGCGAGTGGTGGGAAGATGGCCAAAAACCCCCGCCTGACGATACTCGCCAATATGCAGGTTATAGAGCCACACTTCAGCACCGTGATCAATACGAGCATGCGCATCGGCAAACTGCACATTTCCTTCACGCAGACTTTTTACCTCTGATCCTGCCAACACCAATCCCACTTCCATGCGATCAAGGATCTCATAATCATGCGACACGCGCTTATTGCGGGCAATAAGCTGGACCCCTTCGGCTGAAGCTTGTTTCTTCGCTTTTTTTCCACTGCTGCTTTTTTTGGCCATTGCCGCCTTTCCAATCTTGCTTGTCTGGCAAGTGTGCAGCCTAGTCCCCCTCGCTATAAAGGCAATCTGAGGGAAAGCCTCGGCCGCAGCATTTCCAGGCGCCCCCCCATGGTAAGATCAGCCACTACTCCCAGGAAGCAGCAGTACAATAAGAAGGAGCCCGCGCCACAGTACATGTTCGACGCGGCTGATGGGGAGAAACATCGCATACCAGCTCAGCCATAAGGCCAACCCTGGGGCGGGAACGCTGAGCAACGAGTATCGAAACCACTGGGGTGCTTGTTCAGCCATCCACACCAAACCCGACAATCCGCCCTGGGTGAGAACAAATAATCCCGACCATGGGCCACTGGGCCACAGACCCTGGAGCATGAGCATGGGCAAGCCTGCCGCCAGCACCAGCATCAAGAAAGGCCCCGCCAGCACGCTTACCAGCGGCGACCAAGGAGTGATCTCCGCAAAATTTCCCGCCGTTATCGGCATCACCGCAAGCGTAGCGGCAATACCCACAGCCATGCCATCCAGCGCCCCGCGGCACACGTATAAGAGGGCCCGCCAACTTGGCCGATCCAAGGGCCAAGGATACAAGGGCATAAAGCGGCGACGCAGGGCCACCAAATCCATACCCATAGTAACAATACCAAAAACCGCCACTGCCGAGAGCTGAAAACCGATATTACGTGCCTGTGAGGGATCCATGGCCAACAGTACCAGCACCGCCAAAGACAATGGCCCCAAGCGATGAGCACTGCGCCCCTGCAAACTATAGGCCACTACGGCTATGGTCATCACTGCCGCGCGTTGCGTGGGCATGCTAAAGCCGACCAACCAAGCATAGCCCAGTGCGCCCCCCACCAACAGCACTTGGCGCAAGAGCCACGGCAGGCCAAGTAGGCGCATCACCCAAGCCCACATCACCAGCGCCAAGCCCAAATGGAGGCCGCTTACGGCGAGGAAGTGCAGCAATCCCGCTTGATGAAAGGCATCACGAGCACGCGGTCGCCCTTCACCCAGCAACAGTGCCCCACCAAGATCACGATGCTGGCCTAAGCCCTCTATGGCACGCCAGGCAAACCCCCGTGGACCAGTTTCGCGTCGCTGCTGAAGGTGTAGATCCACTGCGCGCACTTCGCTGCGCAGCTCTCCCCACGGTGCCGTGGCGTGCTGCAGACGACCGCGTACCATAACCACATCGGCGGTACGCACGCTCACCTGAGCTGGCGCATGGACGGCAATACGGCGCGGCAAGTCTCGTCCTTCAGGGGCGGCGATAAAGCCAATGCCATAGCCCTCATAGAGCACCCGCTCAACGCGCATACTGCGCTCTATAAATTGCTCGGGGGGAAGATGCGACTGGCTGTAACCATCCACCACCCACATGCCACTCAAAAGCGCCACTACGCACACCAAGGCGCGGGCCACGATCGGCCGCAGTGCTAAGGGTTGCCAGAGAAGTAGGGGCACAAGCACACACCACGACGCCAACACCTGCCACAACAACCAAGGAGGTAGAAGAGCGTCTGGCCACGCACACCCCACCGCATAACCAGCCGCGAGCCAGGGGAGCCAGGGACCTGCGGTATGGGCTGCGCGCTGCAGGTACCCTGGCTCGTTTAAATCAGGCGTGAGGAGTCCAGCAACCACGCCAACAACAACTCATTTACACCCGTAAATCCGCCGACCCCTGCAGGACGGCGGTATAGGGCTGCAGGGCAGGAGTAACTTCTTGCTCAAGAAAGCGCTCTACTTGCTGCGGAGCTCGGCCAATAAAGGTGGCCGGATCTAACAAGGTATCCAATTGAGCATGAATGGGGGCGAAGAAGGCGTCATCGCGAATACGTTGCACGAGATCATTATCGCCCCCCTCTTGCTTGACCACGGCTGCAGCCTCTTGAGAGAGCACGCGAATCTTTTCATGCACATCCTGTCGATCGCCACCATGCTTCACCATTGCCATAATAACATTTTCGGTGGCCATAAAGGGCAGCTCTTCACGAACGCGACGCGCAATCACTGCCGGATAAACCACCATTCCTTCACATACATTTTGTAAAATTCCTAAAACAATGTCAGCTGCAAGGAATGCTTCGGGCAAGGAAATGCGACGATTGGCGGAGTCATCAAGAGTACGCTCCATCCACTGCGTGGCGGCGGTATTTTGGGCATTGGCTACCAAGGCCATGAGATGCCGTGAAAGGGCGCAGCAGCGTTCAGCACGCATGGGATTACGCTTATAGGCCATGGCAGAGGAGCCTATCTGATCCTTTTCAAAGGGTTCCTCAACTTCTTTAAGGTGCGCCAGTAAGCGCCAGTCAGTGGCAATTTTATGGGCACTGGCACCAAGACTGCCAAGCACTGACAAAAGATCGCAGTCTACCTTGCGCGAGTAGGTTTGCCCAGTAACCGGATAACTCTTGGCAAAACCAAATGCTTTGGTGACCAAGGCATCCAAAGATTCCACCTTGTCATGATCGCCGTCAAAAAGGGTTAAAAAGCTGGCTTGGGTACCAGTGGTTCCTTTGACTCCACGGAAACGCAGATCATCACGAGCCCGCTCCAGATTGCGCAGGTCCATAAGGAGGTCCTGCAGCCATAAGCAGGCGCGCTTGCCCACGGTGGTTAACTGGGCTGGTTGAAAATGAGTAAAACCTAAGGTGGGGTGATCTTTCCATTGTTTGGCAAAACCTGCCAAACGGTCGATGACCCGTGCGCACTTGGGAATGAGAATATCAAGGCCATCACGCAGCATGAGCAATTCGGAATTGTCGGTGACGTAGCACGAGGTGGCGCCGAGATGAATAATGGGCGCCGCCTCAGGAGCCACCGCAGCAAACGTATGCACATGCGCCATGACGTCGTGACGTCGTTTGCGCTCTTCTTCGGCGGCACGGGCATAGTCAATATCATCAAGGTGGGCTTCCATTGCCGCAAGCTGATCATCACGAATATCCAAGCCGAGCTGTTGCTCAGCCCGCGCCAGTTCCAACCACAGTTTACGCCAGGTCGAGAACTTCCGATCATCGGAAAAGTTCCAGGCCATTTCTGGCGATGCGTAACGACTCACTAAGGGAGACTGGTAGCGATCAGTAGACACGGGGCAATACTCCTGGGTAGATGGCTATACACCAGGCTGAGCAACCCTGCAGGGCCCGGCGGAGGCGCGAGCATGCCGCTGTGCTGCCCGTGGTCCAGTTGCGATCTGGAGCCAACACCAGGGCGACTCAAAGATCACCTTGGGTAAGGAATTTCCGCTTCGCGGTGCATGCTTTTAACGCAAAAAGCACCCTATTCAGGTCGTTTTTGCAGGCCGATCAGGAGAT
>REDP01000136.1 GCA_007693455.1 Planctomycetota bacterium | reverse complement strand
GTGGTTAGGGGCCGCATTGCACCTGCATTTCTGGTCTATGCTCCCATGGCTCTCCCGCATGCATGTCCCACCGTCAGTTCAGCAACGAGGCACGCTTCCTCGCTAGTGGCTTCCATCTGGACTGGTCGCGACCTCAGTTAGATCAAACCGTTACATAGGCGATTTTTTGACTGCAATCCCAAGAGCATTTTCGCCTGCTCCTCTTTCATTTTACGCGGGAGTGGCTTGGGGCGCTGGTGGGGTTTAGCCGGGGCCGCCGGGCTCTGGGGTGAGTTGGTGTTCTTGGCTCGCGTCGATAGGGGTGAATTCAACCGTATCGCCTTGGCCATCGTCGGCTTCTGATGCCCCTGCAGGATTGATGAGCCAGAGAAAGTCTCCCAGGCGCTGTATGTGGATGGTGCGTGGGCGCATTATCCGCACTTCGGCTAGCTGACTTGCTTTGGTCCCCTCGTCGTCACTAATGCGCACTCGATACCAGCCGCTGTCGGCGCGGACACTCTCTTCAATGGTAAGGGTGTCGGCTTGGGCATCGGCAATGTCGCTGCCATCTTTCTGCCATTGATACTGAAGCTCCCCTTCTCCGCCACTGGCAACCACACCGAGGGTAATGGTTTCACCTTCCCAAAGCTGCTGTGCTGCTGGTTGCTGGTCAATGACAATGGAGGTTTCAGGGACCCCTTCTATGGTCAGGAACGATGTGGTTTGGGCAATGTTGGCGTGGGTTGCGGCAATCCAATCAGCGGAGAGGGCTTGGTCACTGACGCGCACTTCGTCAAGGAGTCCATCAAGGCTACGGTTCTGGACCGAATTATCGCCATGCCAGCCAGCCCCCAACACCAACGGCGGATTGTCTTCAGTAAGATAGTCAATGACATGGTCGAAGGCACTATCTGCCAACTCGACGCCGTTAATATAGGTACGGATGCGACCATCGTGCCATACTACGACGACATGCAGCCATTGTTCCTCCGGCACCCCACCTTCGAGATTCACGTCCTCGGTTTCGCGAGCATTACCGCCCCCTGTCCCAGATTCGGTGCCAATGGCGGTGCGCAAGCGGTTGGTATCAAGATTTACCCGATAGCCACGTCCACGGTGATAGGCATTGTCCTGGGAAACCAATTCGCGGTACTGGCCTCCAGCCCCTTGGTTAATCCACAGCCAGCCTTCGATACTCAAGCCCGTGGTGAACTGCAGACTAGCGTGAAGCGTATCGCCCACATGAAGCCGGGTTCTGCCATCGCTGCCGTCAAAGCCCGCAGCACCACCAACAATGCCAGAGGCACGGGTGACGGTGTTGTTGCCCTGCGGCTGGGCATGGCGTCCACCGCGTACATCAAGGCGATCCTCGCCAGCAGCTTCATTGAGATTCCAGACACTGAGATACGGCGATCCAGCCCATACCGTTTCGTCAGTGGTATAGGAGGGCAGGGTATCATTATCCGGATCGCCGATGCGCATGGTAATCGTGGTATCTGCATCTAATTCCGGCACCCGCAGCCAGATTGCCGATTCGCCATTGCGATCCCAGGTTTCCATGCGGAAGGGTAATTCACTCCCATCTTCGGCATAAAATCGCAGGTCACGTCCGTCATCGGGGTAGGCCATGTTTTCATAGACAAAGTCTGGAATGTCGTTGCTTAGACGCAGCAGTAAGGGGAAGTCTGCAAGCGTTTCGCCCCAATCGTAGCCAGGAAACGTAATCGTAAAGGTAGTGTAATCGGGCATGGGATAAAAAAAGTCGAGTTCATCATAAAGCCCCTGGGAGACGGGCCATCGCCAGGATATAAATAAGGGAACAAGGTTTTTCTCGACCGCATGCGAGGCACTTCGTATCAGATTATCCACAGCGGTCTGAGTATCACTGGCAGTGGATAATGCGCCAGCTTCCTGCCAAATGCGTTCTACCATATCCGTTCCATACATATCGGTCAAACGGAAGAGAAAGCTGGCGAATAAATCCGTACCGCCCAAGCCCATACTATTGGAAACCCCAAGGCCCTGGCGCAGAGTGCTCTCCCAGTCGGCATCTTCATCGGCTAGGTAGGTGTCGATTAACCCGCGCACTTCCTCCTTAAAATCAGCAAAGCTATGCCCGTTAAAGGGGCCGCCGATTACTCCTGCCGCCTGCATGGACATAAAGCGCATGAATACCGCATAGCCCGTGGCTACCACCCATTGATCATCGGAATCGTGGTAATTGAGTGGGTCCCCATAAAACCAGAAATTTCTTCCCATTTCATAAAATACGGCTTGATCGAAGACATTGCTGTTGGCCACACCATTATACAGCGTGGCAAAGGTATCGGCAGTCAGTTCTATACCGCTGGCACCAAGGTAACCGCAGCCCGCTCCACAGGTACTGCCATTGGGCACCTCGGCGATGGTGGGCGAACCATCGTAGGTGAAGAATGCATCAGGCTGGCGATCGGTAACGCTAGCATAATAGGCCCACCCTGCATCAAGGCCATCCAGCAACTGCTGCACGGCTGCCGCTTGCAGATCATCGCTGCGGCTCAATACCACCACATGTTCGCCAAAGTGCGGGTAGACCACCTGCAGATAATCCTGCATCTGACGGTAGACCGTTACCCGGAGCGTTGTCGTAACATCGCCATCGGTGGCACTAATAACCACATCGCGGGCACCATAATCGCTTGTACTCGCAACCTGTTGCAAAGTGCCAGTGCCAGTGCCATTACCATGATCGCTAAAGCTCAGCCAATCTGGCAGGGATGTCGCGGTTAAGGTTACACCGCTATCAAGATTTACCGCCACCTCAGCGCTCATCTCGCCGGCATTCCCGGTGAAAACGGGTTGCTGGGTAAAGAAGAGGGAGGAGGTCACTTCCAAATCAAACGACTGCCAGGTGGTGTGGTATTCATCCGCTACTGCCACATGAATACGAGCAATACCTTGGTCGCTACCATCGGGAGTGCCACTGAGCGTTGCTGTTCCATCACCGTGATCGGTGAGACTCAACCACGATGGCAGGTCGTGGCTGTGCCATTGCAGTTGATCCAGGTCCGTATCGGGATCGCTGGCGGTTAAGGCGTACGAATAGGCCTGTCCGGCTGCGGCTTGGGTAGTGGGGGTTGAAGTGATCTCTGGCGGCAGGGGATTACCCGCGACCTGGGCGATGAGTTGCACATCGTCCATATTCCAGCCGGTTTTAAACCAGGTATGATGGGGCTCGTTATCTCGGTCGATGTATTCTACAGCGAAACGCAGCTGCACATGCCCCTTCCCGTCAGCAGCCGATCCAAGATGGTAATATCCTGGCATCCAGCCATTATCATTGGGGCTTGACACTCCGCTATCCCACAAGCGCTCCCAGGAACCGCCATCGATCCGAATATCAATGGTGGCCTGCCAAGCGGAACCAATAGAGCTACCTGAAATCCCAAGCCAGCGCCGCAAGTGCAGCTGCGCATCCTGATAGCCACTTAGGTCAAACTCAGGAGAATAAGCAAAGCCCGACGTTTCGGCAGGGTAGTTGCTATCAGGATGCGATGACAATACGCGAGTCCCGACTGCCGCTTCGCGGGGATCAAAGGTAGGCTCATGCACGGCCCAATCCCCCTCTAGGTCCCAACCGTGGGTGTCATCACTAAAATCCGTAGCATACAACACCTCTTGAGCAGGTATCACATACTCCGTTTCCAATACCGCTTCCTGACCATCAGGATTCACCACCACCACGGTCCAGTAACCAGGATCCATACTCCGATTATCAACCCGCACGGCAATGCTTGTGGGATGCACCATGGCCGAATAGGCCTGCACTGGTGAGCGATCTGGACGGCGAAATTCCACATTGGCACCCAGCATAAAATCCTCACCCGTAAGGTGGAACTGATGGTCGATGCTTTTATGGGGTTCGAAATCCATGGCGGTAATCTGAGGCTGCGATAAACCTTCTGCGGTCATTCCACTTATTGCTAAGGAATAATCCTGCTCGTGAGCCAGACTGCCCGCATGGTACACCTCTATGGTATAGCTACCTGCGACAGAATCCGAAAAGGCCACCTGTAGGACATTGTCGGTATTATTGACCCCAGTAATCGCATGCGCACCAAAGAGATCTGAATCAAAAGGGTCCTTGCCATCAGTCCCCACAACGTATGGCATAACAAACGGGTAATGGGTGCTACCGTTGGGGCCGAGGACGCGTAGGTGCAGATTATTGACCAAGGAAGCATCAGTAGTCGACCCGCCTTGCTCATGCCACACCAGCGTTACCGAAATCGCTTGGCTACCATCGCTGTGATAGGAATATTGATGCGTTTCGCCTTCTTGCAAAACCTCCTCGCGTAGCACACGGCTTTGTGGATCTTCGGCGTAGGATCGAATCGCCTTGGCGGCGGCCAACACATCAATAGCACCCCAACCATAAATATAGTCCGGACCAGGATTGCCTAAATCAATGGCAGTATTAATTAACAATGCACGCACTGTAGCAGCCCGCATCATCTGCCCAGAGAAGCGTTGCCGAAAATAATCCATCAGTAGCACGCTGCTGCCGGCGGCATTGGGTGAGGCCATGCTGGTGCCTTGCTTTTGGCTATAGCCGCTGCTGTCTTCTCCATCAGGCGAATACAAACTTGGATTGGAGCCTTGAGCCACCACATCAGGTTTAATCCGGCCATCCTCAGTAGGCCCACGGGAACTAAACCCAGATATATTGCCTCCACTTGAATAGATGCCATCCTCATCTCGGGAGATTGCCCGCACGGAACCAACGGTCATCGTGTTTTTTGATACGTTTTCAGAGCGTGAAAGCGTATGATA
>REDP01000053.1 GCA_007693455.1 Planctomycetota bacterium | reverse complement strand
CACCCACCTGGCGAAGCCCACCAAGACAGCCCCAGCCCGGCGGGCGGGAATCACCTCTTGAGATCAAGGTGGTGTGTCCCCTTTAGTCCGGCCCTCCCTGGACTTCTCCGTGCCTCCGTGCCTCCGTGAGGACCTGAAAACCTCCAAAAAGAGGCTCTCACGGAGAGCACTAAGACACGGAGGGAGAGAAGGGATTATCTGATCCGTGTTCATCCGCGTTCATCCGTGGCCCAAAATCTTCCGGCGGGTCTGTGAGAGCAGATTCCCCGCGGTAGGCCGGCGACGATACACCGATGATCACAGAACGGCATTGATCCCCGGCCCAGCACCCACCTGGCGAAGCCCACCAAGACAGCCCCAGCCCGGCGGGCGGGAATCACCCCATGAGATCAAGGTGGTGCGTCCCCTTTAGTCGGCCGCCAATGAATCCGCAGCGAGCGCAGCACGGCAGTTTTCGATCAGTGCCCCTGCGCCCCGTGCCGCTGCCTGGGCCGTGCCCAGCATGGCGAATGCGGCCTGACTCAGGGCCGGATCAAAGACTGCAGTGCCAGTAGTCATCCGCCTATGCTGCCCACAGTCAGGGTGACACAAGCCTAAGCGCCGCGCGCCGCCGAGTTGCACTCGGCCCTCATTCTCGAGCCTTCCGCCGTGTCTCCGTATCTCCGTGAGAGCATGTCCGGAAGACTCTCACAGCAGCTCAGAGAAACAGAGGTACAGAGAAACAGAGAGCTGAGCCCAATGCACGGTCTTCCGGTTTAAAGGGCGTCGTGTGGTCAATGTCCCCGGTCTCGGTATGAAACCTAGCGCACCCGAATGTCCTCATGCCAGCGCAGGGGCTCGGTGAGTTCTACGGTAAAGGCCAGGCCGGCAGGCTCCGTAAAGGCTTCAAAGCGGTGTGGGGCCTCGCGCAGGCCCTCCATTAGGGCGGGGCGCCAGCCCAGGCTGCCATCGGGGCCCAGGGCCCGCGCTTTCAACGGTGCGGTGACCAAATTCCCATCGCCATCGACAAATTGAATGGCTGTGGGCGTGGCATAGGCCCGGGGCGCGCCGATACGCAGGCTGAGGGTGATGCGCGCCGTCTGCTGAAGATCCACCGTATGGCCGCCAATAATCCACTGCGGGTCTACCGGCACCGTAATCTCGCGATCGATACCGCGGCTGCTCACCGCTGCCGGCACCTCAATGGGCGCCTCGGTCACCACCCGTAAACGAGTCATGGCCGGGATATGGCGCAGGCGGATTTCCTCATCCTGGCCATCACGAAAGGTCAGCATGGTGATATTATCATAGGCTGCCAGCATGGCAGCGATGGCGGGTTCGGCGGTATTGAGGCGCTGATTTAAGGCTTCGATCTGGCTGCCCAACTGGGCCACGCTTTGGGCCAGGGCCTGGGCCGTGACTTCATGCCGCTGGCTGTGGGTGGCCAGGGCCCCTTCAATATCCTGGCGAATGCGGGTGAGTTCAGCCGCCGCAGCGGCCACCTGTTCCTGCATCTGAGCCGCCCGATTCATATGCCCATTAGCCTGGGCCAGGGCCCCCTCGGCAACGCTGCGCAGCCGAGCGGCATCGGCATTAATGGTATCCGTTAACTCAGCTTTATCCTCATCGCTGAGACCACAGCCAACCAGCAGGAAAAGACCGCCAAGCAACAGCAGGGATCGATGACCAATGGGCATGGGGAAGCCCTTTCGAGTAAGGGGAAGGATAACTAAAACGACCCTTATAATCTCCATGCACGCAGGGCAAGCCTCAGCAGCCCAATCCCTGGCCGACCACCCAGCATGGCATTGTCCATGCAGCAAGCAGGCCTTCTTGGCTGATCGTGCCCTCCCCGCCCAGGGCCTTCATTCGGTAGCTTTGCAAGAAACGAGGCCATCAAACTGCCGCGGCAATATTGAATGTTTCTGCATTGTAGTGGCTGTCCCGCCTTCGCCTGTTCCCGCCGAGCCTGGGATCGCCGAGTTGCCCTCGACCTCCCCAGCCCGGAGGGCGGGACGGTGTCCCGCCGATACGCATACGCACAAGGCCGAACCTGCGATGCGCCACGAGACTTTCACGCGGAAGATCGCTAGGGAATGGGGCCATCTACTTTCCTATATAATAGTCAGTGTGTCTTCCTCAGCCTTTATCCAGAATTGTCAACTCTTCATTAATCATGTTCAATGCCGCACGCCAAACAGGCTCTGCAGCATGATCGAAAATCCAAAATACCACGAGTGCCAGCCCAATAATTCGTTCCTTTCCGATAGGCAGATCTCTACCTAAAAGATGGGCGGCGGAAAATCTGAGATACCAAAGGTCAATTAAAACCGGCTGATCCTTTGTGGCATATTCTAAATCGATCAAATGAATTTCGCGATCAGTTGCCCTTATTGCATTCCATGGTGCGTAATCCCCATGTATCCAGCCACACCTGAGTTCTTGGCTGCTAAGTGGGGAGTCCAGCAGCCTTTCGCGAAGTTGTTGAAGGCAATGACCGTTAGGAACAGCTCTAAGCATAAGCCATTCGGATAATTTTACTGAACCAGTGCGTGGCATTTCCTCCCACAAACCCTCAAGGTCATTGATATTATCCACGCCAAGCTGACAACCTTTAATCTCTGACTGTGCAATCCATTTACGACCCCTCCAATCCCCAGAACTAAGTAGCCTCGGAATGCGGTGCCGCCATCCGTCTACTAGGGAGAGTTCCTTTAGGGCTGATGATTCAAGCTCACAAGCAGCACTGCCACCAACATTGACACCGACCTTAATTATTATGCTGCGGTCTTGGCCGTCCCGGCAAAACATCGTTAGCCGTCTCCGCGGCCCAACCGGCCCGCAAATCATCCCCGAAACGCTACGCAGACAGCCTTGATTTAAAAAATCAGTAAGCAGTGGAGCATTGCACCATCTCCGGCCGAAAATAATCGTTGCAATTCGAGGGAATAAAATCGAAAAGAATAAAATTGAGCGAAGAGCTAATCGTACCTTGAGTCGCATTGGCCGCACAATGTTATATAAATTACGCGCGCCTTGTGCTGTGGCTGGGGCCAGCCATAAAGGCTGCCCATCACGCGAAACACAAATCCACAAACTATATCCGAGCTTGTGATTCTTACTGAACAACTCGTCAAGCATCGCTGATGTAGCGATTTCGTTATTATCAAATGGGGCGCAACTCACCAGTCACAACCCATCATGGTGACCGCCAATCGGAGAGAATCAGTCGAATTCCGCCATCAATACCTAAAACCTGTGTTAAAGCCAGTGCAGAATTCGAGACCCATCCTGTTTTGTATGCAACTGGTTTTCGTATACGGTGTACACTCTCAAAACCTGCCTGACGGGCAGCAACTGCCAAGGAGTGCGGGCTGAAAAGATTAAGGTGGGTTAGGTTCATAATCTGAGACCAAGTAAAGCCTTCTCGCTTAGCGCGTGATCCGGCAGCATTAGGAGTTGTCAATAATATCTTCCCACCAGGCAAAAGGCGACTGCCAAGTTGGCTTAGAAAAGCCACTGGATCAAATACATGTTCAATAACTTCGATAACAATAATCCAAGAGTAGGACTGCTCCAGCGGTATCTCAGAAACATCGCGATAATGATGCCGGGCCCCCATGGCCAGAAAGTCTGTTGAACAATAGGGTTCAATGACTGTAACTTCTGCGCCCATTTCGGCCATGGTCTTAGTCATTACGCCCATCCCAGCACCGATTTCTAACACCGGGCCATCACCTGCCCGCCAACCAGCTGCATTAAGCAGGGACCGTGCAATATTAGGAGTTGTTCCGCCCATTGCCAGGGAAGCATTCCGATCGCTGTCACCGTATTCAGCATAGATATTGGAAAGCCTTTCCGGTGACGGCATTTCAACATATCCTATAGAGTGACAATTATTGCATCGCCAGCGGTTTTGATTAACGACCAAATCATTACCGCCACACCAAGGACATTCATTAATCATTGACATTCTCCTGAGACTGATGCATCCCATGTGTGATTGCCATGCCTGCGGGGTATGACCTGATATTGAGACGACCGTTCATATATCCCAAAATGCCCAAAACCACCAACGATCCATGTGGGTTTTCCAAAAGTGGCTGGGTGAGCATGGTGGCAATGACCGTAACGACAAATATGCCCCATCCTATTCGCTGCCGCCATGAAATGCCACATTTTACCAGAGGCCTAAGCATGAGATAGGCAATATAAAACAAAAGAGGCAAGGCACCCAGCAGTCCAAGTCGAACAACTTGACTGACAAACGAATTGTGCGGCTCACGGGTTTGAACCCCCTCTGCTACCGCATGTTCGGTCAGTGGCATTCCGAAACCCGTGCCCCACAGCCATCCACCTCGTAAATGCATCTCTGAAAAGGCGAAAGCAACAGCATCTGCTCGAAAATTTATACCATGACCCGCGCCAACCAAACGCGGATCGTCAACAGGTAGGCCGACCATTGACGGCAGAAGATTGACGAGAAGAGCCATATCAACGGTTCCATACCGCGTTGATAATACTTCCATGCCAACCAAAAGAACAACGAAAGAAACGACCACACAAAAGGCTATCATCCTTAGCGGCACGCTAATTCCTCTTAGGGTAATTACAGCTAAAGGCCAAAGCGATATGGTAAGCACTAAGTTAAGACGCACACCAATGACCAACGCCAACAATGGCATAACAGCGACAATAATGAGTCTAAGCAGGGGGAAATGTCTCGCCGGCAACCATGCTGCCAACATCATTACAACAGGCATAATCCATGCGCTGCTTTGATTGCCCAACAACCCGCTACCATGGTATCCAGTTCCCGCAGACCATTCCTTTAAAACCGG
>REDP01000080.1 GCA_007693455.1 Planctomycetota bacterium | reverse complement strand
AGCTGTACCCTGGATCTGCCGGCCTACGGCGATCTGGTGAACCACGCCTGCGGCCGAAGCGCGCAAGGATGGGCGCTGTCTCACCGGTGGTGCAGAATGCTGGGAGATGTCGTCTGGCGCGCAAGCGGTGGCCGGGGCGGCACCGTTGCTGCAGTCGGGAATGGCCCCATGGGGACACGCGGTGTTTCTTGACCCCCTGCATGCGTCACCAAACAACAAATTCGTTGACCACATGGGCAGCATATTTCATTGTCAATATCCTATAAAAATCCTATGGAATCTGGTTATTTTATGGTATAATGGGGGTTCTCACCCCTGTTTCCCTGCCTCTTTTCACCAGCTTTTCCCGAGGAGTACGGCTCATGGAATCCGTAACCGCACAGCGCATGATCATCACCCTGCAGGATACCCAGCATGGGGTGTCGGGTTGTCAGTTGCGCTACCCCCTGGACAGATTGCCAGAGCTCCAGGCACGCATTCAGCGCGCGGGTATGCATGCCCAGCTCACCGGACTCTACCTACACACGGCCTCTAGTGGACAATACCAGGCCCTCAATCCCGCGTGGTGGCGGCAGCTGTATCTGAGTCCCAGCATGAACCGCCTTGCCCTGCTGCCTTCATTGGCCTGGCTGCGGCGGTCTCTGCCGCCAACGACAGGCCTTGGCCGGGCAGGCGCACGCACGCGCACCTATCAGGACCATCAAGGGCATGTGTTGCGGCTCTTGGTTGAGTACCTCCTCGCAACACCACAGCCTGAGTTGGCAGATCCAGAGGCCTGGGCAGGCGTTGTCGCGTTTGTCACTGCCCTCGAGGAACAACGCCAGGATTGGGTCGGCGATCCAGAGCAGC
Organism: Planctomycetota bacterium; assembly: GCA_007693455.1. Classification (GTDB taxonomy): domain Bacteria; phylum Planctomycetota; class UBA11346; order UBA11346; family UBA11346; genus REDP01. Next base: position 3,974 of record REDP01000080.1, on the reverse strand, counting down.
GGGCGCGGCCATTGAATCGGCTCCAGCAATGGGCGGCTTGAGGGTAGCTGCGGCCATGAAGAGGCGGAATGGCTTCGGCGCTTACCATTTCCGAGCAAAAGACCCAGAAAAAGCATATTGACAGCGGCGCTCTCTCCCCATGTGAAATAGTTAGCGGGCTATAATAGCCCCCTATTCACGGCCCCCTTCAACTACGGAGTCACCACCATGACCATAAGCGCGCCTGCCATGTCAGCCTCAGAAACCCTCGCCCGTGCCTTCTTATATCGCATCGATAAATGGCAGTTAATCCCCCGTAGATCCGGGAGCCGGGAATTTGTCCAGTGTTTCTCCTTCGGCCCCCAGGTAACCGTCGAAGACATCGATCACGCCCGTGCCTTTGCCGAAGGCCTGCGCCAGCGCTACGGAAACTGGCTCGAAGTGCGACAGCGTCAGGCCACCGTTATCTTTGGTATGAGCAAAAAGCACGCCGCCTAAGGCCCCCCTCTCCGCCGTCCTCAATCCATCTGCTACCCGGAGTACCCATGTTCCACCGCCACTCTTCAAGCCAAGCAACCCTGTGCCCCGTTCGCCGCATCTATGCGTTTTCCAAGTCTGACCCACATGTGGGGCCTTCTTTGCCGGCGAGATAGCGCCGGGGGGATATCGAAAACGCCAATGTGGATTCGTTGCTTAAGAACATTCCACGGAGTTCGCATCCAGGATCGCTCTGCCATTGTCACGGCCTCACCCATTGGGAGCAGCACATGTACATCATCCTCAAGAACGACACCACCGGTAGCGAATTTGCCCACGAAGATCTAGTCATGGCTCAGCGCTATGCGCTGCGCTGGCAGTGCGACCCGGAACACAGCCAACCCGGACAGCGACACCTGGCAGCCATCTACCTGCAGCCCCCCTCTGCGGAATGGAGCGGCACCATATCCTTGCCTAACTTTCTCGGCCTCGCCCTGTTTAGAGATGATGGCTATCGTGCGATGCCCGCCGCCAGCGCCAGTTATCGCATCCTCTACGATCTGCTCCACGATCCTGAGCGACGGCAGGACCTCCCCCGCCACCGTGCTGAGACCTTTATCCGCTATCTGCAAAGCTTTCACTTAGCCATGGAGCGCGGCATTCCCCCCTGCGAATTCGAACTGCGGCACAGCCTGGACAACTTCCTCTATCAACTGGGCCTCAGCCATGGCCACCTGCTACCGCCAAGCTACTATGCGCTGATGCAGCGCCCACTCTATTATCACCAGGCGCCCATGCCGAAGCGGAAGACCGCACACAGCCGCAGATATGCCCTCCCATGATGGACACGAGAGCCCACGGGGAGAGCCGATTGCGTCCCCATCTGCACCGCGGATAACCATGGCTATGAGCCTGGCCCCTGATCTCATCCACCAATTGCGTTCTCTGCGCCGCGATGGCAATGGTAACTGGGGCCCAAATACCTTGGGCAAAGCGCCGCATAAACCGATTATGCTGCTGGCGGTATTGGATTTGTATGCGGCCGGTCACCTCCACGAGAATCTCATCCCCTATGATGAGGCCCTGTTGGAGGCCTTTGATTGCTACTGGCAACTCTGCTGCCCAGGTCGGCCCACCAACCCCCTACAGCCCTACTGGTATCTCAAGGGCGAAGGTTTTTGGCAGCATCAGGCCCGGCCGGGGTATCGCCAGGCCTTAGCCACCCTGATCAGCGCCAAGGCCAAGGTGCCTACACGCAGCCTGATCGCTTCCCAGGTGGCAGGTGCGGTACTCTCGCAAGCGTTCTATGCCGCCGCAATGAACCCCATCGGCCGCGAGGCGCTGCGCCAATTACTTATTAGCACCTATTTCGGTGGTGAACTGCGCCAGGCGCTTGCCCAGCAGCATCAGGTGGTGGTAGATGCCTTTGCCTGTGCCACCGCCTTACAGCGGCAGGCCGAGCACGACCTGCAGGATCTCTTCTGCGGCAACCAGGCCTTAGATAGCGCCTATACCGAAGAAAGCCGCAATCTCGCCTTCCGCCGGGTGGTGGTGGGGGCCTACGCACACCACTGCGCCTTCTGCGGCGCCCGTATTCGCACCCCCAGTGGCCGCAGCGCCGTGCAGGCTGCGCATATCGTGCCCTTTCACCTCTGCCGCAATAACGATCCCCGCAATGGCCTCGCCCTCTGCCCCCTCCACCACTGGGCCTTTGACCAGGGCATGCTGAGTGTCAGCGATAGCCACCGCATCAGTGTCCACGCCTATGCCCGTGAGCTTCCTGCCGACCCCGGCTTTGTCGCCCTGCACCGCCAAGCCATGCGCCTCCCAGACGACCCCCGCTACCTCCCCGCAACCCAGGCCCTAGCCTGGCACCGCAAGGAAATCTTTGCCAAGGCGGGGTAGCTGAAAAACTGAGCCCCAGTGGATTCCGGATCATGTCCGCCACCACTGTGCCCTTTATGCCACAACGACAACGCCAGAGAACTCATTACATCCCTGTTCGACTGGGTAATATGTTTGCACAGCACTCAGGCCGCGTGTGACACTTGGCTGCACATGAAGAATGGATCATAACTCGACTTTTCGAAAGATCTTTTGATTCTGCCAGATTAGCCAAAGCTACTTGTTTACAGCCGCTACTTAATCTAAAAATGGCCTACATTGTGTAGGTTTTCTTACCCTTGAGAGACATGAATGAAACAGCCAGAACCGTCACTGAATGCCGTGAAGGCCGCCATCCAAGCTGTCAACACCTCATCAAAGGGCCCGTATTATGCCACAACCCGCAAGGATGCCGTCCGCGCTGCAATCCAATCGGAATCCGCCAACTTTCGATCTGAGTTAGCTTCCAAATCTGACGACATTCTCTCTTGGTATATCTGCGTTACTCTTGCAAAGAGCGGATGCCTTCGCCTCGCTGCAGAAAGCGCTTTCAGAGACTGCGTCAATAGTGGACATAAGAAAGTCGCCTCCCTTCCTGGCACGGATTTCTTAAGGACGCTTCTTTGACACCAAGTACTGCTGCAATGGGAAATGCGGCTTTTGAGACAACGCGATTGATTCGTGGTGGCCGATCACATGCCTCCACTCGAATGATTAACGATGCCCTGTGCTATGCCTTTGCCGGTGAAGAACAAGTCACCCTTTCCCATTTGCACGAAGGGAACCTAGACGACATTGCTTCTTACGCCTTGTCGGTTATCAGCAAACTTGTGGAAATGCACATCCTTCCTGCCAAACATCTCAATAAATCAGATGACCCTATAAAGTGGCTGGCCCATCGCGGATTGAAGGAAGATGTGCTACGATCCACGATTGCTGCAAAGCTGGGCATAGATTTACCCATGAATGTTGGCCGTTCTTCCAATCGTATTTCAGTTCCAAGTCGTAACGCTGGCGCACGCAGAAAGTCAGAGGTATTGTCTGCCTATGGCAACCGCTGCCTTATATCCGGTTGCACTGTGCGCCGTGTCTTGATTGGTGCACACATAATACCTCATGAACGCCATGGAACTGATGGCCCAGAAAACGTCATACCGCTCCGCGCCGATATTGATAAACTTTTTGAGTCTATCAGCGGACGGCCGCTAATGTCTATCCATCCCGATGATTTCACGGTTCACATATCGCCCCAATTAGCCGGAACTGACTATGAACAATCTGCTGGCCGTTTACTCAATTTTGCAACGGGCATAAAACCGGAAAGAGAAAACCTCGTTTATCATTTTGATCTTTTCCTCAAGGGCATCCCGACTCCATGATCAATTAGCCATGTGCGCCGAGATCATTCTGTGCCGGCATAATCACCGAGTTCCTTCTCGCCCTGAAAGGACAGGCATTGATCACTATTCCCTGTCCTGCTTCGCTTGCTTCCCTGTGTCATTTTGGCCAGGGGGAACAGTCGCCAGGGAAGAGGCACTTGCTTGCCCGTGGACGCCGGTCGGTGGGGTGGGGCCAGGGTCGCCGCCAGGGTGCCAGAATGTTCCCCAGAGCGCGATTTCTGGGCGGGCGCAATC
>REDP01000329.1 GCA_007693455.1 Planctomycetota bacterium | reverse complement strand
GAACCGCTACGATCCGCTCCCTTGCGTTGGCGTTGTAACCCCTATTCTCCGCCCCCATCATGGGCATTCCACGAACTATGGGCGCGGCGTTCAGGTAGCTGTTCTGGCGCAGTATCAGGCACAGATGGTGCCGCATACTGGGCCCTACAGACGAACGCCGCTGCGCTACAGATGATCACACGGTGATCTCCCAGCGCCCCGCTTGGCCCCATTCCCTCTCCATATTTTTCATAAGTGAGTTCACTATGCCCGTGTATACCCTACCCGATGGTCGCGAGATCGTCCACGACAGCCCGCGCTCTGGAGCCGACATTGCGGCATCTATCTCCGAAGGTTTAGCGCGCCGCGCTTTAGCCGTTGAACTGGATGGATCACGAATCGTTGATCTCAATCGCCCCATTGAGGGGGATGCTTTGGTACGCATCCTCATGCCAGACAACAACGACCCCGCTTCCCTGGAAGTACTGCGGCACTCCTGTGCTCATGTACTGGCGGAGGCGGTGTGCGACCTATTCCCTGGCACCCGTTTGGCGTATGGCCCAGCAGTTGAAGATGGCTTCTTTTACGACCTGGCGACGCCACGCCCCGTCACCAGTGACGACTTTGCTGCCATTGAACAGCGCATGCAGGAAATCATCAAAGAGGATCGCCCCTTTGTTCGCTGCGACTTCAGTCCCGCAGAGGGCCTGGCGCGTACTGCTGATGACAAGTACAAACACGATAATGCCGAACGCGCCATCGCCCGCGGCGCCGAGACCATTAGCTTCTACCGCACGGGTGAGGATGGCGCGGCATGGGAAGACCTCTGCGCCGGCCCCCATGTTCCCCGCACGGGAGTCCTGAAGGCCTTTAAGGTGATGAGCGTGGCAGGGGCGTATTGGCATGGCGACCAGCAATCCGATCAGCTTACGCGGATTTACGGCACCTGCTTTGCCGATAAGAAAGGTCTCAAAGCGCATCTGCAGCGCCTGGAAGAGGCCAAGGCCAGAGACCATCGTAAACTGGGCCGCGAAATGGAACTCTTCCATATTCCCGAAGAAAACCCTGGGCAAATATTCTGGCACGCCAAGGGTTGGACACTGTATCGCACCATTGAAAACTATGTACGTGATGCGATTAGCGCCGCTGGCTATATTGAAGTACGCACCCCTGCCCTGCAGCCGCAGGCGTTATGGGAACGCTCGGGACACTGGGCCAAGTATCGTGAGAATATGTTTATCACCCATGAGCAGGATCGTGGCGGCAAACTGGAAACGGTGGCTCTGAGCGATGAGTCCTGCGATAGTGGGGGCTGCGGCCATGAACATCATGAACATGGCGCCAATGTGCGCACCTTTGCCCTCAAGCCCATGAATTGCCCAGGCCATATTGAGATCTTTAAGCAGGGACTCAAAAGCTATCGCGATCTTCCCATGCGCATGGCCGAATTCGGTTCTTGTGTGCGCTATGAGCCCAGTGGTGCCCTGCATGGGATTATGCGGGTACGTGGCTTTGTCCAAGACGATGCCCATATTTTCTGCACCGAAGATCAGATCGGCGATGAAGTATCCGCTTTCTGCGATCTGCTCAAGGGCATGTATGAGGATTTCGGCTTCACTGGAGAGAGTGTACGGGTGAAATTTGCCACCCGCCCACCGGTGCGAGTTGGCGCCGATGAAGACTGGGATCGCGCCGAGGCAGCCCTGGAGTCGGCAGTACGGCAGGCTGGCCTTGAAGTACAACTCAACCCTGGCGAGGGCGCCTTTTATGGGCCAAAATTAGAATTTGTATTAACCGACTGCCTGGGCCGCGACTGGCAATGCGGCACCATTCAAGTTGACTACCTTTTGGCTGGCCCAGACCGTCTCAATGCCACCTATGTGGCAGAGGATGGCAGTCGCAAGTTCCCGATCATTCTTCACCGTGCGATCCTTGGCTCACTGGAGCGCTTTATTGGCATCTTGATTGAACATTATGCGGGCAAATTCCCGCTGTGGCTGGCTCCTGAGCAACTCCGCATTCTTCCCATTAGCGATGCCCACCTGGATTATGCCAAGTCGGTAGCCGCCGCGGCACAGGCAGCAGGCCTGCGCTGCACGGTGGACACTGATCCCGACAAGCTGGGGGCGAAAATCCGCCAAGCGCGTAATGATCGCATTAATTACTTTGCGGTTGTCGGTGAAAATGAACGGGAGAGCGGGACTGTGGCCCTACAGCGTCAAGATGGCAGTAAAGTGGGCACCATGCCGATTCAGGAAGCCATCGACCTTCTCAGCACAGAAGCCCGCGAACGCAGTGCGCAGGCCCTGGAACCCTCCGCCGCCAGCTAAAGCGCTGGCATTACCCTGCTGAAGCCTGCCAGCCATCAGCGCAGGCATAAATACCAGCGGGCAGCACACGAGGATCTTCACCCTGGTCTGGGCTATGGGCCAGGGTGAACTCACCGTGGGCAATACTGCCCCACGACCCACAATTGCGCAGGCAGTTGACCAGGGCCGCTTCCTGAATACCTGGAGTGTGGCAGCTGAGATGAATAAACCCATCGGGCTCAAGAACATCTGCGGCCAGGCGGAGAAGCTCCTGGAGATCTGATTCAATGGTCCAGCGCTCTTTGCCTTTGCCGTGGCCCCAGGCAGGTGGATCCATAACTATGCCGTGATAGCGAAAGCCACGCTTGCGGGCAAAGCGCAGGAAGGCCCGGGCATCCTCATGGACACAGCGCACACTCCCAGTCATCTCGGGATTGGCTGCTATATTATCCTGACACCACTGCAAAATACCCTTGGCACTGTCCACATGAAAGACCTGGGCTCCAGCCGCAGCCAGGGCAATGCTACCGCAACCCGTGTAGGCAAAAAGGTTGGCAATGCGCGGCGCGGCGAGGCCTTGGACACGTTCCTGAAGCCAGGCCCAGACTGGAGCCTGCTCGGGGAACATGCCACAATGGCCAAAACCAGTGAAACCGAGGCGGAAATGACAGGTGGCATGGGGGCCACTCCACTGAGCCCAAAGCTCCCCAGGTACACCATGACGGTGCTGCCAGGATCCACCGCCATCGCGACCACGTTCACAGATACTGGAGGCCTGCTGCCAGTAGTGTTCCTCGCAGGCTGGTTGCCAAATTGCCTGGGGGGTTGGCCGCTGCACCACGTGCTCGCCAATGCGTTCAAGCTTGGCCGCATTACCCGAATCCAGGAGCTGATAGCCAGGGAATGGCTGGCTGAGTAAGTCGTGATTATGAATCATATGGTGGCATCCTGTGGCGGCGGAGGGCCGCGGCAATCACCGCCTCCACCATGGCCACCATGGCCAAGACTAAAGAACGCATGGGCATTGCCTGCAGGGTATCCGCGTGCGGCTTGGCGAGAACCGCGGGAAGCTCCTGGCGCAGCCAGCCAAGACTGCGCCCATGGCAGGCAGGCCAGCGCAGCAAGGGGAATTCACTCACCGCGCAAAAGGGATCACTCAAGCCATTGTGTCGCGCAAGATAGCGAGCGTAGTCCATACTCCCCCAGGCAAAACCGCCCCCATTCGAAACCGGAGCATCACCCTGGGCACACCACCAGCGGCGCATGGCTGGGCCACTGGGAACGGTGCAAAAACCATTGCCAACACGGCGGAATCCCTTGGCCCCAGTACGCGGCATATCATGCAGGCCAAAGCCTTGGGTGATGGCGATCTGCCGCAAATCCTGCCATAATTGCCCATCTTCCAAGGCTACACGGTTGAGGAGAAACCAAGCGCCCGCTGCCACCATCATGCCATGCAGGCTGATATGGGCGATCGGCCCACCCTGCCCCGCGAAAAAGTCTGCTGCGGCCTGGCATTCCGGCAGCACCACTCCCGGCCATGGGGCACCAGGCCAGGCGAATTCGCGATCCTCGCCTGGGGGTCGACGCAGACGATACTGCTGCATACGTAAGAGATCCAGGGGTTCTCGCCAGGGGCTCAGCCACTGCCGCTGCGCCACCACCCCATCCACATCCAATAGTGGCACTACCGCTAAGCGCAGATAGCGCGACCAGGGCTGCTCAGACCACTGACGCAGAAGATGCATAGCAGCCAATGGCCCCGCCGGTTCATCGGGATGAGCACCAGCAACAATGGTCACCAGCGGCGCTGTGGCCGCTCCTACGGTGATCCCATGCAGGGGCCTCCCCTGGAGACTCTGGCCAATATCATGGACAACGGCACCGTGGCGCTGTAAGGAGCTCAGCTGCTTGGCATCAAGCGCTTCAACCAAGGGCTCACAGTCACCCATCGCAAACAAGCACCTCGTCGAGCACCGCGTCATGGGCTTCCGTCGGCAGCTCCGCTCGTAGCTGACAGGCAAACGCCACCCCCAGGCAATACACTCCACGCGCCCGAGCCGCAGGAAGAATGCGGTCATAAAAACCACCGCCCTGGCCCAAACGTGCCCCTGAGTGGCTAAAACCAAGACCTGGCACCAGCATTACCTTGGCACCCTCAGGGCTATCCTGCCGCGGACAGCAAGCAGGATCAGGCTCGAGTATACCACGATAGCCACGATGCAGCTGCTGGCGATCGCGCACATGACACCAGCGCAAAGTAGATCCCGTGACCTGGGGCAACCACACGCCCACCCCTTCCCGCCAACGAGCAGCCAAGAGGGACATGGTTGGCACCTCGGATCCCGCATTCACATAGGCCGCAAGGTGATCATGTGGCCAACGTTGCTGGATAATACGCATTAATGTTTGGCCTGCCTGGTCATGTTGCTCAGGGGTAATGGCATGACGTTGCTGCCGTAACTGCCGCCGCAGGGCCGCCTTTTCGGCAGTGATGTCGGCAGTCATGGAGTGCGGCTAAGCTCTTCCAAAAGACCCTGCATATCGCGGTCCAAATCAAAGAGACGGTCTAATTTGAGGACCTGAAAAATACTCCGCATTTGTGCACACAAATGCACCACATCCAGGCGACCACCGCGCTCTACCAACATGCTTCGCGCGACCAATACTTCGGCAATTTCCACCGATGAGGAAAATTGCACGTCCTGATAGTCGAGAATAATATGCTGGATATCCTCTTTTAACATATCTTCCACGGCATTCACAAGATCTTCGCTTCCACGCTCCGGCATGCGAACCGCGGCCACCTGAGTAAGGGGGTAGGTTATACGCAGGACCATGGCGACTGACACCTCCCAGAAAAAGGACAAACCCACCCCATGCGCAGAGCAAGCGCACAGGAATGCAATGATTGTTATAAACTATAAGCATAACCTTGCAAAGAAAAAGCAATGAGTCCAGCGCAAAGCCAGACAACGGAAAAAGCAATGTGTGGATATGCTGCAGCAATGGTGGGATTTGGGACCTTGACAGTTTGATAACGACTGATAACAAACTGCAGCGCGCAACGATTCCCCATTCCGCAACACCACCTTGATGACTGCTTCATGAGAGCGAGTACGGTATGCCCGACAATGCTAGCAACGAATCTGCTCAGGATTCCGCCGCCCCAATTCCACCGAGTCGTTCGATCTGGGGACATGCGGTTGCTTCGGCCACGGGTGCGGCAAACGATAATTTTTTCCGTTTGGCTTTTACCGCCTTTATTCAAATCAACGCACCAGAGGAACAGGCACAAATCCTTAAACCGCTCTTGGGCTTGTTGTTCATTCTGCCCATGCTGATTATGGCGCCCACTGCCGGTAGCATGGGGGACCGTTTTCCACCTCGACGCATTATGCTTTGCGTGCGTAGTGCTGAAATTGTTCTGGTTGGCCTGGGGGCCCTGGCCTTACTGTGGGGCAGCATCCCCTTGATGCTCATGGTGTTGGCGGGATTTGGACTGCAAAGCGCCTTCTTTAGTCCGATCAAATACGCTTCGATCCCTGATATGGTGGCTCATGACCGTATTCCTGTGGGCAATGGACGCATTCAAGCGGCCACTAGCCTGGCCATTCTCGGAGGTACCGCCCTGGTTTTCATCCTTGATCCCGAGATTCGATCTGGCACTGCCCTGGCAGATTGGAGCCGAGCCTGGGTAGCGATGCTGGTGGGCGGATGCCTTGCCGTTATGGGAATTATTGCCACCACCACTATTCACCGCCTTCGCGCCCACAATCCGCATGGTAAGATTGTCTCGCCATTGGCTATTACATCCTGGGTGCGATCGCTGAACGCACAAACGGGCATGTGGGGTCCAACCCTCGCTCTATCGTCGTTTTGGGCTATTGGCGCGGTAGGCCAACTGGTGGTGGTTGGGGTTGCGATTGACACCTTTCAGTTTGGCGAAGGGGGCATGGCCGCCCTTACCGTGGGATTGGCTGTGGGTATCGCCATCGGTGGCCTAAGCGCTGGACGGCTGATGGTGGCATCCAGCCCTGCGGCCCTTGGCGTACTGGGGGCACTCCTTGCTGGACTGGGTTTTACCGCCGCCTGTACAATCGCCTTAGCCAGCGACAGGATTGCGGTAGTCAATGATCCCAGCGTGTGGACTCGCATTATCAGTGCCCTGCAGCCAGCAGTGCTATGGTTCGCCCTCTGGCTTTTCCTGACTGGGATTGGTGGGGGTTGGTGGGCTGTTTCCTGCAATACCATGCTCCAGAAACGCTCGGATCCCAAGAGTCGTTCATTAGCCTATAGTGGGATCACAGTGGTCACTAATCTAGGGCTGATTGTCGGATTTATTTCCCTGGTCATATTTTCCTTATTGCAATTACGGGAAACTGAAGGCGGCATTATTTTAGGTTTTTTAACCGCTTCAGTCGCCATTGCCTTTGCCGTGACCCTGCGCCTACAGCTGGCACGCTGGCTCTTTTCTCTCCTGGTACGTAGCTGGTATCGGATTTCTTTACACGGCACAGAGCACCTCCCCAATAGCGGCGGCTGCGTCATTGTCGCCAACCATCAATCCTTCGCCGATGGCCCCATCCTTACGGCTTGTCTGCCGCGGCCGATTCGCCCCCTGATTCATGCCCGCTATGTACTGGGGCCCCTGCGGATGATTTTGCGGGCCGGTGGGTGTATTGGGGTCAACCCAGGCCAACGCTCGGGCTTGGTTGGGGCTATTCATCAGGCCGTACAAGCGGCGGCGAAGGGCGAAGTGGTGGTGGTTTTTGCCGAGGGAAAACTCTCCCGCGGCTGCGATCTCGACCGCTTCCAGGGTGGCGTCGAGCGCATCGCCCAACGTGCTGATGTGCCGATTATTCCGCTGCGCATTGATGGCCTCCTGGGCAGTCCGCTCTCTCGCGCGCGGCAGCGCAGTTGGCCACGCCTGTGGCGACGAGTAAGCGTGCGCTTAGGCCCAGCCCTGCCCAGCGACACCCCAGCGGCAGCCATGCGGCAGGCAGTGCAGGCCTTGGGACATGAGCATGCCAAGGCCGAGCAGGCTGCCGACAGCCGCAGCCTAGGCCGCGCGGCTCTGGCCTGGGCACGAGCACGACCATGGAGTACCGCAGTCAGCGATTTTCGCGGCTCGCGCTCGCGTCTGGCCCTGTGCGCCGGTGCCATGGCCCTATACAAGCACTTGCAATTGCACCAGGATGAGCAGCGAGTGGGAGTGCTCCTCCCGCCGGGCAGTGCCGGCACGGCTGTACTGCTAGCCCTAGCGCTTAAAGGGCATACCGCCGTCCCCCTCAACCACACCGTGGGCGCGGCAAGCCTACGCCGCATGTGCGAACTGGCTGACCTGCGCACCATTGTTACTGCCAAAGCCTACGTTGATCGCATCGGCTCCCCCGAAGTAGAAGCCCGTATCGTTCATCTCGAAGACCTGGCCCCAGCAGTATCACGCATTGGCGTAGGTATGCGCATGCTAGCAATTCTCTTCCTTCCTCATGCCTGGCTGGATCGCGGTCAAGCCGAGGACTGTGCTGGCATCGTTTACTCCAGTGGCAGCACCGGTGATCCCAAGGGGGTCATGCTCTCCCATCGTGCCATCATTGCCAATAGCACCGCCACCATGCGCCACTTAGGCTTGGCCCCAGGTGGGGAAGGGCTTTTGACGCCACTGCCTCTTTTTCACTCCTTTGGCCTCAGCATCGGCACTTGGCTCCCGCTGATCCACAATGTGCATATTATTGCCCATGCCGACCCCTTTGACGCCCGTGGCCTAGCCCGTCTGGCGCAGCAACACAGCCCAAGCTTTGTCATGGCTACGCCGACCTTTGTGCGTGGATGGATGCGGCGCATCAGCCCCGAAGACTTTGCCAGCCTGCGTTTTGCTGTGGTAGGGGCAGAAGCCTGCCCAAAGGAATTAGCTGAGGCCTTCTTGGAACGCTATAAAGCTCCCCTCTTTGAGGGCTATGGGGCCACTGAGCTGGGACCAGTAGTGGCGGTGAATACCCCCGACCGCCGTGATCTCGACATTACCGAAATCGGTCATCAGCAGGGCAGTGTTGGTCGCCCCCTGCCGGGCATCGAAGTTTTCACGGTCAACCCCGAAGATCCCCAAGAACGACTGGCAGTGGGCGAAAGGGGCCTCTTACTCGTCCGTAGTCCAGCTCTCATGGATGGCTACTGGAATGATCCAGAGCGCAGTAGCAAAGCCATGATTGGCGATGCTTATAACACCGGCGACATTGGTTTCGTTGACAACCATGGCTTTATCACCCTACAAGGCCGTCTGGCACGCTTTGCCAAAATTGGCGGAGAGATGGTGCCTTTGGACCGCATTGAACACACCCTGAGCCGCTGGCTTGAGCAGCAGTACCCCCGCGAGGATGAGGATGCCTATGGCATCGCCGTGAGTAGTGTGGACGACCCGCAAAAGGGCGAGCGCCTGGTGGTCCTCCACCAAGAGGATCTCCCCTGCGCAGCCTCGGAGATGATTGAGCAGGCCCTCAGCGAAGAGCCTGCCATCTTCCGTCCACGCCCCGCCAACGTCTACCAGGTTGAAGCCATTCCCCTCCTGGGCACGGGAAAGCGTGACTTAGCGGGTATGAAATCATTAGCCGAAGAACATGCCGCCGCAAACTAAAAAACAGCAGAACCCCCTTGTTGCCGGCTGGGACATCTCATGGTAGATGGGATAATAAAAAGCTCAGTTCACGATAAAACAAACGTGGTTTAGCGCTCTCTTTACTCGTGGTAAACCAATCCGTGTACGGATTGCTCGAGCGCCTCAATGAGATCCTGAAGTGAGCAAGGTTTCAGTAACACTTCATCCATGCCTGCATGGTGGCAATTGGCGATTTCCACATCCAGGGAATTACCTGTTATGGCAATAATGGGGAGGTGATGAATGTGGCCATGCTCCGTTTCATGGGCACGCCAGCGACGGGTGGTTTCATAGCCGTCAAGACCTGGCATTTGGCAATCCATAAACACTGCATCATAGCGTTCGCTTTTCAGCGCATCTAAGGCCTTCATACCGTTACTTGCCCCATCGCAGATGCAGCCAACCTTTTCCAATAAACTTTTCACCACCATTTGACCTACGGCATTATCATCAACCACCAGCACATGCGGTGGGCGAGTTTGATCAATACTGAGTCCACGTAAGTGAGCTGAAGCTGGAGTGATTTCGGTTATGCCTGATCCCTGGGTAAAATATTCATCGCAGAGCGCTGACAGCTGATGAGGCAAGAGCGGTTCACAGCGTTCACTCAGACAGCCCCAAGCACTCAGCTGCTCGCCCGCATCAAGGGTACCGATGGGGCTCAAGGCCACCCGTGGCCCCCAACTTTCGGGCCATGCGATGCATCCATGAGCTTGGGAAAGGACTTTTCGGCAGACAATGGCCCCCGCAACCATCTCAGGAAGGTTTGTCCCCAGCCATCCGGACTGATCACTGGGCACTGCCGCAGGACTTAAGCGTATCACCGGTATATTCCACGAGCGCAGCCAATTGGCAATGGGGTCAGCATGTTCGGCGGGTACTCCCACGAGCACCACTGGCAATTCCACTGCCGCATGCGGTGCAGGAATAGCATCATGGCGACAGGCCATCACCACGCTCAGGGTAAAACACGATCCCGAACCGGGAACGCTAGATACCGTAACGTCTCCCCCCATCAAACGGGCCAATTGACGGCTAATCGCCAAACCCAAACCGGTGCCGCCATAATGCCGGCTGGTGCTGGCATCAACTTGCACAAATTCGTCGAAAAGCGTGGGGATTTTTTCAGTTGGGATACCAATGCCCGAATCGGTGATTTGACAGATAAGCCTGCGCTCTTCTTGACTGTCAGGAATCGCTTCTGTCCGCAGCGACAGCTTAATAGATCCCTGTTGGGTAAACTTAAGGGCATTGCCACAAATATTGGTAAGGATTTGTCGCAATCGATGCCAATCTCCTTGCCAGTGGCGGGGGAGATTCGGGGCCAAATCGATAGTGAAATCCAAATCCTTATCACTTGCCTGAACGGCAAGGCCACCAACCCAATGATCAATGCCCTGATACAGGTCAAAGTCAAAGGGAGAGAGCTCCATTTTTCCTGCCTCTACTTTGGCCATATCTAAAAGGTCACAAATGAGGTGATGCAAGGACCCTGCGCTACTCACGATAGCATCGGCGTAACGCTGGGCGCTTGGTTCCAGGCCTTGCTGCTGATGCAATAGCTCTGCCATGCCCATAATCCCCTGCAGGGGTGAGCGCATTTCATGACTGATCATAGACAAAAAGCGGCTCTTGGCAGCATTGGCTTCTTCGGCGGCGGCCTTGGCTGCGCGTAGGGCATCCTCCTGAGCCTTGCGCTCGCGAATATCACGCACAATCCCCACCGCATTCCACTCACGACCATGGCGATAGGCGCTCAAGGAGAGCTCTACGGGGAATTCGTCTCCCGCCTTATTAAGCGCACTCATTTCATAGGTCTGGCCGATCAGGGGCCCGCTACCCGTTTCAAGAAAGCCTGCAAAGCCGGCATTGGCCTGAGCGCGCAAATGCTCAGGGGTGATGAGATCATGCAGGGGCCAGGCCTTTGCCTCATCTTCGCTATAGCCAAAGGTAGCAGTGGCCGCAGGATTCCAGAAGTTCACAAAACCGTGTGCATCAATGCCGATAATCGGATCCATGGCGGTATGGGTGATACTGTGCAGGCGCTTGAGCAAATTGCGCACATCCTGTTCAGCCCGCACTCGAGCTAACTGATTGCGCACCCTGGCGCGGACAATGGGCGGATAAAAAGGCTTGGTGATATAATCAACCGCGCCCATGGCGAGGCCGGTTTCTTCGCTACCCACACCATCTTGGGCGGTGATAAAAAGCACCGGCAGGTGACTGGTGGCAGCATCAGATTTCAGCCGCTTGCACAATTCATAGCCATCCATGTCCGGCAACATGACATCCAACAAGACTAAGTCGGGTTGTGGCTGGGCGTGCGCCAGACGCAGGGCTTCGCGGGCCGTGGTTGCCACCAAGATTTCAAGCTCCTGACTCAGGCACTGGGCCAGTACATGAAGCGCATTGGGGTCGTCATCCACAGCCAAAATGCGATGACGATAGTCGCGGGAATAGTGGGCCATGATGCTAGTATCCAGATGTGGCGAGAGGAGAACTTACGACGCAGATGATGACGGCGGTGAAGGGGGAAACTGAGCAATGAGATCACGAGCTTCGGCCCCGCGCACCTCTTGAAGTAATTGGCGTAGATGCTGGGCTGTAGCTGCATCTGTAATATGGGCCACGTATTGGCAGGCGGCATCACAGAGGTGATCGTCAATCCAGGCTGAGCGCTCAAGACGTTGGACGACCTCATTAAAGGCGACCTGCGGATCGTACTCTTGGGCTGGGGCTGCCGGCTGATGGTGTTGGAACAGACGTTGTAATTGATCACGCGTGTCGGCCAAGCTGGCCTGCAGCTCGGCCCAGTTGGCTTGATCCCAATTTTCTTCCGCTGCGTGGCAACGAAGCAGCGTTTGACATACCTGCACTAAACGCTGCGCCCCAACCGCCCCCGCTGACCCTTTTAAGGTATGCACCAGATGATGGATATCATCACTGCTAGCAGTCGTATCCATTTGCGCCAAAGGGGCAAAGCGTGTGTCCAATTGCTGAGCAAAACGTTGCAGCATGCGAAGGTAAAAGTCCGTACGCCGTTCACTGAGACGCAAGCCCTGATTGAGATCAAATGCGGGACTTGCGAGGTAATCCTGGAGCAGACGCAGTTCGGATCCCTCAGCCGCCCGACCTTCCTGATCATTGCTGCTGGTATTCATCAATGGAGAGGCTTCTGGCAAGGGCCGAGTGGCAACGTCTAAGGCCGCAACGACCTGGGTAAAGAGGGCCTGACGATCAATGGGCTTACGGAGATGGGCAAGCATACCCGTGGACAAAGCAGCATGCACGGTATCAGGATCATCCGTGGCAGAAACAGCTATGACTGGGGTGTGGTTGTCGCTATGGCGCAAGGCAGTACAGGCTTCGAATCCATTCATTTGCGGCATTTGCAAATCCATAAGGATGAGATCACAAGGCTGCTGCTCGCAGATGGCCAATACCTCAAGACCATCCCCTGCCGTATGGAGGGTGGCGCCAGTCTCCTCCAGCATATGCACTAGCACCTCAAGGTTCAGTTCATTATCATCAGCAATAAGGATGTGGCGTCCCTGGCAATCGGGAATGGCAGTGACGGTTACCTGCGAGCAGGGAGAAGGAGCTGCCGCACATGCCTGGCAAGGAAGGGCTACCGTCACCGTAGTGCCCTGTCCCAGTTGCGATTCCACCTGCCAGTGCCCTTCCATAAGAACAACCAAACCATTGACGATACTCAAGCCCAAACCAGTGCCAGCAGAGGGATGATGATTGAGTGGGTTCGCGACCTGAAAAAACTCATCTCCCAAGCGAGAGAGATGCTCAGGAGCAATGCCAACACCGGTATCTTGTACCCTTAGGTGCAAAGTTCCTTGAGCACCGTCAAGGAGAGTGGACCAGTCTACCGTAACCTTGACCACACCGTTGGGAGTGAATTTCAAAGCGTTACCAACGAGATTATTGAGAATTTGCTCCGTTCGTTTGCCGTCTATGAGCAACCACTCAGGCACTTCTGGGGCAACCTGCCAGCTGATAGAACAGTGATCTTTGCTACTGGCGAGAGGTTGATAGATGGCGGCTAAGTGATCAACCAGCTGGTTCATCTGGCACGGCTCAGGATACAATTGCATACGACCCGATTCGAGACGACTAAATTCGAGAGTATCATTGATCAATTGGAGCAGCCCCTTGCCTGCCTGGACAATGCGAGAGAGACAGCTGCGGTGTTCAGCATCCCCCAAGCGAGGAACCAGATACTCACTCAGGCCTAAAATACCATTGAGGGGAGTACGCAATTCATGACTCATGGTAGCCAAAAACCGACTCTTATCTTCGGCCACCTGCTGCGATTGTTTCAAAGCCACGGCAAGCTGATCTTCCATGTGGCGCTGAGCGGTAATGTCAAGACAGATGCCTGAGAGACGAGTCACCACTCCGTCCGGATTACGCAAGACTCTACCAATCCCCAGGAGCCATTCGATACCATCACGAGGCTTGGCAGGGCGGAAGGTTAAGCGATAGTCATCAGCGGTATCGTGGCGCATGGCATCACTCACAACGCGCTGCCAATGGGCCTGATCCTCGGGATGAATCGCCTCCTGGGCATATTCTACTTGGATAGGACTGTCGCCGTTAGTCGATGCAGGGAGACCGTGCAGGACGTAAGTGCGAGGACTCCAATAAAGGCGGTTGTCTGTGGTATCCCAATCCCAAAGACCGATTTCGGCAGCCTCCACAATGAGACTCAGGCGATCGGCGATGTGCTGCACTTCCTGGCGCAGGCCAACTTCAGCATCGATGTCAACCAACCCGCCTGCATAGCCAAGAAAAGCACCGTTACCATCACATCGCGGCACCGCCTGGACCTTGAACCAGCGATAGCAGCCGTCGTGCGCTCGCACCCGCCACTCACCCGCATAGGCGGTGTGCCCATCGATGGCCTTACAATAGGATGCTTTCTCGCGGGCAGCATCATCTGGGTGGATCAACTGCGGCCAGATGCTGCGCACATGACCAGAATCAAGGTTGCCGCAGTAATCTATGGTGGATTGATTGGCGTGGATTATCTGGCCATCAGCATCGCTCATCCACAGCATTACTGGGCTGGCATTGCTGAAGTTCTGTAATAAATCCCTTTGTTCACGCAAGGCTTGGGTTTGCTCGGCGATGGTTTGCTGCAAGCGCTGCTGGTCGGCCTGCAAACTGACCTGTAATTCTTTGAGCCAGTGGATATCAATCCAACTCAGAGCAAAACCACTGATAGCACCACTGGCATCACGATTAATGTGCAGACGCTCAAGATACCAGCGTCCATCCTCTGCTAAGTGCTCGGATTGGAATGAATCACCATTTTCATCCCGAGTAGTAAGTTCTGCAATGCGTCTACCCAAGCGCTGGCCACTACCAAGTAAGCCTGTAATAGCACTGATGGGACGGCCGACATCCTGGTCATCCAGATGGAAAATCCTGGGCGCAGCACGGGTAAACCGACGAATAGAACCCTCAGCATCGAGGAAGATCTTTGGCGTATCGTTGGCACTTAAGAGATGCTCAAGGTCGCTAGCCATGTCACTGAGGATATCATTTTTGGCTAACAATTCAGCATTAACACTATGGAGTTCTTCATTGAGCGACTGTAGCTCTTCATTAGAGCTTTGCAGCTCCTCATTCGAGGCTTGTAACTCTTCATTAGTGGCCTGGAGTTCTTCATTGCTATTGGCCAAATCATGGCGCAAGCCATGGATGGTAGAACGGGCATTATCGAGATCGCTGTGTAAATGCTCAATGCGTTGCTGTAGGGCAGCAATAAGCTCAGGGGTATCCTGGTCGCTGGACGCCGATAGGACAGGCAATTCTTCACTCAGTGAGATAAAAAACCAGTCGTGGCTTGGTATGGACTTTGCTGCTGGGATACGTCGGGCAAGCAGACGCACTTCGCGCCCTGGCGAATGATCCGAAGAAAATCGCTGAAGAATGGTGCGTGCGACATGGTTGTGGGGATCGTGGCGCAGGCCTGCGACCAGGCTCTCGCAGGCCAAGGCGATATCGCTTTCCAGGTGCTGCCAAATGGGGCCCTGGGTTGGTCCCTCCCAGTCAAACCAGTCTTTGGCACTGGCAAATACATACTTGAGGGCATCGTGCTCATCAATAATAAAACCAGGTTCTACGCAGGCTTCTATGGCGGCTTGAAGTTTGTCTGAGCTGGTAGTAGGGGAATGGATTGAGGCCTCTTCGACTTTTTCTAAGTCCGCCAAATGGTCCCTCTTCGCAGCAGGGAGGTGACGGCATAAGGGTAAGGTACGGTCTTGATACGGACTATAAGAAGTATCGCGGCTTTTGCGATACAGTCGATGTATGGTATTGATTGCTTCTAAGGGATAACTATCAAGGATGAGCTGTTCACTGCGACCCAACATCATAATGCCATCGCGCGACAATGAAGAACATAAGCGATGCAGTACTGCCTCCTGCGTCTTCTCGCGGAAATAAATGAGCAGATTACGACACACCAAGAGATCCAGGTGCAAAAATGGGGGATCACTTAATACATCGTGGGGGGCAAAAACGAGCATATCACGAATCGCCGGGACAAATGAACCATGACGATGTTTCATCACCACATGACGAGCAATGCGTTCTTCACCAAGACTGTGCAGGCTCTCAATACTATACTGGCCTTGACTCGCGCGGTGAATGGAGTCCGGATGAAGATCCGTAGCCCAGATACGAATATTCAAGGCGGTACCCACTTCCTCCTGCGCTTCGTGAATGAGCATGGCCACGGTGTAGGCCTCTTCGCCACTTGCACAGCCCGCCACCCACACCCGATATTCAGGATGATGGGAAGGGAGCTGCCGCAACTGTTCGCGAATCTGATCCTTCAGGGCTGCAAAGCAGTCTGGATCACGAAAAAACGAGGTAACGTGGACCAATAGCTCGCGCACCAAGATGCTTCGGGCATCGGCATCGTTAATGCAGTGCTGAACATAGGCATCCACACTATCGAGACGAAGTCGTCTGACGACCCTGATCAAGGCGCCGCATCAAGGTTGCCGCATGGTAATGATTCCAGTGGAGACGGTGTTCTCGCTCTAAAAGGTGAGCCAAAACGTCTAGCGGCTCGAGCCCCTCATCGCACGATCCTGGTGAGCTTGACTGCCCTGCGTCTGCTCGGCTTTCCTGGGCAAAGAGTTTGCCTGGGATGCTAGGCATGGGCCCAATGTTCGCCTGTGGCACTTGAGCTAGTGCTGCCTCGGGCATCTGGGGAAAGTTGGCTTCATGGGGATCCTGAATCCACACCTGTCCCTGATGCTGAGCAAGATGATAGGCCCCAAGCGCACCATCGCTACCTGTTCCCGAAGCAATAATAATCGCCGCACTTGCCGCCGTAGCCCCATGCAGACTCAATGAAAAACGATCGATGGGATGATGAGGCTGTGTCCGCCCAGGACGAGTATGAAGGTTCAAACAGCCGTCCTCCCAAGTGATATCAGCATGCGCGGGAATGAGGTAGCAGGTACCCCCACAGAGAACGGCTCCAGAACAGGCATAGACAATGGGCATGCGGCAGCAGCGTCGCAGTAGCGCATCCATAACACTCTCATGGTCAGGCGACAGGTGTTGAATAATCACCAATGCCCAAGAAGCCAAGACATCATCACTAAGCTGATCACACGAGCGCATAAACTGTTCAATGGCTTGCAGGCCGCCTGCCGATGCGCCCAGAACCGCAATACGAGGAGCCTCTTGCCCCCTGCGGGCCGAAGCTTCGCGCTTCGAGTCAGGCGCTACAAAAGGATCGGCTTTTTTCATGAGGGTGCCATTCTCTTGATGTAATCATATCCGCGGGATAGGGCCATATACTTCGTATTGAAAAGTATGCCTGGCACTGCTGGACCCTGGGAAAGGTTTGGCGACGACTTTTATAAAGATGGATCATATCAATGTCATGATTTTGACAGAGTCCTATTATGGCGACTAAACCATTAGGGCAAAGAGTATTTGGCGAAGGCGAACGTAAAAACAGGCAACGCCTTTCATGATTCGCGCTTCTTAAATATCATAACTCGCAAGGGCGCTCTTTATTACAATCTATGATCAGATATACGCCCTGCAAAATAGCCCGTATTGGTTGTCGCAGCCCTTGCTGAGGCAAGACGGGGCATCTGGCTACCTCTCACACCCAGGATGATCGGGCGCTAACGATGCAGGCTTACCAAGCAATAGTGGCAGGAGCAGTAACAGGGCGAGGAGCATACCCATCGCCAGAGGAATAGCCCCCAAGGCAAGAGTAAATCCGTAGTGTTGAGCCAAGTGCCCCAGGGCCCAACTCGCACCAGCGTAGCCTGGAATACCGCCGCAGGACAGGAGGATGAACAGGTTGGTACTTTCCAAGGGAAGCCGCTCGGCAGCGTAAGACTGCAGACTGGGCCACAGACACGCGATCCCCAAACCAGAGACAAACAGCGTTAGCAGGAGAATGGGAATCCAGGGCAAAAAGGGCAGGGCTAGGGTACATAGTACCGCCGCAGCAGCACTCCCCACCATGGTATGCCAGAGAAGCGACTGGCGCACAATTAAACCAATGGCAAATCGGCCCACCATCATGCCCAGGCCAAAACAGGCCGTCGCCAGGCCTGCCAAGCGAGCACTTCCATCATGTTCAACTTGAATAAAACTCGCCGTCCAAAAAGTGAGGCCACCTTCTGCCGCTCCAGCCAACACCATCATCAGCCAAAAAAACCAAAACATGGGGCTGCGGAGAATATGCCTCACCTCCTGCGCCGTCTGGCGCAGGGAGCACACTTCGCGCTGCCGCTCTTGATAAGCAAATAGGGCATAACATGCCGCCGCCAATGCAGCCGCCCCAGCCAAAACTGCCAAGGGCAGTCGCCAAGAGCCTTCCCAGGTAAGCCATTCTCCCACCACCAGCATCGTCAGCAAAACTCCCACGGACCAGAAGCCATTGACTATATTGAGATAGCGACCGCTATCATGGGGGTGTTGATCCTGCACCAGGGGATTAATCAGACCCTCAATAATACCCCCACCACAGCCGGCAATAACCAGCGCAATAATAACAACGCCATAACTGGGAGCAAAGCAGTATAGCAACAGACCAAGACTCAGGAGCAAGGAACTGACCGCCAGTGATGGCGCCTTGCCACATCGCCCGGCAACGAATCCCGAGGCCAGCAAGGCCACAACGATTAAGGCCGAGCGCGCAACCTCCAATGCACCACCACTGGTAAAGGTGAACTGCATCTCCCGCGCCAATACCATTAAGGCAATGGGAGTAATCGCCGCCGATCCAGCATAGACCACAAATCCTAAAGCATTACACCAATCCAAGGGCCGCATTCCGTGCTCAGCCGTGGCATTGGCCATACACTACTCCAGGTCCAGAAGCTGGCGGATGAGCGCCTCACGCTCAGGATCACCAACATGGGATCGAGCCATCTGTAAACAGCGATGGCGCAGCTTACCCGCCAAGCGATGCACGCTACGCCGTGCTTCAGCTGCTGCCTCAGGATCCAAACGCTGCTGCAGGACCTGGGTTTCCTCGGCAAGCACTTCAGCAAACCACTGGCTCACCGCGGCAGGAAGATCACTCGCATTCCAGGTCTGTCGCTGCTGCCATTGCACAAGATGCTCGGCTACTAAGGCCTCTACCGCCTGGAGTTCGTCTTCACGCACATCGCGATTGGCGGCAACCATGTGGTCTAAGTGATCCAAATCATACCGGTACACGTCGGCCAATTCACCGACTTCTGCGGCAACATCGCGGGGCACTGCCAAATCAATAATCACCAATGGACCAAGGCAACGGCGGCGCGCCTCACGTACCTCGGCAGTTGTAATGACAGGGCGCTCGGCGGCGGTACTGGTAACCACTATATCATGCTGACTCAGGGCATGGGCCAGCTGTGACCAGGGCACCGTATGTACATCCACCGCAGCAAAACGCCCATCTTTGGCAAGATTCAGGGCGCGCTCATGGGTACGATTAATCAGGGTTATGCGCCGTACCCCGGCACTGACCAAATGCACCGTAGCCAACTCGGCAATCTCGCCTGCGCCCACCACCAACATCCGCGCTTTACTGAGATCGCCATGAATATGCCGCGCCAAATCCACCCCCACCGAAGCCACTGACACTTTGCGTTCGCCGATGCTGGTGTGGGTGCGCACGGCCTTGCCAACATTTAAGGCATATTGAAAAAGGGCATCCAAGTGCATACCCGTACAGCCACTACGGCGGGCAACCTCATAAGCGTTTTTAATTTGATGCTGAATTTGGTACTCACCAATAACCATGCTCTCCAAACTGGCCACAACCCGAAACAGATGACGGGCCACTACCTCATCATGCATCTCATAGGCATGCTCACTGATAAGCGCAGGGTCTACCCCCACCTCTTCGGCAAAGGTATCGCGCAGGGCATGAAGCCCTTTGCAGCCCGCAGCATAGACCTCCACCCGATTACAGGTGGACAGTAAAACACACTCATCGATACCTGGGACCTGGCGTAATCGTTGCACTACCCCAGGTACCGCAGTATCGCTCACGCTGAGACGTTCACGCACTGCCACCGGTGTGTTATGATGATCGACTCCCAGGCAAAATAGGGTGCGTTGGATGCGCTCCTCAGCCATGGGCATCCACCATCATCAAGGTTACCAATGCCGCCACTTCGACCATCAACAATACCATAATTCCCCAACACAAGCCACGCCAACCAATCCGCTGCAACGCATGCACACTCAACAAGAAGAGCATCACAATAATTGCCACACAGGCCAATATCACCGTAGGATGCCAGGGGGAAAAGTCGGATTCGGGATGAATCGCCACGGCTCCAGATACCACGCCGCCGAGCTGCATGGCCAAGGCCACCAGCAAACTACGCTGAGCAAGATGCGCCAAAGGCGGCAACTGTGGGAGGCGCAAGGCCCGATGGGATGCCGCTTTGAGCTGCCAACTTACGGCTAAATACAGCCCCGCCGCGGCCGAGGCCAGCAACATCGCCGCCAAATTCGCCGACATAAAAATAATGTGCACGTAAAACAGCAAGCTACGCTGCTCTATATCATCGCTCAAGTAGGAACGGTCGACTGCCGCAAACACTGCCACCAAGCAGGCCATAATTCCCACCGGCAAGAGTAATAAGCCTGGAGTATGCACCGCCATAAAGCGGGTACCAACCAACATAGCCAAGGCTGCCAGCAAACTACCTAGCGCAGCATAGGTGAAATCAGCCGCGCCACTGCTCGCCACCGCCATAATGGTCGCACACACATGTGCCGTAATGCCAGTAGCCAACAATAGCCACGGACGCGGGGCGTGTGCATCTTGAGCCAATGCGCGCCAACGCAGCACCGCCGCAATCACATAACATAAGCCAGCAAGGGCCAGCAACCAGACTTTGAACTGATCCATCATGGAGAGGCAGGCTAACGCCTCCTAGCCCATGCCAACCGGCAAGCTCTATCCACACCCAAGGCGGCTCAAAGCTCACCATGAGAAAAGTACTTGCCCTGAATAGGGCAAGAAAGCCTTGTTCAGGGCATCTTTGCCGGCCGACCAGGAAATCGGTGGCCCTGGGGGTGAGCTTCAAGCCGCCCTGCCATCCACAGAACTTACTGAGAGCAAAGTCGTGTCTGGAAATATATCTTATCTTTGGGGAGGAGGACGTCATTAAGGAACAGGGACTCGCCTTTGCCGGCTATCCGATCTTTTACTTCGTAGGGCCTCAAGCGTTCGCAGGGTTTCTTCAAGTAGAATGACCAGAGAGCCCCAGCGGATGAAGGATTGTGCGAGGAAATTATCCTTTGCTTATGAAGGAGGCGAGAGTGCATCAACTGGTCGTACGATATGAGCACACCACCCGAGTCCCTCGTATTCTCGATAACCTTGCGTACGAGAACTACCAATTAGGTAGCGCATCCCATCATGCTGGAGAAGACCCGAGATACGTTCACCCTTCCCTAACGTTTGGTGCGATGACGGCAGAGGCGGGAATAAACCGACTGGAAAGCGCTGAGCATCGGTTGTTTCGATGATCTGCCCCAATTTATTCGTGTAAAATGCAGCCGCACCAGCGATCGGCAATCCCTCGCGATCAGACGGAAGACAGGTGCGCAGAATGGTCTGCGCCTCGGTATCCCAGTCAAACATAATACCCAGCACACCTATCGCCTCGCCTTCACGAGCTCCCCCACGACGCACGCCGCCAACATAGATCAATGAACGGTCCTTAGTCCGCTCAAGTGGAGAATCAACTACATCCTGAACGGCATATTCGTGAGAGGCAGTTGTACGCATCCCCGACTGGAACCACTCATGATCACTGACATTAAGCTTACTTAACTGGGTCTTCGGCAGAATCTGTGGGTCAAATTCGTTGATTCCGGCATCCTTG
>REDP01000249.1 GCA_007693455.1 Planctomycetota bacterium | reverse complement strand
GGTAATAGAAATAGGCGAAAATCGCCCCAAATGCAGCCAACTCGGAGATAATAAACATTTTGGTGAAAAAGATGAGGTCTCGCTGCTGGCCTTCAAGATCATGGCTGAGCGCCTTTTCTTTGATTACCTGATGCGCCCATCCCATAAGGGTAACCACGGTTATCACGCTGCCCAGAATTACATAGATCATGGTATCGCCAAGGATACCCATGGCACTCAGGCTTCCAAACATGAGAATAGTGAGCCCAATGGCCCCCAAAAGAAAGGGCCATGGACTCGGTGGGGGAACATGGCTCCAGGGATCATCGTGATGATGGGCATTGTCACCGTTGCTTGTTGTACTCATGGTTGATCCTCACTCGATTCAGGAGACTCATAGGATGGAGCTGGCATGGGAGCAGCACCGTCATTGTCGACAGGTACTACCTCTGCACCGTTATCCACAGGCGCTACTGCGCCATCGTTAAGAGGGGCGTCTTCTCCGCTGCGGGCATCTTCACGCTGCTGGATGCGAGACCACTCTCGCATATCTTCGGGCAGTCCTGCAAGGGTAAAGCGTATCAGAAAGGCAAGTAACACGATTACAATCACAGCAACAAGAAGCAGTGCCAGCTTGCGATTTTTACGCGATACCTCTGGGTCGTAGGGATCAATGGCTCCCATAATCAATGGACTCCCTTCGTCTCGAAGTGCAGTTCAGCCCAGGCAATATCATCATGATATCCTTCCACAGGGGACGAGAGCGGCTCTATGTGCATAGAAATAACCTGGATTTCAGAATCTAAGCCATGGCCATCGTCACCATTGGGAGGACTACGACGAAACTGCTCGGGATCTATGCCAACAAGATTGTAGTTAATATGAACGGGATTGGTGCGATGATTGAGGGCCGGATTAAGGGTGTAGGCAACGGTAAAGGTGGCTCGCGAACGCGCCGGCATGGTTTGGTCGTAGAAACAAAAACACACACTCATGGAATAATGCCGTGCTGCATCTGGTGGGGAAACTGAATGCATGGGGGTAAAAAATACGGGCTTATCGCTGAGGTTTTCAAAGGTGTAGGTATTGCGATGCTCAATACCCGGGGTAACCAGTTGTACGCGTTCATCGGGAGCAAAACGCACCGGTAAACCTCCCCGAACATGAGATTGAAACACCACCTGAACCTGACGCTGCTCATCGATATCTGCTGTTTCATGTGCTGGTGGCTCTGCAACCCGCCAACCAATGTAGCCCGCCAGCGCGAATAATCCCACCACGGCACAGCCCATAAAAATGTTCAGTGGTCGTAAGCTCATGGTGATTCCACCACTTCATCACCAGAGATCATGCGGATTTCACTGCGTGGCCCATCGCTTCCAGGATTGATGCCAATACCGGCCCAATCGCATAATATCCCCCCTGTATACCACAAAACAGGGGTAAACAGCAGCATACACACAGCAATAATAGTTAATTTCACCGCGAGGCGCAGATTTCGCCGTTGAAGGTGGTGGGAGGTAGATTGTGTAGTGCTCATAGTCGCCACTCCGGGAACCAGAGAACGTCGATGATCAAACCAGTAAACAAGGCCGCTATATACAGGAGGGTATAGCTAAACAGGGGCATGGTGGCAATCATGGGACGATGCTGCCAGAGGCGCCAGGTCCACCAAAGAAACACACAGCCTCCCGCCACTGCCGCAAGCGCGTAGGCTGGACCTATATCTGAGGCATCCGCCCACAAGGGCGCGAGAATACTCGCCGCCACCAAGATCACCGTGTAGAGGAAAATTTGTCGGGTGGTTTCATCCACTCCCCGCACCACGGGTAACATGGGAATATTGGCACGGGCGTAGTCATCACGCAGTTTGATGGCCAGCGCCCAGGCATGCGGCGGGGTCCACAAAAACACAAGACCAAACATAAACCAGGGCTGCCAGGCCCAGAGATCGCCTGCCACTGCGGCCCATGCGATAACTGGCCCGAGTGCTCCAGGAACCCCTCCAACCACAATATTGAGATGGTGCCGCGGTTTGAGGTAGAGGGTATAGAAGAAACTATAGTAGAGTACGGTGAATAGCGATACAGAGGCTGCAAGCCAACTGCCGTAATACAGCAGTAAAATAAGAATGGCTATAAGCAGCTGACCAATTGCCAAAGCAACCGCAACCGGTACTGAAATACGACCATCAGGCAATGGCCGCCGCTTCCGAGTCCGATACATCAGCGCATCTTTACGCACCTCGAATACTTGGTTAAGGGTATTGGCACAACCGCCAGTGAAAAGAAGTACCAATATTAACGGCCAAATCATCGACCAGTCGGTAGCATAGGTACCGTGCACTACGATCGCCGCATACCCGGTAAAGGTTGCCAGGGCATTTATGCGAAACTTGGTAAGCACCATAAGGTCGCCAATGAGACTCATACTACCTCCGCATGGGTCTCTGGATCAGCCGGCCGAGGCGATGGCTGTCGGTGGGGCTCGTTACTCGGCTGCTCATAGCGGGCATCGTGATAAACCACGACTAATGATGCTAGGAGCATCACCCCAGTAACCAGATGAATTAAGGCTATGAGCACATTCACGCCTCCAGCAAAAACATTAAACACCCCTAAGGCCATTTGCGTTAATAAGAGGCCAAACATAAAATGACTGGCCAAACGTTGACGTTCTCCTGCAGGCGAACGACGCACACACCACGCCGCATAGGCAACCACTGCAACAACCACCCACGCAAACCAACGGTGCACCCACTGCAACATAACTGCATTATCTAAAAGATTCCATGCCACACCGTAACGCTCATTCCACAGGGATGGAATCCACGCGCCATTCATCAATGGCCAAGTGGGGATAACCGCACTATCGCCCCGAGATCCGGCGACCAGGGCGCCAAAAATAATCTGCACCCAGGTTATCACCATGGCCACAACCAACACGGTACGGCTCCAGTGGCGTTTTCTGCGCACCTCTGCAGGGATGGGTGATTCATGCCGTGGCGCAAGCAATCGCATTAATGCCCAGATAACCATGCAGGCGATAATCGCCGCCGTGCCCAGGTGCATAAATAAGAAATGGGTACTGGTGCCACTTTTTACTAATACCCCGCCCAATACTGCCTGGCCCACGATAAGGATGACGGTGGCGGTGAGCAATTGGCCACAGCGCTGCCAGAGAAAGGCATTACGCATACATACGATCATACATACCAGGGCAATAATGCCGATAATACTTGCCAGGGCACGATGCGACCACTCGATATAAAACATGACCTTAAAATCGGTCATGTCTTCCGGTATTCGACCGAGCGATCCCAGGCCTACGGCGCCTGCTTCTTGGGCGGCGCGCAAACGTTCCTGATCACGATAGAACTCTTCTTTGAGAACAACCCAGCCATCTTCACTGAAAGGTGGCAGGAGACTTCCGTTAATAAACGGCCATTCCGGAATGCTGAGACCAGACCCCGTTAGGCGGACGAAGCCCCCCACTGCCACCAAAAGCATAATGAGAGCAAACAGTGCCCCCATCCACGACGCCAGAGAGCGATGTGCTGGATCGTAGAGCGATGGTGTGGCGTCAGAGGCATGGGGGGAGGTCATGATGGGGTAGACGAGCTCTTCTGTGTCTGCTGCGCACGTGCATCTTCTTCAGTGGGATGCATATGCGGATCAGTTACGGGAATAGGTGGCACCTGCTCATAGTTATACGGAGGTGGTGGGCTGGTGGTAGCCCATTCAAAGCTGCGCTGCAGTTCGTTGACATCCCATGAGTCGTCACTGGCAGTGGGGCGACGGAAATAGGAGGCGCAGATACTGAAGAAGATGATCAATGCTGCGATAGCGGTGAGCAGGTAGCCAAAAGTAGTAATTTGATTGAGGGTAAAGAATTCCTCGCGATAAATGGGGATACGACGAGCCATGCCCAAAGCACCGGATATATGCATGGTGCCGAAGGCGATAAAGATGCCAAGGAACATCAATACAAAACCAATTTTCCCACTGACCTCGCCCAAATAACGCCCCGTCATCTTGGGCCACCAATAGTAGGTCATAGCAAAGATCAGCATCAGCGATCCACCCACCAAGGTGTAATGGAAGTGGCCCACAACGAAATAGGTGTCGTGCAACTGGATATCAACGGGAACAAGGGCCAAAATCAGGCCACCAAACCCGCCAAGGACAAAAAGGCTGATAAAGCCAAGGGAATAGCACATAGCTGTGGTAAAACGGATTTTTCCACCCCACAATGTGGCCAACCAACTAAAAATTTTGATCCCAGTGGGTACCGCAATGACCATGGAGGCATACATAAAGAAGGCTTGAGCCCAGGTCGGCATGCCCACCGAGAACATGTGATGGGCCCAGACCAAGAAGCCAAGTACGGCAATCGAGGCAATTGAGAACACCATAGCAGTGTATCCAAACAGGCGCTTGGCAGAGAATGCGGTAAGAATATGACTCACGGCGCCAAAGCCTGGTAGAATCATAATATAGACGGCTGGGTGTGAGTAGAACCAGAAGATATGCTGGTAGAGCACGGGGTCACCACCTCGAGTAGTGTTCAAGAAGCCAGTACCGAAGTTGCGGTCCATCAGGATCATGGTGACAGCAGCACCCAGTACGGGGGTTGCGATCAACTGAATAATGGAGGTGATATAGGTTGCCCAGGCAAACATCGGCAGCTTCATCCAGGTCATCCCTGGGGCACGCATATTGGTAATCGTGACAATAAAGTTTACCGCACCAAGAATAGAGGAAAGACCGGCCATATGAATGGCCAAAACCCACATATCCTGACCTGGATTTCCTGCATCTTGCAGACTCAAGGGCGGATACGCGGTCCAGCCGGTGGCAGCGGCTCCACCCTCAACGAAAAAACTGGCCATCATCAATAAACCAGCCGGAATTAAAAGCCAGAAAGCAAAGGCATTCAATTTAGGGAAGGCCATATCACGCGCACCCAGCATTAAGGGTACAACATAGTTGGCAAAGGCCGCAAAGGCTGGGATAATAACCGTAAAAATCATCACTGAGGCGTGCATGGTAGTCATGCGATTGAAGGCCAAGCGATTATCGGCAAACCAACTAGAGGTGGCCTCTACCGAACCTGCCACACGCGCCGCATTGAAATTTTCCCACACCGATTCAGGACTCATCAATTGCAGTCGAATGGCACCAGCAAAGCCACCACCAACAATACCCATGATCAGCGCAAACCAGAAGTACATGAGCCCGATCTTCTTGTGGTCAACGGTAGTTAACCAATCAAGGATACCGCTATAGCGCGGCACCTGCAAGTGATCGGGATGGGGAAGGGCGGAAGCAGTCATGCGTCGGTTCCTTGGGGGGCAAGATCGGCTTGGTCTTGAAGATGGTGATCCAAAAGACTGCGCAGGGTTTCACGACGCGCCTGGGTGCGTTCGAGGAAGGCATCAAGGCCTTTAATCCCACCCGCAAAAGGCCGCGAGGCGGCTTCAGTCCACAAGGTTTCGTGAATGGCAATGTCGTAGAGGAGCCAGAAACGTAAGGCACTCAGACGAGTCGTTGAATCACCTGCGGCCACATAGGCGGTAAAGGCTTCTTGCGCGGCGGTTCCATCGTCATCTTGACTAATGGCATCGACCACCCGTCGCGCATCGCGCTCGTGACGTTTAAACGAAACCCAACGGCGATAATCATCTTCATCAAGCACTACCGCGGTTATTTTCATAATACCATGATCACCACCACACAACTCGGCACAGGTTCCCTTGAAAAAACCCGTCTTGGTGGGAGTGAACCAGGTATGTGTATGACGGTCGACAAAGGTGTCTTTCTTAACCCCAAACGCTGGTACCCACCAAGCATGGTTCACGTCCTGGGAGGTTAAAAAGAGGGTTGCTGTGCGATCAAGGGGAAACACAGCTGCCTCTTGGACCGCAGATATACGTTCGGGCCGAGGGGCTCCTTCGGGAAGATCCACCTCTGGTAAATCACGGACTGGATAGGTGCCAACGCGCAGATCTTCTTGGGGGTAATTGTAAATCCAAGAAAATTGCCGGCCCACCACTTCCATGGTGAAGGTTTCCCCTTGATGCAAACCTGCAGGCGGGCTCTCTTGATAGTCAAGAATCCGTGTAATAGGAATGGCTACGACAATCAAAGCAATTACCGGAACTGCTGTCCAGGCTATTTCAAGGCGGGTGTTGTGAACAAACGTTGCTGGTGCGCGGTCTTTGTTGACGGGGTTGTTGCCACGGAACTTGATAATAATGATAACCAGGAGGATTTGCGGCAAGATAAGGAATGGCAAGAACACCAAGAAGGAAAACCAGGTGCCTGCCTTGACCACCTGCGCCACATCAGATGCAGCATGGCCAACAAAGGGACCATAATCAAAAATACTGCCGCGCAGGGCCACCGATTCGGCGGCCGGATTGACTTGTTCAACGAGGGACTTAACGGGATCCGTTTCATCGGCGAGAAGTGTTCCGCCAGATCCCACTGAGACTGCAGTAAGTAAAAACACAAGACACAGCCACGGCAGACAACGCCACCATAAGCTTTGCTCGCATCGTGTATAAAGAATGGTTCGCATATCGGGTAAGCCTCGTTAAAGATACGGTCATCGACTAGACAATGTAAGGCTGTTTCTGCCTCCTTGATCGAGTAGCTTTCTCGCTCAAGGAGGCTGCGTTACTCGCTAGAAGCTTCCTCTGCGGGTAGAGCAGAGGTATCATCATCAGCCGATTCTTCTTC
Source organism: Planctomycetota bacterium (assembly GCA_007693455.1). GTDB lineage: Bacteria > Planctomycetota > UBA11346 > UBA11346 > UBA11346 > REDP01. The sequence continues at coordinate 14,664 of REDP01000249.1, read as the reverse complement.
TATTACCTCACTGTCGGTAATCTCGTCTGGCACTGGAATGGGAGCGGGAGCCTCGGGGAGTTGCTCACGCAAACCGTGCTGCAAGGTGCGTAGCTCGTTGCCTGAAAGGAGCGCAAAGCCTGGGACATAATCCGACAGCGTCACCGCAAAGACAGACAGGTCTTCGCTGGCAACTGCCTGCATCAATGCCTGGGCAGCATAGGCATTGATGTGTGCGCCAAGTAAGCGCGCACGCTGCGGAGACGAGATATCAGCAGTACGAACCATGTCCTGCCACTGACGCACGGTTACCGGTAGGCCAGCGCGGACCCGCTGATAACTCAAAGCCTTTACGGGGATTTCCAAGCGCTTGTGAGCATTCGCTCCATAAGGATGCGAGACTGCCGCATCATCGGCCGACCCAGGTTGTGGCCATGGCCCATTGGCGAGGTATTCGTCATCAATTTCCGTATACTGACTTGGGTTGTCCTCACGCAAAAACTCTTCGCGGATAAAATGGGTAACCGCATATTTTTCTTCCACCGATAGCATAGGTTGCGGTGGCATAAGACCAAGACCACGGACTAATGTTTGGTACTGACTATAGGGATCTGCTCCATTAGTGAATTCTTCCTCGGGAAAAATTCTCGCACCACTCACTGCGGCACGGCCATCGGACCCATGACAGGATACGCAGTTGGCCTGGTAGACACTACGTCCGAGATCAAGTACGTCTTCATCAAGACGAGCAATAAGTGCCGCGTGATCAGGGACCTCAGCCCCACCACTCCCCTCAGGACGTGGCTTGGTGGCGCCGTATTCGGCGCCGCGGGCATACCAGAAGCTAAAAATGGAGGCAGAGACCAGCACAAAGCCGATCAGAATTACACTCCACAGCAATGGATTGGAATACTGGCGGGGGCTAGACATCAGTGCAGGTGCTCCGCATTAACGGCGCGCAGAAGGCGAGGGTCGCCTTTTGCGACCAGGCCATAACGACGCCAAAAGTTGAGGGCCAAAAGAAGGAAGGCGCCAACAAAGCCAGCCCCTACCAATAACTCTGGGCCAAAGAAAGTTGATTGATAACTATCGGGACTAAAGGCAGGCACAATAATCCAGGATAGGGTCAACCAGTTACCTATGAGTACGAGAATACTGACAATGGTGATAGTTATGGGGCAGGTCCGCCGACTTTGGCTCATCAGCAGGAGGAAGGGCACTGGCCAACGGAGAATGCTTTCGATCCATAATTGCAATCCGTAGCCATTTTGTGTGCGACTGGCGTAGTAAAAGACCCCTTTGTCCATATTCGCGTAGTAGATCAGCATAAACTGCGAGAATGAGATATATGCACAAAAGCAACTCCATCCCAGCATCCAGGTGGACATATCGTGCAGGATGTGCTTGGGCACGACCTCTTTCATTGGTCCTCGACGCAGCCATACCATCAGCAAGAGAATGACGCAGAAGAACATCTGCACCATGGAGGCGAATGCATACACCCCCCACATGGTAGAAAACCAGTTCACATGCAGGGCCAAAAGAAGGTCCCACACAAAAAAGGTTGAGGTAATGGCAAATACCATAAGCCAGGCAATGGCCCATGGGGTTTGTTGCTCACGCTGATCCCCTCCTACCTGATCCTGACGAATGCTTCCCTGGATAAGACGGTCACGTAGGACAAACCACACGGCGATAAACAAGCCGTTCACCAGAGCAAAACGACTCCAGGTCATATAAGCTTCTTTACTCCCGCCAGGCATATAAAAAAGGTAGCTATGGGCATCAGCGTCACCGCCCATATAACTAGTGGCAATCCAGGGATACAACTCGCGGCCACCAATAATCACGATAAGAAAAAAGGCTATGGCGGTTAAGGGCAAGCCGGTGGTGAGGCCCTCCATCAATCGACGTAAGGGGACAATCCACACTGATCCCACCAGCCAATTGACAGCGATAAAAAATATGGCGCCAAAGGTGATAAAGGTGGGTATCATCATGCCTTGGAGAAGGCTCGACCAGGCCCGGCGGGAACCGCCATCGAATGCGCCGAAGAGAGCAGCGATGAATCCCAGTATGCCAATAATCAGCAGGGCGATTGCGGTATTACGCAAACGCGGTGCATGCAAGGGGCCAGGGTCGGTGATAGTGGTAAGATGATGATGCGCGCTCACTGTTGGAACTCCGGCCAAATGCCTTTGAGATATTCTGGAATCGGTTCGGGGGGCGGCGCAAAGGCGTCAAAGTCGCCACTACGCTCTTCTTCCATGAGGCGCTCGCGGGTTTCTTCGTCTAAACCAGCAGCATCCTGCAGAACACGGACATAGTGAATGACAGCCCAGCGCTCATCGGGCATAAGCTGCGCCTTATAACCAGGCATGCGACGAATACCGTGGGTGATCACATCGTAGATGTGGCCATCGGTCATCGCCGCCACGCCTTCAATGTTGAGACTGATGATACCTGCGAACTTATCGCCAAGATAGTTACTCAAGACATCACCATCACGGCCATGACAGACTGCACAGTAGGCGTCATATTTCACACGGCCCAGGCGCATGACTTCAGGAGTGGGCTCAAGCGGGTTGGCATTGGCGGCATGAGCATCACTCGACCAAGCACCCAACGGTTGCGAGTAGATAAGGTTACGAGCGATTGCCCCATCAGGAGGCGGTAGCATGCCCGAGACTTCTCGTATCCGTACCACGGCGCCATGCTCATCACGCTCGATGATGCGGTAGGCTTCGTTAGACTTCAATGCCGGACTAAAATACATATCGGGCATATAGTTGATGCCGCGCTTTTCTTTCTTACCGCCAAAGCAGCCTACAGCAGTGATAAGGACCACTGCCATTATAGCTAGGAGAGCAATCTGCAAATACTTAGCCATGGGTCTGCTCTCCTTGCGGGGCAGCTACGATGGGCTGCTGCCGTTCGGCGCGCGATAAACCGGCGAGGGTGTCGGCGGAGGTATCATAGATTTCAATTTCTTCAGCGCCCGTAACGGCAAGCATTTGCCGCAATTCCGCCTCACCAGGATTTGCTGAGAGCAAGGGAACGGCAACAGCAAAGGCGTCATCCCCAAGATCGTCCCGCCATAACTGGTTATGCAGTTGGGGCCGCAGATTGCTGGTCCCCAAAGCAAGCATAAAGTTGGTCAAGGCACCACAGAGGATACCTGCCTCAAAGGTAATAACCACATACTGAGGCCAGCTATTAAACGGTTTACCACCAATGATCAGGGGCCAATCCACCTTCATCATCCAGTATTGCATAAAAAAGCCGAGCACAGCACCAATAATTAGGGCTGCCAGTACGGGACGACCGATAAAGCTGCGCTTAATGCCCAAGGCATCATCCATACCATGCACAGGGAATGGGGCCCAGCCTTCCAGGCCCTTTACCCCACGCGCGCGCACCGCGCGGCAGGCATCCATCCACGCATCTGGGTGGCGGTAAATCCCCACTACACTGCGCTTATCTTCAATGCTCATGACTCCTCCTTGTTGGACTCACCATGATCGTGACGGGTTGCACGAGCCTGATCGCGCCACGGCAGGACACTTTTCACTTCAGCGATGGCAATGGTGGGCGCCCACTTACAGAATAACAAGAACAAGGTGAAGAAGATGCCAAAGGTTCCAGCCGTCACCAACCAGTCAAAAGTCGTTCCTTGGAAGTAGCTCCACGTGGTGGGAATAAACTCATTCTCCAAGGACAGCACGAAGATGTTGAAGCGCTCAAACCACATACCGATGTTGACGAACACTGAGATGATCCACATGGCTATCAACGATCTTCGCACGCGCTTGCTCCAGAAGAAGAGTGGCGCGACACAGTTACACAAGGTCATGGTCCAGAAAGCCCATGAGTGATCACCACCCAGGCGATAGAGGAACTGATGCTGTTCAGGGATATCCTCGGAGAACCAAGCGGCGAAAAACTCCATGGCGTAAGCATAGCCAACAATCATGGAGGTAGCTAGAATGACTTTATTACACAACTCTAAATGATTGATGGTAATATATTTTTCCATGTGCAACAATTTGCGCATGGGCACCAATAGGGTCACCACCATACCAAATCCACCAAAAATGGCGCCTGCCACGAAGTAGGGCGGGAAAATAGTGGTATGCCAGCCCGGAACCTTGGAAGTAGCAAAGTCAAAGGCCACAGTCGAGTGCACCGAAAGCACCAGCGGGGTAGCGATCCAGGCAAACTGCGCATAGGCGCGTTCATAATGCACCCAGTTGGTAGCCTTGCCCTTCCAACCCATGGCCAGGACCGAATACACCATGCGCTGGACCTTATTCTTTGCCCGATCACGGATCGTTGCCAAGTCAGGTATCATTCCCAGGTACCAGAATAGGGCCGAAGTGGTGGCATAGGTGGAAATTGCGAATACGTCCCACATCAGCGGCGAGCGGAATTGCGGCCATAATTCGCGGCTATTGGGATAGGGGAATAGCCAGAAGTCGACCCAAGGCCGACCAGTATGCATTAAGGGGAAGATACCCGCACAGGTTACCGCAAAAATGGTCATCGCTTCGGCGCTACGGTTAATAGATGTCCGCCATTTTTGCCGAAAGAGAAAAAGGATCGCCGAAATCAGCGTTCCAGCGTGACCAATACCAACCCAGAACACAAAGTTGGTAATATAGGTACCCCAGCCCACGGGCTGATTGATACCTAAAATACCTAGGCCTTCACTCATCTGAATGGCGAACGTCATCACCGCCAGGCCAGCTAAGGCCATGGAGGCAAAAAGGGCGATCCACCAGATTGGATGTGGGGCACGGTACAAAGGGGCCAAAACATCAGCCGTCACCTCAGGTGGGGTGATGGATTCATGCAAGACGCCCTTGGGGTTTTCCAGTTCACGCAAGGCAGTGCGCATCAGTGGGCCTCCCCATCGCTGGACGCTGCATCAGCGGCTTTGGCTGTGAGTTTACTGACATGGTATGCTTCATCGGCGGTTGCTGGACGATTGCGCACTTTGCGCAAGTAGTCAACCGAGGGACGCGTATTGACGCGCGCATCCAGCACCTTGTAACGGTGCGGCGCCCCTTCACGGCGCTGCGTGACAACACTGTTAGGATCGTTGATGTCACCAAAGGTAATGGCTTCAGAGGGACAGGTCTGGGCGCATGCAGTGGTGATCGCACTGGGTTGGGTGTCATCATACTTGCGATTGGTTCGCTTCTCGTTTTCGCGGATATCGCGGGTGCGCTGAAGGCAGAAGTTACATTTTTCCATAACCCCGACCGAACGCACGGTAATGGTCGGATTGAGCATGAGATTGAGTGGGAGCACCGACAACTCTTCTTGACTGGAGGTTGATCCCTCGCGGACAATATTGCGGGCAATGCGACCAAAGGGGTCACCACTGCTATGGGGACCAAAGCGGTACTTACTATACTCATACCAGTTAAACCGCCGCACTTTGTAGGGGCAGTTATTGGCACAATAACGGGTTCCAATGCAGCGATTGTAAATCTGCACATTGAGGCCTTCATCATTGTGCATGGTGGCCATGGCTGGGCACACTTCTTCACACGGAGCATGGCCACATTGCTGGCACATCATGGGCTGATGGACCACTTCCACGTCATCAGGATCTTCCTGCCCCACCACCACAGATTCCCGCACTCGCTGGTACAGTCGCTCGGCTCGGGAAAGGGATGACACGGTGTAGTAACGGTCGATACGGATCCAATGCATCTCTCGACCCATGCGCACTTCATCACGCCCGACCACTGGCACATTGTTTTCCGCCGAGCAGGCCACCACACAGGCATTACAGCCAGTGCAGGTATTCATATCTACGGCCATACCCCAGCGCCGTCCTGGGTACACAATGGAGCTTCCAAACAACGACAGGTTGTGCCCACTGTGGGTTGGATCGTTGGCTTCTGCAGTCGTCCCACTCCATTTAATATGGGGACTAAAACGCTGCAGGGATGGATCTTGGTGGTGCAGTTCAAGTACATCATCAAGGGCTAGTTCGCGGCCATCCATATAATGATGGCCTTGGGTATTGGCCAAGCGGTAGGTCTTGCGCGTGACCTCCAGGGCATCTTCCGCGACCGTTAGCCAACGCTGACCATGATTGCTGAGACGGAAGCCATTGACTTGAATGCCATCGACACCGCCATCTGCGGCAACTGCTCCAGCTTTATTTCTGCCATAGCCCAGAAAGAGCTCGAAATGACCACGCTGCATACCTGGCTGAATTAGCACGGGCACTTCCACGCGGGTTCCATCAAGGGTCAGGGCAATCACCGAGTTATCGCGAATCATTAAATCACGAGCATCAGCGATATTCACCGCCAACCAGGTATCCCAGGTTACCTTACTGACTGGATCAGGAATTTCTTGCAACCACGCATTATTGGCCTGACGGCCATCGCGCAGGGCCCGAGATGGACTCAAGAGTAAGGTATAACCGCCATTCCTTGCCGCCGCAGGCCGCAATGCCTGCACCGCCGATGGATCAAGCCGGGGAGCGGATTGCTCCATTTCCTGATCCTGCGCCACGACAAAACCTGTCACCTGGGCTTCGCGAACAAAGGCCTCGGGCCGAGCCAATGAACCAACCAGACTGCGCACCTGTTGGCTCCAGGCATCCAGGACCACACTACGCCAGGACCGCACGCCATTATTTTCCGCGGTCCATAAGTAGGAACGCAGGGCGGCAGAGTAACGATTGATCGGCTCTTCAGGAATTTCTGCAGCAAAGAATTCATCACCCATACCGGCAGAAACGCAGAAACTCATGAGGCTTTCCTGCCACTGCCGAACATCCCAGAGAGGAACGACTGCTGGCTGCTGTAAGCAGTAGTGGCCACGGTAAGGCTCGGCATCACCCCAGCTTTCGAGGTCGTGGGTAATCGGAGCAAACCAGTTGGCCAACTCAGCCGTTTCATCAATGCGATCATTACAGGCGACTACCAAGCCGCTCTCAGCCAGACTGCGAATGGCATTGGCGGCGCGCTCGCCTAGGGCATGCACGGGGTTGGCATCAACCACAATCAGCGCGTCCAGCTCACCATCAGCGGCAGCATCAAGCACTGCCAGGGTATCAGCTGTACCACCTGGAATGCTGGTGGCAGACGCTTTGCGATCATCAATGGTCACCCCCTCGTTGCCGAGGATATAATTGAGAAAGGTTGCGACTGCCAGCACTGGCTCTGCTTCTGGGCCCTGATTGACTCCTCCAGCGGCATAAATAAGCGAATGTTTCCCATCACGATGGGCTGCAATTAACTGTTCGGCTGCGTAGGCTATGCCAGACCCACGGTCTGCGCCTTTCTCTTCAGCCCCCCACGTACTGCTGTCCAGGAGTGTCGGGTGGGCTTGCACTGCAGCCTCTCCCCGTGCGGCCTCTTGGGCAGCCCACTCTGGCAGGATATCACTGCGATCCAAAGCGTCGGCAACGCGTTTGGCAATAGCCCAGCCCACACTGGCGATATCATATTGATTGACGCGAACACGCAGATCAGCACAGGTACCACCCTGACTTAACGCCGCTTCAAAGGCAATAAAATTACCCATCTGCGCATCCGCACCAGGACGGCTCAGACGGCGCTGATCGGCAAATGCAACCTGTTCGGCAACACTCAGATCACCGCCACCGAGAATATCTGTGCCAAGGGTAATGAGGACCTGGGCACGATCCAAGTGGTAGACCACATCAGCGTGCTGCTCGGAACCATACAGGCGTGCGCGCACCGAGCGCTGGCGTTCGCCACCCAGGGGATCATAGGCGGCATGACGTAGTCGATTGCCTAAAAGATCGTGGAGACGTTGTATGAGGGCATGATTGGCGACACCGTCCAGAGGTGGGGTAATAAGACCAATATTGCCACCATTGGCGAGCGCCTGGCCTACGGCGGCGTCAAGAGCAACCCAACTGGTGGTTGAAAAACGACCGTTACCATCGTTTCGCAGGGCACCTTCGAGATTGCGGTTCTCTCGCGAATACACGCGGTCGGGATCATACAAATCAAGCAGGGCCGCCTGCCCTGCAGCATCAAGTTTACCACGCGTCCAGGTGGCGTCATAATTGCCTTCCAGCTTGATCGGGCGGAAGTCGTAGGTTTTCGCAATAATTGGCACTGCGCGACCGTGGGTGCGTATGGTGGTGCTAAAGTAATTCGCCTTACCGTAAATATGGCCTTCAGGATGTTCCTTCGGCGAAATCAAGGTTTCTGGCGGGTTATGCCAGCAACTCACCATACTCAGCACCGTTGCCGCGCCACTTAGCTGCAAAAAGCCCCGACGACTCATGGCTGGCAGATGTTTGCGCAACTCAGCGATGGCGTCAGTGCCTGAGTGCTGCGCCGTTGAAGGAGCATCTCCCCCCTCGGCGCCAACCGCGGCCAAGGATAATGGCTGATGGTGAGGTGTTTCTGCGGCATCAATTCCCTGGGCATCGCGGACATCGCTGATGGCTGCGTTCACCTGGGGATCGAATTCACTACGACGTTGCTCTTCTACGGCCTGGTCGCCGTAGTATTCGTCGAGATTTTTCCATATACGCTTGGTTGTCATGGCGTGCGGTGATCCCGTGGCTACTGGTGACAGGTGTGACAATGAGTGGCGGCGTTATGGAGATGACGTAGCTCGGTGCTGCCGTCAAGACCGTAAAATGCGCGGTGGGTCTCGGGGAGATCCTGCACGCGCCAACGCGGTAAATCTGGGTACTTCTCAAGAAGTCGTTCTAGTTTTTCGGCTTGGGCGGCAGTGAAGTAATTCATCGTAGGAACAATCTCCAAGGTGCCATCTTCGCCCATAACCCCTTCTAGTTGATTGTTGAAGCCGCCGCGCATACGACGTGGCTGCCAGGCTTCAGCATCATCGCCATTATCGGATTCAGCCGCCCCGCTATAGGCGCCGCCACCTTCGCCGCGGTTGGCGGCAACTCGCTGCTGAGCCTTGTCAATCTCTACCATAAAATCGACTACCTCATCAGGGCGGATGCGGTGACGAATAACATCATAATTACCCACGCCCACCGTGAAGGTTTCCATTTCTCCCTGGATATAACTGGGGCCGCCGACGTAATTATCATTGCGATGGCAATCAATACACCATCCCATGGTAAGGTCGGCGTACTGATACACCACCTCCATAGTCTCTACTGGACCATGGCAGGTTTGACAGGAGACACCAGCAGCCACATGAAACTCATGGCTAAAATACACGTGATCGGGAAGCATGTGAATACGCTCCCAGTGAATGTTTCCGCCCTCAAACTGCGTTTCCACGCCGCTGGCTTCTGGGGCTTGATCCATATGGAAATATTCCAGATCACGTAGGGTATAGGAGTCACTAACGTCAGCATTAAGAATACTGAGCATTTTTTCCACTTCAGGCAAGCCATGGCCAACACCACCCATCTCGGTACTATGGCAGCCAAGACATACCGAAGCGGGAGGGATGCCCGCATGCTTGCCACGATGAGCATTAAAGTGGCAGTAACTACAGTCAATGGCGTGCTCACCAGCATGTAGCGCATGCGAGAAAGCTATGGGTTGCTGCGGCGCGTAGCCCTGGTCGGTAAAGGCATAAAAGCGCCACCAGTAAAAAAAGACCGCAGCAAAGGCCAGGGCAATAACACCCAGATACCAATACTGGCGAATCGGCTCGGGAATTCCCGCAAAAACCGATGGAGCAGCATCGTCAGCAGCGTGGTGCGTCGTACTCACTGGGGCTCCACTTGAATAAAAGGCTGAAGTCTTGCGTCTTCAACACGGTGATATCGTATCAGGAAAACGAGCCAAAAGATTCTCTATACACGTGCTACTCCCCCGCCCAGTATGAAAAGGACCAAAACAGGGAAAACAGCACCCCCTCGGCTGTAAGATGTAGAACTTTACACGTCCTTTGCGCTTGGCAATCTCAGTTTCCGACAATGATCCAGTTTGAGCCTAGATAATGCCATTTGGCGCATGCGTAACTATGCGTACAGCGCATGCATGGACTTACCCCCGATTGCCCCATAATACCGCATCGATGCGCAGGGCGCAATTATGGACGCGAATTCCCTGCCCATTGGTGAATCAAACCGTAGCTTTGGAGAGCACCATGCCACTCTTCGTTTATCACTGCCAGGACTGTGACCGCAGCAGTGAAGTCCTCCGCCACTCATCCGAAGAGGGCCCTGTGCACTGTCCGCACTGCGACTCGACGGCCATGCATCGGGAGTTTGCCACGTTTAGCGTTGGGAGCTCGCAGCCTGCTAACGCCATGCCCTGTGGCGGCGGCGATCCTGCCGCTTGCCCCGGTGGAGCCTGTCCCTTTGCCAACTGAGCCCCCCTACCCGGCGAATGTCAGCCTACTGCCCCTGACTACTGGCCACCTCTACCTGCGTGACCATCAGCCCGATGATCGGACTCGGCCCTGTCTTATCCTCCTTCACGGCATCGGTGATGACGGCGAACCCCTGGCCACGTGGTGCCAGCCCTTACGCGGCCATTTACGCTGTATTATACCCGATCTTCGTGGGCATGGCTGGAGCTCGCGCCAGGCCAGCTATAGCTTAAATGACTACAGCCATGACCTCCTCACCCTACTCGACTCACTCCAGCAGCCAGCCCATCTCTTTGGCCATAGCCTCGGCGGGCTTATCGCCATGCAGGTTGCCCGCACCCACCCCGGCAAGGTCAGCAGCCTGATTCTTGAAGACCCCCCTCTGTTTCATCTCGTCGACAGCATCACCAGCAAACCACATATCGCCGCAGCTTTCTCGCGCCTGCATCAGCAGCGCTGCGCGGCCAAAGATCATGCACAGCTCTTGGCAACCATGCTTGACGAAGATCCTGAGCGCCCGCTCGAGCAAGTACGCCGACGCTGCAGCAAGCACATGGCCTGCGATCCTGCGGTATGGGAAGCGGCCCTCAGCAACCAGCTCCAAGCACCTACTACCACCGCACCCATTACCTGCCCCACCACCCTCCTTCAAGGCAACCCCAATCGAGGCGGCGTCATTGCCGAAGGCGAAGAGGGCATGCTTCAAGCTATCTGCCCGCATCTTCAGCAACATCTCGTACCTGAATGCGGACACAATCCTCGCTATGGGGCAATGGATGTCATTCAAGCCCACCTTGCAGGGTGATTCAAAGCGCTCCTCCCGGGATCGCCGGCCCCCTGATCGGCAAAAAAAGACTAAATACGGCCTTTGTACACTAAAAGCATGCCCCGCGAAGCGGGCATTCTGTCCCCTTAGCGAGCTTTGCGTCACCATGGGGCCCATCTTAACATCATGAATTGACCTCGCCCCGCAATCCTTACCATTCCGATCTGATCACTCCAGTTGATCACGTCCCCGTGGCAAAGGATTCACCGTGCGTATCGCTCAAAAAACATCGTATGCCCTGAAAGCCCTCCTGGAGCTTGCCCGACGCCACGGCCAAGGCACCGCATCAATTGCCAGTATCGGCAATGCCGAACATATTCCCGCGCAATTCCTGCAAGTGATTATGCGCGAATTGCGGCAAAGCGGTTTTGTGGAAAGCCGCCGCGGCAAAGAGGGCGGATACCTCCTCGCTCGGGAACCCAAGGCCATTAGCATGGGAGAGGTGATCCGCTTTATGGAAGGTGATGTGGCCCCAGTAGACCTAAGCGCCGAACAGCACCCCGTCTTCCTCCCCACTTGGCTTGCCGTGCAGGACACCGTCAATCAGCTCTATGATAGTGTTACTTTCGCCGAACTCCTCGATCGTGACCAAGAGCAACGCCAACATCTTGTACCTGATTACTGTATCTGATTCTCCATAGGCTTGTGCAGGCGGCGAGCGCGCAAGCCTTGCAGGATTGTCAGCACAATCATAGTCATCGCCCCTTTGAAATCCCTGGAGCAGTTATGAACACCCCACACCAACATCTCGAAACCCTTGCCCTTCACGCTGGGCATCAACCGGACAGCGATACCCTTTCCCGCGCCGTCCCCATTTACCAAACCACCAGTTACGCCTTCCGCAGCAGCGAACATGCCGCCAACCTCTTCGCCCTACGTGAGTTTGGCAACATTTATTCACGCATTATGAATCCCACCTGTGATGTCCTGGAAAAACGCCTGGCGGCATTAGCGGGGGGCACTGGCTGCGTCAGCACGGCCTCTGGAATGGCCGCAATTACCTATGCCATTCTCGCCATAACCTCACAGGGCAACAACATTATCACTGGTGATAAATTATATGGCGGCACCTACACACTCTTCCGCCATACCCTCAAACGCTTTGGCATTGAGGTGCGCTTTGTCGACACCCGTGACCCCGCCAACATTACTGCCGCTATTGACGACAAGACCACCTGCATCTTTACCGAAAGCATCGGCAATCCCAAATGCAACATCGACGACATGCAGGCCATTGCTGACGCTGCCCACGGTGCTGGATTACCGCTTATCGTTGATAATACGGTAGCCCCACCACCCATCTTTAATCCCTTCGACCATGGTGCTGATATCATCGTCTACTCGCTCACCAAATTGATCGGCGGCCATGGCACCACGGTTGGCGGTGCGATTATCGAAAAAGGCGACTTTGACTGGTCGGCCAGCGGTCGTTATCCTACCATTACCGAAGACGATCCCAGCTATCATGGCGTCAACTTCTGGCAGGCCTTTGGCAATCACCCCGAGGCGGTGGTGCCTGGGCTCGCCTATGTACTCAAGGTTCGCACTGGCCTCCTGCGCGATATGGGCGCCTGCCTGGCCCCCACCAGCGCCTGGAATCTTATCCAAGGATTGGAAACCCTGTCCCTGCGCGCCGAGCGCCACTGTCAGAATGCGCAGGCGGTAGCCGAGTTTTTGGCGCAACATCCCCAGGTAGAATGGGTGGAATACGCAGGCCTCGACAATCATCCTGACTATCAGCGCGCGCAAAAACTCTTCCCCCTTGGACCTGGCGCCATCTTTGGCTTTGGGGTCAAAGGCGGCTATGAAGCAGGCGAGCGCTTTATCAACGGCGTGCAACTCTGCAGCCACTTGGCCAATGTACTTGATGCTAAAACCCTGGTCATCCATCCCGCCAGCACCACCCACCAGCAACTTACCGCAGAAGAACAAATTGCTGCAGGGGTCCGTCCAGACATGGTTCGCATATCGGTTGGACTCGAGCATATTGATGACATTTGCGCCGACCTCGACCAAGCATTACAGGCAAGCCAGGGCTAATGGGGCAAAAAGTCAGCCGCCGCTACGATCCCCCAGACAGCCCACGCTCCGTAGGCTGGGTAACGCCACAGCAGGTACAGCTGGCTAATGCCAGTAATCCACTTTCGCTCTGCTGTGGCGCAGCCCTGGATTACGTGGTCGTGGAATATGAGCAATATGGCCACATGAATGCCGATCGCAGCAATGTGGTCCTTATTACCCATGCCCTCTCGGGGGATGCCCATGCTGCGGGCTGGGATGCCACCACCGCGCACACCGGTCGCACCTGGCGCGACCGCAAGCCTGGCTGGTGGGATGCGGTGATCGGCCCTGGAAAGCCCATTGATACGGACCATTGGTGCGTCATTTGCAGCAATGTCCTAGGCGGCTGCTACGGCACAACCGGACCTGCCAGCATAAATCCCACAACTGGCTTGGCCTGGGGCATGCGTTTCCCCGTGGTTACAGTTGAAGATTGGGTGCAATTACAAGCGCGCCTCATGGACCATCTGCAGGTGCAACGTCTGCATGCAGTCATTGGCGGAAGTCTTGGTGGCCAGCAAGCCCTGGAGTGGGCCCTTGCCTTCCCCGAACGAGTCGGACGCATTGCCTGCTTGGCAGCCTCGCCACGCCTGAGCACCCAAGGCGTGGCATTTAATGCCGTGGGGCGCCATGCGATTATGCGCGATCCCCACTTCAATAATGGCGACTACTATACCGGGCCTGGTCCGCAGGACGGCCTCGCCTCGGCACGCATGCTAGCCCATATCACCTACCTCTCGGATCAGGGACTGGAGAATAAGTTTGGGCGCAGACGGCGCGATCAACAGGCCCCAGGATTTGGTTTCGACATCGAATTTGAAGTCGAAAGTTACCTCGACTATCAAGGGCGGAGTTTTGTCGAACGCTTCGACGCCAACAGTTATTGCTATATCACTCGAGCCATGGATTACTATGATGCCGCGCAACGCTGGGGGGATGGTGATCTGGTGACAGCCTGTAAGCGCCTACAATCCAAGGTATTGGTGGTAGGATTTAGCTCCGACTGGCTCTACACTCCCGAAGATTGTAGAGAATTTGCCGTAGCCATGTGTCGGGCAGGAAAATTAGTCAGTTATGCCGACATCGAAAGCCCATACGGCCATGATGCATTCCTCGTCGAAGAGGCGCCAGTGGGACGACTTCTGCGCTCCTTTCTGCATGCCCAACAGGGGAGCATGCCATGAATGAACCTCTCGCGACAAGCGAACTCACCGAATTGCTCTCGATCTTGGCGCAGCGTACCCAACAGCCACTTGAGCACCTCATTAACGCCGATCCCGGTGGACTCATCCACCTCCTAAGCTCCATCACCATGCCCGTGCCACCGCCACGCTGGCAAGACCAAGTGATTCTTCAGCATATTCCCAGCAACTCCTCAGTGCTCGACCTCGGCTGTGGCAGCGGCGATCTTCTCCATGCCCTGCGCCAGAAGAACATCCACGGGCAAGGCGTGGAACTTTCCCATGATGCCGTACAAACATGCG
>REDP01000056.1 GCA_007693455.1 Planctomycetota bacterium | reverse complement strand
AGGGCCTCCGCGCCTCCGCGCCTCTGCGGGAGAATAAACAAGACAGGTAGACTCCTGCAGAGGCGCAGAGGCGCAGAGGCGCAGAGGCGCAGAGGGGGAGAAGACAAAGGGGGCTGATGCTAACCGTGTTTCCCTTCCCACCCCCGCGGGATAAAGCCAGGGTGCCTTGCCGCCGGCATGCTCCCGGGACCGCCGCTCTCCCGAGCGGCCTGCATAAACGCCCTCAATGGGCGCTTTCTGCTCGAAAAGCATGCTCCGCGAAGCGGGCATTCCTTTTCCTGACACGCTTTGAGTTGTCCTGGTCGGGCAGCAGACTTGACTCTTGGCTCCATTGCCGAGCCCTATAGACTTCCTATACTTTATCGCCGCATAGCGCACCTTGAGCAACTCTATGAATCTGCGCGCTGATGTGTCACCTTTCTCCCCAACCGATTGTTGGAGCTTTCACTTGCCCCGTACCAGAGCACTCTTCCATGACGACCGTTTTATTAGCTGATGATTCTGCTATCGTGCGCAAATTATTGCGTCGCAAAATTAGTGCCATTACCCAAGGCTACCAGGTTGACTTTCTGGAGGCCAGTGATGGCGCCCAAGCCCTACAGGCATTGCTTGACGAAGACATCGATCTTGCCTTGATCGACTACAATATGCCTGAATTCAATGGGGTGGAAGTGATCACCCGCTTTAAGGCGGCGCAATCGGATCGTAACCCCTATTTGTTTATGGTGACCACTGAGGCAAGCTCCAGCATTGTCATGGCCGCCGTAAAGGCTGGCGCACATAATTATATCGTAAAAAACAACCTCGATGACGCCTTCGCCAAAAAAATCAGCGCGTTGCTCCTGCCCGAAGGTGCGCACAAAGATAAAGATAAGGTTGGCAGTTCTTCCCATAGTGCTTCATAGGCAAACCCAAAGCGAGGGTAAAGCCGGTGTCACCGGACTGCTTGGGCATGGTCAAACCTGCCCCGCCAAGCGGGCATTCCTTTTCCTGGCAGGCTGTGCGTTGTCCTGCTGATTAGCGACGGCAACGCACTGCCTGCCCCCGGGAGCGCTGATCTCCTGATCGGCCGGCAAAAATGCCCTGGATAGGGCGCTTTTGTACTAAAAACTTGCCCCGCGAAGCGGGCATTCCTTTTCCTGGCAGGCTGTGCGTTGTCCTGCTGATTAGCGACGGCAACGCACTGCCTGCCCCCGGGAGCGCTGATCTCCTGATCGGCCGGCAAAAATGCCCTGGATAGGGCGCTTTTGTACTAAAAACTTGCCCCGCGAAGCGGGCATTCCTTTTCCTGGCAGGCTGTGCGTTGTCCTGCAGGTATCGCCTCCTTGCGTCTTGCATCCTGAGGTTTTCAGCCACCGTTGGCCGCTCCTAAAGGAGAACGTGGGTCATGCGTGTAAGCCTGAACTGGATTAAGCGTTTATTAGATCGGCAAAACCTCGGTATCAGTACCGAGAATCTTGTTGATATTCTCTCGCGACGAGTTGCTGAGATTGATGCGGTGCAGCGCACCGCTGAGCATCTGGATGGCGTTGTTGTTGGCCGCGTCGAAGACTGCCAGCAGCACCCCAACGCCGATCGCCTGCGCTGCTGTCAGGTGGATATTGGCAGCGACGGCAGCGTTCCCATAGTCTGTGGAGCCCCCAATGTGGCCAGCGGACAACTGGTGGCCGTGGCCACCATCGGCACCACTCTGACTATGCCCGATGGCAAAGGGGGCAGTGCCGCAATAACCATTAAGAAGGGAAAATTACGTGGCGAGGCCAGTCATGGGATGATCTGCGCCGCCGATGAACTGGGTTTAGGCGATGATCATTCGGGGATTATGGTGCTCGACGGCACCCACGCCCCTGGCACTCCCCTGGTGGAGGCTCTTGGCCTGGGTGATGATGTCCTTGAAATCGACAACCATAATATCAACCATCGACCCGATCTGTGGGGCCATATTGGCTGGGCCCGCGAAATCGCCGCCGTCCTCGACCTCCCCTTCACTGACCCCTGCGACCCGCACTGGCAGGACAGTGGCGCGGGAATGCAGGTAGCCATTCGCAGCGATGGCTGCAGTACCTACTGCGGAGCGCTGATTGAGGGCGTCGACAATCGTCCCAGTCCGCAATGGATGGTACACGCCTTAGAGGCCGTTGGCAGCCGCAGCCGTGGGCTTTTGGTGGATATCACCAATTATGTGATGCTTGAAGTGGGCGAGCCCATGCATGCCTTCGACCGCCGACACCTTGCTGGCGAGATGCTGCTGGTACGTGATGCGCAGGACAAGGAAGCCTTTACCACCCTGGATGAGCGCGAGCACAGCCTTACCCCCAGCGATATGCTCATCGCTGATCAGGACAAGGGCTTGGCCTTGGCCGGGATTATGGGCGGAATTGGTTCCATGGTTCACGACGATACCACCAGTATTGTCCTGGAGGCGGCCATCTTCGCCCCTGAACGCATTCGCCGCACCCGCCAGGCCTGCGCCCTGGCGACCGATAGCTCCAGCCGTTTTGAAAAAGGCCTGCCCCCAGAGGCAGCCACTGCTGCCATCAACCGCGCCCTGCACATACTCACGGAGCTTATTCCCGAAGCGCAGGTTTTGTGCCGCTTCCACGATGGCAGGCTCGCCAGTGAAACACTTAGCATCCCCTTGCAGCCGTCCAGCGTACGCCGCCTGGGCGGCGTAGAGCTGGATTCTCAGCGCATCCCCCAACTTCTGACACGACTCGGCATTCTTGCCGACCCCAACCACGACCATCACTACCGTAGCCCCTGGTGGCGGCGCAAAGATATTGGCATTGAAGCCGACTTGGTGGAAGAAGTACTGCGCCTGCATGGCTACGAGCACCTTGTGGAAGAGGCGCCGCGCATGCCGCTGCAGGTCCCCCACATCTTGCCTGAACGCCGCGATGGGGCGCGGATGCGCCAAGCGCTGAGCGCTGCTGGCTGGGATGAAGTGCAAACCTACGTCTTCACCAGCGCCCGCTGGCAGGAAGCGCTTGCTTGGCCCAACGAAGAAGTGGTCGAACTGGTAAACCCGCCTGCCGCCGATCAAACCGTCATGCGTCGCTGCCTGCTGCCCACGCTCTTGGAGGCAGCTGCGCGCAACCGCCGCTTCCTGGATCGGGTTGCCATTTACGAGCTCGGCCGAGTTTACGGCCGATGCATCGGCCAGGCTCCGCTTAATGATGAAATGCCCGTTGTGGCTGGGCTCTACTGCGCCGCCAATGACGATACACCCCTCTACGCCGCCCGTGATGCGGCGATTACCGCCCTGGCGGCCCTGGGCTACCAGGCCACCATTGTCCATGGCGAGCTTCACCCTCGCATGATCGCGGGACGCGGGGGCATCCTTCAGGTGGACAACCAAGCCGTGGGCTGGGTGGCTGAACTGGGGCGCGAACTGCGCTCCCTGGTGGACAGTGATGATCGCGTAGCCTATTTTGAAATACCCCTGGGCAGCCTGCGCCAACGTCTGCGCCAGCAGCCCCCACTGCAATACCGCGCCCCCAGTCGCTACCAGCAAGTCGAACGAGAGTTCACCTGGGTATGCCCCGAAAACCTTGAGTATGCCGATGTAGCCAAGGCCATGCAGCAGGGAGCCAAAAAGCTTTTCCGCGACCTGCGCCTGGTTACAGTCTATCGTGGCGATCCCATTGACGAGGGGCACAAGGCCCTCTCCATGAGCATTACCCTGGGCGCCGACGATCGCACCCTCTCTGACAAGGAGCTGAGCAAAGTGCACACCGCCATTGTCACCACCGTCGAACGCGCCACCGCGGCCCGCTTGCGTGGATAAACGAGAACTTCGGCAGCGGGCCCGCCTGCTTCTTAGCGAAGCGATGCCGGATCTGGTGCAGCCCATCGACCGCTGCCCCTACCACAGTGACGGCAGGCCCTTCCATGCCGAGCTCATTACTCGTGAGCAACTCCCGCAGGAAGCGGGCATCAATTGGCCCGACATCCTCCTGCACTGTGGTTGGCGACGCTGGGGTGAGATCTTCTACCGCCCTCATTGCCCTGGCTGCCAAGACTGCATTCCCGTGCGCGTCGATTGCCCGCGCTTTCGCCCGCGCCGGGATCAACGCCGCTGCCGTCATCGCAATGCCGATTTGCGCCTCAGCCAGCATCGGCGCAGCAGTGACCCCGAACACCGTGATCTTTTTTTACGCTACCAACAAGGCATTCATAACGACCACAGCGGCGACAGCGACCTCCTCAATGATCGCTCACCCCTCCCCAGCTTTGAAATTCAAGCTCGTGACCAGAGCGGCCGCCTCCTTGCCGTCAGCATCTGCGACTGCCTTAGCGATGGCATTAGTAGCGTCTACTGCTACTACGACCCCGAACAGCGTCAACGCAGCTTGGGCACTTTTATGATCCTCGCCGAAATCCTTGAGGCCCAACGCCTGCATCTACGCTGGCTGTATCTGGGCTTTAGTGTTCAAGGCTGCAGTAAAATGCGCTACAAGGATCGCTTTCGCCCACAGCAGTTATGGCGCAATGGATCCTGGGAAGACCGCGAACCAACGCCATAAGCACCATGCCCTGGACAGCCCAACCCACTGTGAGGAGGGCCCTGGCATGAGATCTCCGCAGCCCCAAGAGACGATGGAGCACACAAGTGTCGTTTCTCGGTGATCGCTCAATCTCCGCCATCAAGCCAGCTCTGGCTGGCGAGCATTCCCTTCCCTGGCCGGCTGTGCGTCGCCTGGCGGGGTACAGCATGCCCCCGATAGGGGTAGGGATGGCCCCTCTCGGGGCCAATGGCATTAAACATCTTCTATAACTTCTTGCAGGTAATTGTTTTGGACTGGTATTACGGCTAAAATAACGCTTGACGTCCTCTGACGGCCCAGATTTCGGC
>REDP01000107.1 GCA_007693455.1 Planctomycetota bacterium | reverse complement strand
GTAGCGCCTGTGGCGCAACCCTGGGCTGCGCTACGGAGCCCCGTTGGGGCTCGATAAGGCCACGCGCCTGCGTATCGCAAATGCTTAATGCCATTGATCTCCTGATCGGCCTGCGAAGACGAGCTGAATGGGGCGCTTTTTGCGTTAAAAACATGCACCGCGAAGCGGAAGTTCCTTACCCACGGTGAGCTTTGAGCCGCCCCGCCTCTGGTGGCAGTGTGTGACGCCCAAGTATACGTGCAGATCCTCTTGCTTGACCGTTGCTGGAAAACGGTGGACCATGTACAGCAAGACCCCGCTAACGGAGGTCTGTGATATTCTGGGGCTCTCCAAGTGATGTCGTGTGGTATCGCCGCGGTGCTCTGGTGGTATGCCTGGGATGTCTGCGGGCAATGAGGCAAGGAGCCAATGTGGCAGTGATCACCTTTCAGCCGCCGAGTAATGTGTGCAATTGCACCCTCACTGTTGGCGGTCAGTCCAGTCAGCAGGTGCCAGTGCAGGAAATCTCTGCCCTGGGTGCAGTGGTAGCCTTTCAGGGATCGGTGCGTCGCCATGAGTATGCCGATGTGGCGGTATATGTGCAGGGCAAAGAGGTGCTCACCTTGTTTGCCCATATTGTTAATGTTCGCAGTGAAGTTGTGCACTTGCGCTGGTTGCATTTGGGCCCAGGCGAAGCGGAATCGTTGGCCATGCAATTAGCTAATATTTTTTCAGGAGTGGATGGCGTTCAGCGTGGAGAGGCGGCAAATAAGGATTATGCCTGGCGTCAAGAACAGGGTACGCGCCGCATTGTTCGACCACGTACAGGTGCCAAGCCAAGCCCTGTTCCTCCCGAGCCAGCTTCCCCCGAGCCAGCTTCTCCCGAGCCAGCAGTATCTGAGCGCCGTAGTACCCGCAAAGTGGTGCGTCCCCGCAGCGCCAAAGAATCGGACACCGATATTGATCTTGAGGCGGTTGCTGACGACGCTGAAGAAGATGTCACTCGTAGTAAACGGGAAACGCGTCGGGTGGTGCGTCCGCGGCAAGGGCATGCGGCATCGCAGTCAACGCCAGAGTCAGTCGGAGACGAGGAAGGCGATCAGCTTTCTCGTAAAACGCGTCGGGTGGTAAAGCCACGGCACCAAGATCAGGCAGGCAAAGGCCGTCAACAGGCCGCTGCCAGTTCAGGGGATATGCCCTCCGCTCGCGCCCGTGCAACGGTGCTGCCGCGCGAGCAAGATTCGGCGGACGATGATGAGAATGCTCCATCCTCGCAGCTAGCGGATGCTGCCCAGGTGGGAGACGATCATGCTCTCCAGCCGCGCCAGCCAGCATCTGGTGATAAGCCTGTGCGTGATGCTCAGGAGCCTGTTGCGCCACAGCCATCAAATTCTGCTGACGCTGGGACAAATGACGCCTCCTCTCCTGACGGTAATTGGCGTCAAGGCAGTCAGTCGTCAGAGGCCACGGACGATCAGCTGGCTTTAGTCAAAACAGAGCGTTTGGCCAAGATGCCAGCGCCCGCACAACCGCATGGCGAGAGTGATGCGAGTGCTGATGCTAAGTCGGCAGTGGTGCACCGCGATGCCGCCAGCCAAAAAATTCTTTCTCGTGCACGCACGGTGCAGGCATCGGAGTTGGCCGCACGCCATGATAAGGTGCGCGTGCTGAATATGTCCACGATCAAGGAGTTGATCAAAGAATCCGTGGCTGAAGCCATGGTGGACATGAATACCGGCATGGATGCCAGCCGTCTTGCGGAAGAAGTCGAGCGTCGTGTTGATGAGCAATTGCAGGCTTTTAAGGCGGAAAAGGATGATGTAGAGGCTCGTGCCCAACGCCTGGAGGCGGAGCTTCAGAAGGCCAAGGAAGCAGTAGAGCGCGAGCAAAAGCGCGCCATTGAAGCCAATCAGTTTACCATCTCTGATGCTGGCATTGCTGACATTGAACGGCGCTTAGAGCGCCTCGTGGCTGCCGCCATTCGCCGTAATGGCGTCAATGATGTTTTGGCGGATGAATTGCGGGCCATGGTTACCCACATCCTCGATGATGAGCGCGATAAAATTGCAGATAATGCACGCAAAGCCCAGGCTGAGACGATTCAACTGCTGGAGCGCAAAATTAATCGCCTGTCGTCCAGTCTTGACGAATCGCAAAAGGATCAATTGCGCGCCAAGCGTATGCTTGAAGCCATGCAGCAAACTGGTGGTGGTGGTGCATTGCGCAACGTAATGACTGCTGGACTCAGTGATGATGATCCCGAAGCAGAGCGCAAAAAAGATCTTATGCGCGATATCATGGCGCAGAATCGAGCGATCCGCGACCAAATGAAAGAGAAGGGGATGGAGGTGCGTTCGCGCAAGCCAGCGCCAGAGCCTGTCGATCCTGTCGACGACTCTCCCCACGAGCCGCACGATGCTTCGCCACCAGATCACGAGGCGAGTGCTTCAGGGGCAGATGCGGATCCAGGCGATGATGATAGTGCTGAAATCATTGATCCCGACGACATGCCCTGGGAAGGGCCTCCTCAGGATGCCGAGGAAGATGACCGCCCGATTAAACGCCTTGCGGTATCGGTGAAATCGGCTGCGGCCAAGGCTCCACCCTTACAGATCCGTCGTCGTGAGAGTGATGCCGCAGCCCCCCCAGCTGATGAGCATGATCGCATGGCCACAGAAGTGGATGATAAGGAATCCGTTACGGAGGTGGATGCGTCACCAGATATGGATCCCGATGATATGCCTTGGGAACCGCCAAGCGATGATCTAACATCTGGGGAAGCAGGGGAGGCGCCGATAAAGCGCATTGCGGTAAGTAAGGATATACAGCCTCCACCCCTTGAACGTGGTACCTAACCCACGCTGCTGCTCTTTGTTCTTCGTGTACCCATTTCACCCATTACCGCGTTGGCACTTTCGCCACGCATTGTAAGGAGTTATTCTTATGGCAGAGACTATTTATCTCGGCATCGACCTTGGTACGAGCCGCACCTCAATTACCACCTCCAACGGTGTCCGTGAAACCGTGTGGTCGTATGTCGGTTATCCCAAAGATCACGTTGCCAAAAAGAAACTGGGCGGCCGTGATATTATCTACGGTAAAGAGGCTGTAGAAAACCGCATGTCCCTCAACCTGTTCCGTCCATTGGCCGGCGGTTCGATTAAAGCTCGTGGTAATCAGGATACGGCTGAAACGAAAAAGGCTGTCCGCGACCTCATGGAATATGTGGTCAGCCTCGCTAAAGTGCCGGCAGGTAGTACCATTTATGCCGTGGTTGGTGCTCCAGCCGAGGCCAGTGTTGAGGGCAAGGCTTCTATTCTAGAAGCAGCAGCAGGCTGTATTGACTCGGTTATTGTGTGTTCGGAGCCATTTGCCGTGGCCTATGGCTTGGATTTCCTTGATGATACTCTGGTAATCGACATTGGTGCCGGTACCACTGACTTATGCCGTGTACACGGTACCATGCCCGAGCCCGATGATCAGCGTACCCACGAAGTTGCTGGTGATAAGATTGACCAGATTCTTGCGCAGTTCATTAAAGAGACCTACCCCGAAGCCCAATTCTCCATTAATATGGTGCGCTCATTCAAAGAGAAGTTTTCTTCGGTAAGTACCAAAATGGATGAGGCCACTGTCACCATGCCTGTGGCAGGTAAGCCCAAGGAATTCGATATTACCGAACTGGTGTATAAATCCTGCTATAGCATGGTTCCGCCCACGGTAGAAGCCCTGCAGGATCTTATTGCAACCTATGACCCTGAATTCCAAGAGAAGATGCGTAATAATGTTCTTCTTGGTGGTGGTGGTAGTCAGATCAAAGGTCTTGGTTTGGCCATAGAACATGCGCTTGACGAATACGGTGGCGGTAAAGTGACCACAGTCGAAGAGCCCCAGTATGCTGGCTCCAACGGCGCCCTGAAGATTGCCCTGGACATGCCGGAAGACTATTGGCGC
Source organism: Planctomycetota bacterium (assembly GCA_007693455.1). GTDB lineage: Bacteria > Planctomycetota > UBA11346 > UBA11346 > UBA11346 > REDP01. The sequence continues at coordinate 17,645 of REDP01000107.1, read as the reverse complement.
GAATTCCAGAGCAGTGTTGCCCAGGCAAGCGCTGGTGGAGATGGCGGCGAAGAGTAAGTCGCCAATGGCACTGGGAGTTTCCAGTGAACTGTGATCGCGCAGTGAGTATGGCGTGAGCCAGGCTCACTGCGCGATGCTCTCACCACATTTCCGCTCATCGTGTGATGTGGGGCGCTAACGCCCGTTCTCACCTCTAGGTGTGGTGAGAGTATCGCAAGAAACATCATCACTCATGGTACACAACAACAAGGCCCTCTGCGTATGATAAGCAGGGGGCCTTGTTGTTGGAATCCTTAGGTCAATGAGTGGGCCGATATAGAGAGGCCTGGAGTCAGGCGGTCGCCCAAGCGACTCATCTTCTAGACTTTGTTAATGCTCGATGTGCCAAAGCTGGTCAGTAAAAAGGCATCGAATTCATCGGTTACTTCCTGGACCCGATGCTCGTGAGCATCTGGCGCTTGTACAGTAATCCATACCTCATAGCCATCGCCGGTTGCATTGAGGTCAGCAGTGATGGTACACTCCTGGTCTTTAATGCGCCAGCGATAGGTACTGACCTGTTCAAAGCCTAGGCTTGAGAAAATCCTATCGTAATACGACAAAGGTTCTTCAAACTCGACAACCTCTTCGGGGTCAATCGAGATGGCAAATTTACGTACACGTCCCGTCATGCTCATAATCATACCATATCCCTGTACTATTGGTGAGCAAGCATGAACCAATAAGGTCCTGAAATTGATACTGCCATGCCTAGCGCGGCTGTTGCCGTGATTGCGGACATAGTCCAATGTTCGGTCAACAGCGCCTTGCCAATGGTGATTAGGTGATGCTGCCAGGAGTGTCATAGCCATCATCAGCCCGTTTGCGGCGAAGATTGTCGACCACGGTATTGTAATGGGCAATGACCTGCCTGCGGCCAAGGAGGCCGAGGAACTTTCTGCGCCCGTCTTCGCGTTCCTCAATAACGGGAAGCTCTTCCAAGTTTTTGACGGTAAAGCGGCGCATGGCTGAGGCTAAGGTGTCTTGTGGGCGGATCACAATGATATCCTTGGTGGCCAAATCATCAGCCACGGCCACCAGGCCCAGGTGCTCATTGTAGAGGAAGCTGCGCAGGTCATTCATATTGAAAATGCCTGTAAGGTGGCCCTGTTGGTCGACAACGGGGTAGACGGTCTGTTGGGACTCGGTGACGAGCTGTTTGCAGTCATCGATACTTGAGTCGGGGTGGAGGACGCGGGTCGGCCTAAGGGGGTCAAAGACCTCATGAACGCGAATCCCTGCGAGGATATCGTTAAAAAAATGTCCTGAATGGGCTGGCGAGTGAACTGGTGAAGGGACCTGTGTGGTAACAATGGACCAGCGATTGCCGGCAAGAAAGGTAAGTGCGCATACCCACATGGCAGGAAGCAGGAGTTCGTAGTTGCCAGTCAGTTCAGACACCATCAATAAGGCGGCGATGGGGGTGCGATAGGCGCATGAGAAAAAACCTGCCATGCCCATAATCACGCAGGCTGCTGGGGGTGGGGCTATGGGAAGTCCGCTCAAGGCAATGCCTATGGCCCCGCCAACGCAGCCTCCAATAACCATGGAGGGGCCAAAGAGTCCTCCTGAACCACCTGCCGATACGGTACAGGCGGTCGTGATCATTTTTCCAAAGGCCACGCACAGGAGCAGGCCCACCAACGCCGCCTTGAGTTCAGGAGTAAGCTCGGCGGGGCTCATTAAGGCCTGCTGTAACACGCCGTAGCCACTGCCCAGCACGCCCAAAACGCTGTGGTGAGAGAATGGTTCTGGGAGGGATATCTGTGACCATTGCGCTCCGTAAAATAACGCTAAGCCAATGCACCCAGCGGCTGTCGCGCCAATCGCGGGCTTGAGCCATGCGGGGATGGTGAGAGCGGCAAAGCCCTGCTCGGCCGAACGGACCGTGATGATATAGAGTCGTGCGGCAATGACGATGCCTAAGCCAATGAGCAGGTAGCCAATAAGATGGGCGGCGTTATGTACGGAAAAGGCTAAGTGGTCAGGAGTGGCAAAGAGGGTTGCAAAGGCGCCACTTTCACCGCCTACATAGATGGTATGTTCGAGCATGCCGAAGGTAACAAAGCCAATGATTGCGCTAATGAAGCTGGGAATAATCACGTCCGATTCCATTTCCGAATCAGCATAGAGTACTTCTGCGGCAAAAATGGCGCCAGCAAGGGGAGCGCGAAACAATGCGGCCACCCCCGCACCAATGCCTGCGGCGAGTAAAATGCGCCGATCGCGTCCGGTGAGGTGGATGCGACTGGCAAACAGGGATGCCAGGCCCGATCCAATCATGGCAATGGGGCCTTCTTTGCCTGCGCTTCCGCCACTGCCTAGGGTGGCGATGGAGGCAAAAAATTTCACCACTGTAGTCTTAAAGGGAATGCGTCCGCGCCCCCGGTGATAGGCGTCAATGGCGGCATCGTTACCAGCACCACGTGCCGCCGGCGCGAAGGCATGGGTCAAAATGCCCGCTGCGAGTCCACCAGCAAATAAGACGCATAGCAGCAATAGGGGGCGAAATGGTCCACTGTCTCGGTCGCGATCCAATAGACGGTGCTCGCCGGCAGGCATGTCGGCATGATAGTTGGCGAGCGTACCCTGGAGCACGTGCATGCCCACATCAATGCCTAGATAAAAGAGGAAAGCCGCGATCCCACAGGCCATCCCCACCAAGGATCCCAGCACCAGCCATTTGAGGGTGCTTGTGGACAAGGTGCCATGCCATAGATCAGAAAGTGACCAGCGCATGAATCAAAAAACCTTTTGGGCGGATACAGTCTGCCTGTGGTCAACAGTAATGGCCACAGGTCAATGGAACGTGTCGCAGAACGTGCGTATGAACGGCCCGTGTCTGTGCGGGTCCAGTCTCACTCGGCGTGAGGATGTAAATACTTAATCGCGATCACCTTATTGCCCTGTTCATTCCAGGTGATCTTGTCCATAATATTACGCACCAGGTGAATCCCATAGCCACCTAATCGTTTGCCCTCTCGTTGGCGGCTTTCGATATGGCCAAGGGGGTCTTGGGATGGATCGGGAATGGCGTCAGGCTTAAATCCAGTGCCTTCATCAGTAATGACCACGATGACTTTGGTGGGCATTATGCGACACGAAAAGGAAACGCGTTTACTGGGATCACCTTGGTTGCCCCATTCAATGGCATTGCGGCCGAGCTCTTCTAAGGCCAGGCGAACTTCATTAGCAATCTCATCGGGTAAATGCAGCTTGCTCAGCAGACCTAAGAAACGCCGGTAGCGATAAAGGATGGAATAACTGGATGCACCAGATACCTCAAACCAGCCATAGGGGTCGTACTCAACATCAATATCCTGTTCAATATCAGGGGCATGATGAATGGCCGAACACACCGCCGTGAGCAAATCATTGATGCTGACGGGTTTGATCAGGTAATCCACAGCACCCGCGCGCATGCAGCGGATAATCAGATCGTCTTGGCCGTGGGCGGTTAGCACCACAATGGCGGCAGGATAGCGCCGCTCTTTGAGGACGGCAATAAATGCTTCTCCGTCCATGCGCGGCATAGTAATATCAGTGAGGACTAAGGTAAAAGGGGGGTTATTATCAATAGCTTCGAGGGCGGCTTGACCATCCCCCACCGATACCACCTCTTCAACGCCATCCACTTCACTCAAGGTTTCATGCAGATACTGCCGCAGCGAATCCATGTCCTCAACAATGAGGAGTCGTGAACCTTCAGGCAGCGAGGGATTACTCATGAATGAGGTTATATGAGTGCTCCACGCCCGGTCAAACGGTAGCAGTGCTCTGCGAACAAGGCGAGGCCCGGCTTGACTGGCATGGGGCTGCCCGCTTAGCGGGATAAGCATTTCGCGTTCACGCAGCTATAAACGCAGTGTTGTTTGCAGACCTATTCGGAGGGTCATGTTTCCAGTGCAGGGTTTGCGATCCCGTGGCGGCAGTTCACGATTCGCGTGAAGCGTGAAAAATGCATCCTCTGGCAATGACGCGACACAACCCCCTGGCAGCCCCAGTATGCCCATGCTCGGCGGCTTGTGCTTTGACTCTGGGTGAAAGATCGACACACTGCCGCGCTTGCTTGCCTATGACTGCTGCGATATGTTCCCCCTGAGAGCTTCTGCCTGATAGGCATGAGTGACAAGGAAAGTATCATTAAGCCATGGGTGCGGCGGGGAATACATCGCCGGTGGTATCTTTGAGAACTGCAAGCAATACGGCACGATCATTGTGTGCATTTGGTCCCATAAAGAGGATATTGCGAGTTACATTCATGACGGTGGCAGATCCAACTAGTAAAGCATCGATTTTGATTGAGGCCTTGCCCTATATCAAGCGTTTCCACCACCAGTATGTGGTAGTGAAGCTGAGTGGCCATGGTATCGAAGATCCTCACATTCTCGATCAATTCCTGCTCGACCTGGTGTGGCTCGAGCAGGTTGGGGTGCGTCCCATTTTGGTCCATGGTGGTGGGTCCTCAATCAACAAGGCCATGCAAGCAGCGGGGCTCGAGCCGCGTTTTTCTGGTGGCCGTCGGGTTACCGATGCGGCCACGATGGAAGTGGTGCAACGCGAAGTAGAGCGGATCAATACCCATCTGGTCAATCGCCTGTGCGATCTTGGTGGGGCTGCCATTGGTCTTGTCCCCAGTCGTCATCGCGTGGTGTGCGCCGAACGTAGTGATCCCGCCCTCGGGCTTGTGGGAACCCCAATCAGCATCGACCGTGAACGAGTGCTCCGGTATGCCTCGCGTGGGCTGATTCCAGTGGTGCCGCCCTTATCTATAGACAAGAGCGATGAGATCCTCAATACCAACGCTGATGATATAGCCTTGGTGGTGGCCAAGGGTATGATGGCGGCAAAATTGGTATTTTGCAGCAATGTCCCCGGTGTCTGTCGCGATCCCAGTGACCCCACAACCCGCATTTCCTCACTTACCCCCGATGAGGTGCGCAGCCTTGTCGAACAAAATGTTATTCAGGGCGGCATGATTCCCAAATTGGAAAGCTGCTTGGCGGCCTTATCGTTCGGTGTGGGAAAAATTCACATTATTGATGCCGCGGTACCACATAGTTTACTCTTGGAAATTTTTACCCGCGAAGGCGTTGGAACCGAATTAGTTTCGCAACGGGTAGCCTCGGGTAGTAGCCTCGGGAAGGATACATCGCATGAGCAACAGTGACAATAGCTATAAAGCCAAGGATTTTCTGTCGTTGCGCGGTATGTGCAGTGACGATTTTGAGCAATTGATTCATGTGGCTCACTATCTCAAGCGGCGCTGGCGCAAGGGCGTGCACGAGCACAGTCTGGATGGACAGCAATTGGCGATGGTCTTTGAGAAGCCAAGTCTTCGCACCCGCGTAAGCTTTGAAGTGGGTATGAGTCAACTCGGCGGCCGTGCCATGTATCTCAGTGGTGAAGAAGTGGGCATTGGCAAGCGGGAGACGGTGGAAGATGTCGCTCGCGTTCTCAGTCGTTATGTCGATGGCATTATGATCCGCACCTTTGCCCACGAAGTGGTAGAGGGCTTGGCCGCAGCAGCCTCGGTGCCAGTGATCAATGGCTTGAGTGACGCCTATCATCCCTGCCAAGCGCTGGCTGATATGTTGACCATTGATGAGCACTTCAGTACCATGCGTGGACTCAAAGTCGTCTTTATTGGTGATGCCAATAATGTCGCACGATCCTTGGCCTGGGCTTGTCACTTGGTGGGATCAACCTTTGTCCTCGCCTGCCCTCAGGACTATGCTTTTGCTGCCGCAGATCGTGAAGATTTTGCCGAAGCCTGGGGCAGTAGTATTAGCCAAGTCCATGACCCCCGTACGGCGGTAGAGGGTGCGCATGTTCTCTATACCGATGTCTGGACCAGTATGGGCCAGGAGGAAGAGCGCGATCGTCGATTGCAGGCATTTCAAGGCTATCAGATTAATGCTACCATGCTGGAGTGGGCTGATCCAAGTTGTAAGATAATGCACTGTTTGCCGGCCCATCGTGGTGAAGAAATTACCGCCGACGCTCTTGAGGGCGCAAGTAGCATTGTATTTGATCAGGCCGAGAATCGCCTCCATGCCCAAAAAGCAGTGATGCGGGTGCTAATGGGCGGCGACCGTGAACGTCTATTTGCCGCAGTGGCTGCCGATATGCAGCGCCCCGTAAACGCCTGATTCACCTCCATCGTTCTCATCATTGTAAGGAAACTCCATGCGCCCCGTTCATTTTCAGCGTAATTATATCTGCCATCCTGCGGGAAGCGTGTTAGCCTCCTTTGGTGATACCAAGGTTATCTGCACCGCCACCATCGAAGACAGTGTTCCCGCTTGGCTGCGCGGCACGGGTAAGGGGTGGATTACGGCCGAATACGCCATGCTTCCGGGGAGTACAGGAGGGGGCCGTAAGCGCCGTGATGGAGCAAAAAAAGATGGCCGTTCAGTAGAGATCCAGCGCTTAATTGGACGCAGTTTGCGGGCAGCGGTGGACTTACCCCGCCTAGGTGAAGTCAGCATTGTCCTTGATTGTGATGTATTGCAGGCTGATGGCGGCACCCGCACTGCTGCCATTAGCGGTGCCTATGTAGCCTTGGTCGACGCCCTCCGTCAGGTCGCCGTCAAGCAGGGCGTTGCCAGCTATCAGGAGTATCTCCTTGGGCAAGTAAGTGCAGTAAGCGTGGGGATTGTCGATGATGCGGTTATCGTTGATCTGGATTACGCCCATGATTGCCGCGCGCAAGTTGACATGAACGTGGTGGCGCGCGATGAGCAATTCGTAGAGATCCAAGGTACAGGTGAGGATGGCACGTTTTCTCGTCATCAACTCAACCAGCTATTAGATGCCGCTGAAAGTGGTCTGGCCGAAATTCGTCAGGCTCAGCTTGCCGCATTATCATGAGATTAAGCGTTTAACTGAGAGAATGCTCACAAAGGCAGTAAAGCGGCATAGCGATGCTGTGGGGATGCTTTAGGGGCGCGGGCCTTCACGTCGTTCCACCCAGCCCGCATCGCCGTAACGTTGTTCACGAATACTGGCGCTGAGCGTTTCCAAGTGATCGGGCCACGGGCAGTCCTGTACCGTAAGGCCCATGAGCTGAGCAATGCCATCTATCAGGGCTTGCTGCGCCTGTTCCTGATTGCAGCCACAGCCCTGTACCGCATCCCCATCCCATGGGTTGGATGCCAGTTTGAGGCTGCCGTGGATCAGAAAGCGCCCCTGGCGGTTGCGCCCTGCACTGCCGAGGGTTTTGCCGCCTTGGGGGTGGATAATATCTCCCGCTGCGGGGCTGGCAAAGCAGCGTGGTTCCTGTTCGTAGCGCCGATCTCCCACAGTCGAATCCTGTAAGGCCAAAGACGCCCCGCCATGCCTCAATAAGGCCTTCATAATTGCCCCATGCAGCAAGGAATAGCAGTCACGTAGGCGCTGTGGCATGCCGTGTTCGCCAAGACCTGCCACCAAGGCATAGGTCACTTCATGGATATGGTATATGGTGCCGCCGCCAGTAATGCGCCGTACCATGGTAACGCCACTGGGGGCTGTTTGTCGCACCGTCGCGGCATTCTGAAACAGCCCAAGCGACAAGCAGGGGGGAGACCAAGTATAGAGTCGTAGGGCAACCCCAGTGGCGGCGTGGAGCAATGCTTCATCGCGAGCCATATTGGTGGGCCCATCGGCCCCGCCCTGGTTATAGAGAGTGATCATGCGGGGCATCATTGAAGGTCTTGATTTCAGGCAAGGGTAGGCTGGTGATAGGGGTTTGAAGCCCCAACGGGGATTCGCGTGATAGTCCAGGGTTGCGCTCACGCAGCGCAACCCTGGGCTGAGGGGCATAAGCTTGCTCCGAATCAGAGAGGCTCACCATAGTTGTTCCATGCGGACCTTGTTTGCCCCCCAACCAATCCAGACCGGAGTGCTCCTTCTTGATGCCTTTGAGGCTCACCATGGCCGCACCGTTTTGCGCCTCAAGGCTGGTGATCACTGTCGGGTGGTCGATGGTGGTGGACGCAGTGCGAGCGCGGTCGTGTGCGAGGTGGGTCGTCATAGCCTGCACGTTCAGGTGGAGGCGGTTTCTCAGCATCCTCGCCCATCGGCCCATTGCCTGACCATGGCCCTTGCCGCGCCCAAAGGGAATCATCTTGATGATGTTGTACGCTCCTTGGTTGAACTCGGTGTTGGCGCTATCACCATCCTCGAATGTGAGCGCAGCAGTCGCATGCCCAAGGTGGAGCGCTTGCAACGTATTGCCGTGGAGGCGGTAAAACAGTGCGGAAGTACCTGGTTGCCATCCATAAGCATCCACGGACCGTTGTTGGCTGCGCCGCTGCCTGGACGGGTTATGGTGCTGGCACCAGATGGTGGAACGCCAGTGGTGGGAACGCCACAAGATACCACTATGGTTATTGGCCCCGAAGGAGGTTTAACCAGCGATGAGCAGCAACACCTGGTGCAGTCTGGAGCACAGGCCTGCCGTTTGACCGATACCATCTTGCGCATTGAAACGGCGGCGATTGCTGCTGCGGCCTATTGGGCTATACATTGGGAACATTATGACTGAATCGACCGCCAATCCATCACCCGCATCCCCGTCGCCACCGGCGCGCTGGTGGCAACGTCGCCCCCCCGCTGACGGCCAAGAGTCGGTCCCATTTACCTTTACCGATGGTGGCTGCCGCACGGAGGTGCGCATTGGGCTGCTCCTGATGTTGGCGGCGGTGTTTTTGTGGCTGTGGCTCGGCCCTACCATGTCTGCGCGGTTATATCTCCTGGGGTGCCCCTTATTGATCGTCGGTATACCCCTGCAGGCTTGGCAGTCACGAACTGCCAGTCGACCCGGGTATCCGCTCAAAATAGGCATTATTCTTACCGTAGGTGGCCTCCTCATGTGGCCCGATGTCTTGTATCGGGAAACGGTTGATGGTGCCCTGGGGGTTCAGCCCATGGCCCCGCTCCTGCTTCTGCCTGGGCTGTGGATTCTTGCTTGGGCGTGGTTTGCGCGTCCCCGCCCAGATCAGGAAGGAGCGTAAGCATGGACGCCGTTCAAAAAGAGTGGGCCCTTTGGGGTGGTGGTGCGTTGCTGCTGGTGATTATTCTCGCTGTGCTCACCAGCTCCTATCGCCAGCGGGTTGTTGCTGCCAATAGTGTTATTGACCGCGTACTGCCCAGCTACCAGCTCCATTATGCCACCGGTTCTGATCATGCTCCCTTTAGTGAGGTGCAGGCCGCCATGCAGGCCTTGCGCGATGATCAGGAATCAGCCCGTCGTGAAGTCGAGGCCGTGGTACTGTCATCCCTGCCTCGACGGGTGATTGATGCGGTACGTAGCTCATCTTCGGGGCGCGCTGCGGTGAGTTATTCGCAAGTAGTGGATGAAATCGACAACCGCTATCGCTCCCTGCGGGCAAAAGCACGACGGCTGAATGTAGGGGATCTTCCTCCCCTTCCCTACGAGGGTGCTGATGCCGTATCCCGCGGCGATGATCAGGAGCATGAACAAGCGCGCTCACAGCAATTGGCGCAAGTGAATGCCACGCAAACCCTGGTGGACCTGCTTATCGATCATGGGGCCTTGGCGGTACGCAGCATTGAACCCTTGTCGCCCAGCGTTGATGCCGCCGATGCACCAAGCTATTTGGCCATGGGCGTGCGTATTCAAGCCAGCTTTGATTATGCTAATTATGATCGCCTTTTGGCCCATCTTGCTACTCCCCAATCGCAGGTAGTGGTAGAAGATATCGCTGTTGCTCCAGAGCGCGGTACTGAACCGCGCTTCGCCCTCACCATTGGCCTGCGAACCGTGGTTCCCTGGCCAGAGCGCTGGGCCAGCCAAGGCTTCCAGGCGGCTGGAGAACCTTCTGCTGGGGAACGCGCCAGCGGTCGTGGCGGGCGTGGACGACGCTAAGGCAAAAGCTTCGATTACCAGGTGGACTGATCGGGTGAAGGATTCTAAGAGGAGAATGGCATGCGCATGAATGGATACCTGATAGTCGCAGGAGTGGTGCTTCTCGTGGCGGTGCTGTTGGGCTGGCGGTCGCTCATCTATGGAGCGCGCAATCCCGATCTGAGTCAACGTGTGCATATGGTGGAACAAAAACAGTGGTTACAGCCAGTCCTGAGTGCAGATGAGGTGCTTGCGCCTCTCGTGGCCGATGTTCATGATCTTCGCACCATTAACCCTTTTGATTTGCAGGACCAATTAAGCACGCGAGAACTGCGCGCCCTGCCCCCTCCACCTCCCCCGCCCTTAGACTCTCCTAAGCCAATGATGCTCCCACTGCCAGTAGAGGTCACTGGAGAAGGGGGTTCGCGATGAGATATATAAGTGTGTGCCTTGTGCTGTGGGTCATGGTCTGCATGCCACTGTCGAGCCAAGAGGGGGAGGCGGAGTTATGGCCCCTGCGTATTTATGAGATGGATATGCTGATCCTTTCCGATGGTGAACCGAAATTGGGAACCATTGAGGATGTTCGTGATGATGGGGTTGTGCTCTTTCGCGAAGCCAATGCCACTGGCGCTATTGGCTATCGCGCCCATCAATATCGTGAGTACTGGTTTCGCCGCGGTGTTCAAGATGTCCTGGAACAACGCCTGCAGATTCTTTTGCAGCGTCAAGACGCCATTCAAACTCCCTTTGACATCCTCTCCAGCCTGCGCTGGGCGGTTGATAATGCTAGTGACGATGACCGCGCGCATTTGCGTGAATGGGCCATCCGTGCAGTGCAGGCACATCCCGATCATGTGCCGTTGAAGGAGTATTCCCTGCGCTTGTTTACTCCCGGCGAAGATGATCAAGCTATTGAAACTGTGGCTGCGGCCGGGATAGAAGCTAATCCGCATTGGGAAAGTGGCTACCATACCCTCCTGCGTCTCTATGAACGCATGCAGCGCGAAGCAGATCTTCGGCGCATGATCACGGTAACCTTGCAGCATCGGCCCAATAGTTTAGTTGCCAATCGTCTGCATGCCGAGCGCGCTTTTGCCGCAGGCGATCTGGCCGAAGCACGCGAAGCATATCGCCGTGCAACCGCTGATGACAATGTTGATGCCTTGGTTGGCTATGCCATTACCAGTCTGCTTTTGCGCCAGTGGAGTACCGCCGAACGCTCGGCGCAAAACCTTCTCGCCGTTGGCGAGCATACCGCCTCCGCCACTGCCGTCTTGGGAACTATTCGTTTGCAAGAAGGCGATGAGGAGGAAGCGCTTGCCCTGCTGGCTCGTTCCTATGAGCAGCAAGATCAGCTGACCGCTCAGATCCTACCCATTGTACGGCATAATTTGGGGCTTGTTTTGTGGCGACAGGGGGATTCCCAGCGAGCCCAGGAATTATGGCAAGCCAGTACCCATGAAGCATCCGCCCTGGCATTGGCAACCATGACATCCACCCCAATCGAGCCACGTGCGGTCAGTAGCAGTACCACCCTCACCATGTTAGCGCACGAGCACAATGCCGTATTAGCCTTGCAGCGCGGCGAATTTCATCCAGGAATCACCCAACATCTTAATGCCACAGAGAATCGACGCCACCGTTTCCTGGAACAAGTGCGTTTAATTATGGCCGAAAATGGCGATCGCGAACGCGTGCAGGCCCTAGCTTTCACCGACAGCCATGAAAGCCGTCGCTGGCAAGTATACGGTCATATTTTGGCAGGCCGCCATCAGCAAGCATGGGATATCGCCCAGCGACTCCCCGATAATGATGGCTACGCGGCCGTAGCCCGCACCTTTATTCGTGCCGATCAGGGCGAGCAGGAGGGGGCCGCGGCAATGTATCGACAGCTCGTAGAGCCATTAGCCGTGGGCCATCAGGGGCAGCCCCCCCCACCTCCCGAATATGTGGCAGTTTTAGCAGCAGAATTTGATACTGCTACGGGTCAGTACCGTCGCTATAATTTCGATTGGCCTGCTGGTTTGCGTCTTGGTGCTGGCTGGAGTCAGCACATCCCTGACGGCTCAGGCCTTGGCGTAGAAGCCACTGGTGAAGCCTTGCGCCTGCATGCCACGGGGACGGGCCGCGGCACGGCATTGGTGCGTGCGTGGTGTCGTGCGCGGGAAGGGAGCCTCGCTTCGGTGCTTGTGGAAGGTCAGTTACAGGGGCCATCGTCCGTATCTGCTGGTGTTGAAGTGCTTGATGGCGATCGTAGAATGGGCGTTGGGGTTGCTCGTGGCGAAGATGGCACCTTGCGCTGGCGGCAATTACGCGGGGGACGATGGACCGCGTGGACCATGTTTAACCCCATTATTCGGGTTCCCGCTGATCGTCCTCTGCAGGTTCAATACCGCAGTCCAGGACGAGTCCAGGTACGCGATGCTGAACATCAGCCAGTCATGGTTGGCGAAGCATTCGCGCCCAGTGGGCACCTCACCATCAGCGTCTTTGCTGAGGGCCCCGCCGACCAAGAGTGGGAATACCTCGTTGATCGTATGGACATAGGACAGCGCGAACAGTGACCGTGCAAGCAGTCCGCCCTCTTTCGGCCCATGCCCTGGGTATCGGTTTCGTGTGCTGGCTGTTGCTCAGTCTGTATGGCGTCTTGAGTGCGGACGAAACTGCCCCAACTCATAAATTGCAATGGAGCTATGTCCCCGTTGCCGTATTTGCTGATACCCCTTTTACCGTATCCCTGCGCGCCACCCAGCAGCCAAGCGTACAGGGGGTAAGCGATGCGGGACGTTTGCGCGCCAGTAGCGCCAATGCCTGGGATCTGACGATTGATCCTTTGGCCGATGAGGAACGTATTATTCTCCGCAGTGGCGAAGATGTCATACGAATTCATTTACGCTCTGTGCCCACGGCACGGGATGGCTATGACCTGCGTCGCTCGCCGACTTTCGGTGGAGAAAGCGATGCGGTAGTACTCGTGGCCCAACGCCGCAAGCAGGCAGGTGATCGACGATACTCCTGGCTGCGCCGCCTCCAATCTCCCTCATTTTCCCAGTGGCAGATCCAATGGCCCCATGCCGTAACCTGGGGACAATCGCCTTTGTTGGCAAGTGTTGAGGCATGGACGCAAGCCATCAACGGTGACCGCATTCTCGTGCTGTGTTATCGCGATATGTATCTCGGCTGGTCTCCCCAGGACTATGCGGCCACCCTCAGTTGGATCCTTGCAGCACATCAGCACGCAGGGCATCATGTGGCCCTCCTAGCGCCAATTATTCACCCCGCCGAAGTGCAGCAATCCCAGGTGCTGCTGCGGACAATCAGGCAAGTGGCCGATGATTACGCCGTGCCCCTCATCGCCACCGAATCCTTACAAAAAGAGGCGTATTGGCATGTAGCACCAGACGTGGCGGGAACCTGGTTCAATGCCACTGGCCGCCAAGCTCTGCAGGATTTCTTGCAGCCGCTTACCGATGCTCTGGTTGATATTCCACCAGAGGGCTTTGTTCAGAATGGGGAAGAATAATGCACGATGCTGAATGCTACACCAGTTCCAGTGGCCAGCTTCTCGCAGGGCTCATAAGTGCTCAGGTTTTGGCTGATTATCACCTGCATATGCACAACGATCTCGCCCAAGTCGTTGAACCAGTGCTCCATCGCCACCTCCAGCAGCACCTGCGCTGGTCCCAAGAACTCCTTGCCGCAGGCCTTGAAGTATACGCCCAGCAGCAACCCCAGCGCGCAGATAGCGTGCTCTGTGATATCTTTGCCCTGGCCACCTGGTATCGCTGGCCCTTGCCAGGGGTGCACAGCCTCGGAACGCGTACCCTCCCTAAGGAGCTTCCTGCCACGGGCCTCCTCGCCTCCGGGGTAGAACCAGAAGGCATACGCCTCTGGCGATGCCCAGGACGGGAAGGCGATGAGATCTACCTCCAGCGCGTACGCAGCGTCGGCGAAGAAGCCGACATGACTCATCACTGGGCAGGCAAATAGGCCCAATAGCCCTTGGAAATCATTGTAATACCGCGCAGGAAAACCACTGTTCTCGCGTGGCCAGCATTACCTGCTTAGAGCCTGCTTAGAGCCTACTTAGAGCCTACTTAGAGCCTACTTAGAGCCTGCTTAGTGATCGCGCAATTCGCTCATAACGCTCCTCCGCAGGCTTGCGGTTAGGGCCAAAATCAAGCCAATAGCGACGACGATCATCGACAATAATGGTGCCCAGAAGAGGTGGCTCCACATAATGGGAACGGAAAGCGCAGTATATTCCAGGGCGGTAGCAGCCCTAGCCACAAGGGCGGGGGTTATTAGCCAAGCGCCAATAATGCCCGCTATGGCTCCGAGCACTGAGGCCACAAGAGGGCCGCCACCCAGGATTATCGCCAAGTGCCACGGGCGAGCTCCAATACTTCGGCAGAGAGCCAACGTAAGACGGCGTTGCTGCACGTGTGCGGCGGTTAAGCCACTCATCGCGCAGAGGAGAATAACGGCGATTACTCCCATAATAACCATGGTTGCGCCGCGTGCTACGGCACGGTCCTGGAGTACTGCCTGGGCAAGGCCACTCTCGCCATCAATTGGGAGCCCACGCGCGGCAATACCCTCTTGCGCCTGGACCATCGCTGACAAATCAGCAAAGCGAAGTGTCACCAACACTGGTCCAATGCCCTGTGGCGGCCTATCGGGATACAGCACGGGTAACCAGGCATCGGCATAGGCCTGGGGAATGCCGGCGCCCCATACGGGAAGATCGTGACTAAAGCCGATCACCTTGCCGTCATGATTTTCGATGGTGTGTGGCAGTGAGCCAAAGAGGTCACGACCAATACTCAGGGGCAGACGCAGGTTGAGCAAAGCATCCTGTCCTAGGCGCGGCGTCCGGTAACGATCGGCAAAGCCAAGATTGTATAAGGTCAGCAACTGTGGGTTTAAAATCATCGGCACCACATCGCCATCCAGAGATCCCTTGTGCCAATATTCCTGCAACTCCGCGGGCACAGCTGAAGCCTCAAGGGTATAGAGCGTCACATCGTAGCGCGAATCAATAATGCGCGGGATACGCACGCGCATTGACGCGGGGATTGGTAGTCCGCTAATAACCGCATGGCTCTTCAGGCCAGGCAGGCTGGCGAGCATGCTGATATCGTCTTCTTCAAGCATCGGTCGGGCAAAGGACATACTGCCCTCAGGATCTGGCGGTCGTACCCGTAAAATAAGATCACTGCTACCCGAAAGCGCCTGCAGGCGGATGGTACTCATGGCATCAACGCTATGCAGAATGGTGCTGATGACCATGCTGGTGATGGTAAAGAGCAATCCAGCAAGCAGCAGATTCCTGCGCTGGAGACGGCATTCAACCCACCACAATTGGCCGAGGCGGGTATTCATGTCAGCTCCAATGTGCCATCACAGCGCGCCGCCAGATGGGCGTCATGGGTCGCCAGAATTACCGTGGTGTGCTCTTCGCGAGTAAGCGCCAAAAGGAGATCGGTCACCTGCGTGGCACTGCCAACATCCAAGGTAGCTGTGGGTTCATCGGCAATAAGGATGGCAGGTTTATGGACCAATGCGCGGACCAATCCGCAGCGCACCAATTGCCCACCGCTAATATCTTTTCCGGCAACGTGAAGAATGTCCTCCAGACCACAGCGCTGACAGAGGCGATGGGCCCGGTCCTGATCGCAGGCAATCGCGGTAAACGCATCGCCAAGGCAAATATTATCCCATATGTTTAATTGTGGATGCAGGTGCGGGCGCTGAAACAACGTGCCAATGCAATCCCTGCGCAGGGCATCGCGCTGTGTTTGGCGCAGGCGAAAAACGTCCCGTGTACCCCAGAAAACGCTCCCATCATCTGGGCTCATCCACCCCGCCAAAAGATGCAGAAGGCTGCTTTTACCGACGCCAGAAGGGCCAGTGATAGCCCAGCTCTGGCCGCTGCTGATCTGCAGGGAAAGATCGCGAATAAGATGGCGTTGCCCACACCATAGCTGCAGACCCTCTGCTGACACATCCATGCCCTACAAACTATGGGCTTTCCCCAGAACACCATGGGTGAAACAATAACGCCGCCGAGAAACTCGGCGGCGTATGGTAGTGCACCTGAGAAAGCTATCGTATCAGTAGCGATAGGTATCGGGCTTATAGGGACCCTCAGGGGCTACGCCGATATACTGGGATTGCTTACTGTTGAGGGTGGTGAGTTTGGCGCCGAGTTGCTGCAAATGCAGGCGAGCGACTTCCTCATCCAAATGCTTGGGTAACAGGAATACTTCCTTCTTCATTTCCGCGCCATGGCGGTACAGCTCGATCTGGGCAAGGGTTTGATTGGCAAAGCTATTACTCATAACAAAGGAGGGATGGCCCGTGCCGCAGCCTAGGTTAACCAGGCGGCCCTTGGCCAGGAGGATAATGCGCTTGCCATCGGGCCAAATCACATGGTCAACTTGTGGCTTAATCTCTTCCCAAACAATCGCAGGGTCATCTTCCAAGGCACCCACTTGAATTTCGGAATCGAAGTGGCCGATATTGCAGACAATGGCATTGTGCTTCATTGCTGCCATGTGGTCCGTGGTAATCACATCAACGTTGCCAGTGGTAGTGACAAAAATATCGCCAAAGGCCGCAGCCTCATCCATGGTGACCACTTGAAAGCCTTCCATACAGGCCTGCAGGGCACAGATGGGATCGATTTCAGTCACAAAAACCGTCGCACCCTGGCCAGCAAAAGCCTGGGCACAACCCTTACCCACATCACCATAGCCGCAGACCACAGCCTTTTTGCCACTGGTCATAACATCGGTAGCGCGCTTGATGCCATCGATCAGGCTCTCACGGCAGCCGTAGAGATTATCAAACTTGGATTTGGTAACACAGTCATTGACATTAATCGCAGGAAAGCGCAAGGTGCCGTTCTTTTGTCGCTCAATCAAGCGATGCACGCCGGTAGTGGTTTCTTCGGAGACGCCAATAATCGCCGCAGCCTTGCGCGAATAGAAGGTGGGATCTTTGGCTAGGGTGGCCTTGATGCTGGCCAAAAGAACCCGCTCCTCTTGGTTGTCGGCAACGCGATCCAAGATGCTGGGATCCTTCTCCGCATCGCTGCCCAAATGCACCAAGAGAGTCGCATCGCCACCATCATCAAGAATCAAATTCGGTTCTTCAGCCGTGCCAGACCAATCAAGGATACGGTGGGTATAGTCCCAGTATTCCTCCAGGCTCTCACCTTTTACCGCAAACACCGGCACACCACTGGCGGCAATGGCAGCAGCAGCATGATCCTGGGTGCTATAAATATTACACGAAGCCCAACGAACGCGGGCGCCAAGTGCAGTAAGGGTTTCAATCAGCACTGCCGTTTGAATGGTCATGTGCAGCGATCCGCTAATACGCGCACCCTTAAGAGGCTGCTCACCAGCATATTTTTTCCGAATCGCCATCAAACCAGGCATTTCGTGCTCAGCGATGGCAATTTCCCGGCGCCCCCAGTCGGCAAGACTGATATCGGCAATAATAGATTCGGTAATAGTAGTGGCAGTGTCCATGACAACTCCTTTGACTAGGTGAAACGGCACGTCGCGCATGCCATCGTTGTATGAACATACGACGATGGAACATTTTTGCAAGCACCTCAATACGATACGAAGGGGACAGGCTACAAAAGGATTGACTAGGCCATGTCTTTTTCTAAGCTCCTCCCATGCGCCAAGCCCGCTCCCATCAGTTCGATCCCTCGGCTCCTCCCTGGCTGCAC
>REDP01000057.1 GCA_007693455.1 Planctomycetota bacterium | reverse complement strand
TCAAGGATGCCGGAATCAACGAATTTGACCCACAGATTCTGCCGAAGACCCAAATTTAATACGCCGTTCGCGCAATTGCTCTTCACTTGGGCCCACATGTGACACCTGTGGCTGGGTAAACATGGTCCAAGGTACGACAAAACGACGGTAGTCGCGGCGCATGGGCCAGGGCAGCATGCAATTCATCAATGCAATCATACCTTGATGCATGGCAGCATGAGAAAATTGTGCAAAACCATTAATGTCTCCCACCGCCAGGATGGCCTTATTGCTAGTACGCAGATAGCGGTCTACAACAATTCCACCCTTGGCGTCGTAGCGCACAGCGGCCTCTTCTAACCCCAATCCTTGAAGATTAAATTCGCGCCCTAAGGCCACCAGTATTCGACTGCTTGAAATGACTTCATCGTTGCTGAGATGAAGGCGATGACCACCCTCGGGATCGGTCTCCACGCAATTCACCTCGGTATTACGGCGTATGGTAATCCCCTCTGACTCTAGGCACTGTTCCAGAACATCAGTTGCTTCCTTTGCCACCACGCGACGCATCAGACGCTCACCGCGAATGATAATCGACACCGCACTGCCAAGACGGGCAAAGGCCTGAGCCATCTCCACCGCAATCGCACCGCCACCAAGTACCACCAATGATGGCGGAACAGCATTCAGTGAAAACATAGATTCATTGGTAAGCGGGTCTGCCTCAGCGAGGCCTGAAATTGGGGGCAACATGGGGCGAGTACCGGTACATATGAATATGCGGCGGCCACTAATGGTACGTTCACCCACCGTTACCTGACGGCGACCAGTAAAACGCGCCGCGCCCTGGCCAACCACAAGGTCCACCTTATCAAACATGCCCATGGTTTTATTTTCACCAATAAAATCCACATGCTTGCGCACTCGTTCGAAGGGTGACGGTAAGGCTGCTAATATAGCCTCGCTACCTTCAATCTGCTCCAGCAAGCGTGCGGCAGTATGCCGACGTTGAGCCATTTTGAGTAAAGACTTACTTGGTATGCAGCCGACATTCATGCACTCGCCACCAATTTTATGGCGTTCGATGCCACACACCTTGAGACCCATTGATGCCGCCATTGCCGCCACCGCCATACCAGCCGGACCCATGCCAATGCAGATAATATCGTAGTCGTAAGCCATAAACCCTCCTCCAACCTATGATTCCCAGCGCTGTTGATAATCAAGGGCGATAGATCTCCCGAACAAACAGGATATATTACTATGCTGGTTATCGTAGGACAAGAATCGCAACGCCGTGGCAAATACACCTATAAAGAAACGGTAGAAATGTATCCGGCCTCATTTCTATACCCCCTCCTCTCCAATGCCGTTCCGGGTCTGCATGAAGAACGTCTCGGCTGCTGCAAATTCGTGGCCAGGCAGAGATTTGCCCAACCCCCCTTTTCACCTTTCCCCTTCGGGAAATCAGAAAACCACTCACGGAGGCTCGGGGACACTGAGAAGGTAAGGGCCCGGGTTGGCGGAGGATTTTTGGCGAGTGCAACTCGGCGATCCGCGGGGAGAAGGAGTTGAGGACACATCCGTTCGCCTGGGGTGCGGGTGGTGGTGATCCGTAGAGCCCGGCCTTATCAATAATTGAGATGACGGCGCGGCGCAGGGGCTCACGGGCTTAGGACAAAGTCGCTACGGCCCTGTTTATTGGCCACAAGTGTAGTTGAAACTAGAGGTAATAGGCACTGTGCCCCAGTAGCCAAGCCTAAGTACTATTGCGAATGGTCAGTCTCCATGAGTCCTGTAGGCTGGCATGAACGACATCACTAGGCGATGAAACCTTTGCATTCCCGCAATCGCGCCGAGACTCATGCTACTTACCTGCGATCAACCCACGGTCGCTGCACCCCAGCCCTTGAATGAGGGCATCGTAAAGGACTTCATCCCATGGCAATGCGAGACGATCGTGCACGAAGCCTCTTGGCGGTTTCCGAAATCCCCCTTTACGAGAGCAGCCGCCCACCCGCGCTCAATGCCCTGGACAGCAAAGCATTAAGCCAGAAATTGCGCCTCGCCCGCGGGCTGCGCGACAAATATCGCGACCGCGGTCAGCAGCAGCAGCGTGAGGCCCGCGGCAAGGGGGCCCCCCGTGGACGCAGCCCAGCCAAGGGCAATGACCGCACCCAGGATAAGGCCACCCTGTTCACCGAGATCCTTGAACGCTATCAGGCGCGCCAGGAGAAGGTGCAGCAAATGACCGAACGCCGCGAGGCCGCCGCAGCTAAGCAGGCCGCCAAGCAGGCTGCCACCAAGGCCAAAACTAAGGCGCCTACCAAATCCAAGGCCGGCGGAAGCACCGCCAAAGTAACCAAGCCTGAAAAGGCTACCGCCAAGCCAGCTAAGCCAGCTAAGCCAGCTAAGCCAGCTAAGACCAAAGCCAAAAACAAGACGGGCAAGCCGGCCAACGCCAAGGCACAAAAGGCCGAGAAGAACTCGGGCCCCATGTCCTTAGATAAGGTGCCCCGGAATCAAGCGCCGCGGCGCGGTCCCAGCGACGCAGTTGCCGGCGCCCGACGCGGGCACTATGCCGTCACCACAGCCCGCAACCAGGCCCGCCGGGATAACCGCAAATAAATTGACCACCCGGCTCCGCCAAAAACCCAGCGGACCTCCCCCGTAGCCTAGTATCCTGCCCGTTGAATACCTTAAAGACTTCGCAGCGCCTAGGGGAACTGCAAGGCTCGAAAAGCGACGGAACAGCAGCGCTCATTCAAACTTTTCGCAAGGCCGCAGGCCTGTGCCCGGTACGGGCATGCCCTGCGCCGCAAAGAAAGCTACTGGTTATTGGGTGGTCAAGACACGAGCATAAATCTCGGCTGATATCACAACTGCGGTTTCGGGCTCCTGGCTGATTTCACGCTTACTCTGGGCCATTCCAGTCTGGGTCCACGGCAATGGTAAGACGGTCCTGATAGGGGATATCAATCCAAGATCCCAGCAACTGTCCATCATCGCCGATAATCCGGGGCAGGGCTTGGTCAGGATTAAAAGGGTCCTCTGGCCATGGGCCTATGCCCCACTCGTGGAGAACCATTTGCGCCAATACAGCACTACGCAATTGCATCGCTGCGAGAATATTGAGATCAGCAAGGGCCAGCCCTGCAACGTAGGCAATCACCGATCCCCTCGCCATTAAGCCCGGCTCTCGCTGATCGCTGAAGGCTTGATAGGCGGGAATGAGTGCAGCAACGCTGGAATGGTCCGCCGAGAGGAGCATTTGCTCACGGAATATATTCAATGCAGCGGTGCGCGACCAGCGTTCAAGGGGTGAACGGATTTCGTCGGCGACGGCTTCGATCCATTGGCGAAAGCAGAGATAATCCGCAAGCATCATCTCCCGAAGCATATTCATGGAAATAATGGACCACTGCAGCACTTCCCCAATCAGAGCCGAGTCGAGGGATGCGGGATCCTGGTGAATGAGGGCCTGGCAGAGTACTGTGCGCTGGCGCAAAAGAACCATGCCATCAAGGCTAGAGGTGATTTCCATAAGCTTAAGAAGGTGCTGCATGCGACGGCCATGATGATGCCGGGCATCTGCGGCCTGCAGTAGAGCGTCTTCCCACCACGACCCCAACTCCGTAACGATGTCTAGCAGAGCGAAACCTGCATTATCGCCAAGCTCTGGCAGAGGATTCAGCACCAATGCCCGGTGAGGCAGCGTCGCCAACAGTTCATCAAAGCGCGCCAACCAGGCTGCATCAGGAAGCGGCCACTCACCATCAGATGCCTCATCCCACCAGCGTCGAGCCCCATGGTGGCCGATGTAGTTGTCCAGCATGCCGTGTAACTCCGCAAAGACTGCTTGCTGCTCGGTGCTGGCTAGAGTACGCCCCCGCACCTCCTGCCAGCGAGCCGGAAATCCCCGATCATGGAGTTGACGATCGAATTCCCGCAGATCCCAGTCGGTATCAGGATACCACGAATATGCCAACCACATCAGAACTGCCGCGATACCGGACCCAAGGATCATGATCAGGATCGATTTCATGGATGACATGCAAAAACCTTGAATTGTCGGCGGCATAGGGGCACCTCTACCAACTCACCAAATAAAGCCGACTTGCTTCGCAAGTCCATTATCATCAATGCCAAGCTAGGGATCGGTGTTCCCAGGGCTGAGTTTATAGAGATGCCCATAGGTAACATGGAAATCTATATTCAGGCAGTTTTCCGACATGCCAATCCTATAAACTAGCGCCTCATCCATCGTTAGTCGCATTTCTTAGATAAGCCCTTATGAATGACTGCCTGCGAGAGATGCCATAGTGCGTTACATGCATGCCATATGGCCATAAGGGTTGACTTCCTAATGCCTCTTGCCGAGTTTGCATACTTCCATTATTGCCCAAATTTCATCCTTCCCGTAAAGAAACTCAATGCAGGGAGGATCACCTAGGCTCTCTGTTACCACAGGCAGCGACTTCTCATCATCATTCACCCCAGCCCAGTTGGTGTACGGCATAGCTCGCCATTAACCACAGCAACATCAGCACCGGGAGGTAGCGCCCCACTAAATACATGCGCCACTCCCACCATGGATGCGAGGTGCCAAGCACACTACGGACCCGCTTAGGTGGTACAAACCAGCAGAAGTAGGCGGCGCCCATAACACCTGAAAAGATGATGACATTGCCACCGGCAATACGATCAAGTACATCAAGCACCGGCTGGCCAGCAATCGTCCACTCTAAGGGCGTGAAGCTGAGAGCCGAGGCAAGGCCCAGGACACCAACCACGATGGTGACCAAGGCCACAGCGCGGACATTGGAAAGTCCGAATTCTTCGGCGGCTGCCGATATGACCACCTTTAGGCCCGCCAAACTAGAGCTAAAGGCTGCGGCGAAAAATAGCGCAAAAAAAGGCTCTCCTGCTAACGCGCAGACAGGAATTGCTGCCGTAGCGTGAGGAAAAGATA
>REDP01000257.1 GCA_007693455.1 Planctomycetota bacterium | reverse complement strand
CGGAGAGGGGGGGATTCGAACCCCCGATACCCTTTCGGGTATACCGGTTTTCGAAGGTCGGTATTGACTGCTAATTCATGTAACCCAAACACTTGTCATAAAGGGGTTTACATGAGTTTTGTGTTACCGAAAATCAATCAGGTCTGGGTCCGTTTTCGGCCCAGAACGGCCCAGCTACCTAGACTTTTCTTAGACCTGAAACGGTCTATCCGACCCTACTTAGGCTCCAAGGAGGACGATCATGTCCAAGGAGCGTAACGGAATCCGGATCAAAGACCGCTGGGCAAAGAGGAAGATCGGCGGCAAGCGTTATCAAGTGGAGGTCTTTGATCGCCACAAGGGTGCGTACAAGGCCAAGCGGTTCGACACGAGGCAGCAGTGCAAGGACTGGGCAGAGCATCAGCGTGCTCGTTTCTTACTTGGTCAAGACCGTGCAGGCCGCGTCCCCCTATCATTGGTGGGGGAGGCACTACTTGAAGACTTGAGTCGAATGGGACGCTGCCCGGAATATATCATCGGGGTCAAGAAAACGATCGAGCAGGCAATGGAGTTTGGGATCACCGATCTGAACTCGGATGCCTTGAAGCAGAAGGTGCGGAAGTGGCTGATGAGCCTTCGCGATATCCACAAGAACCGTGGAAGGAATAACACTCGCCCGATCACCAGCCGCACCCGGAATAAGAAACTGACTGAGTTCAAGCGGGTCATCAATTTCGCATTAGAGAACGACTACTTGCACGTTGATCCGCTGCGCGGACTGAAACCTGAAACGGACCCCTCCCGTCACAAGTTGAAGCCGATCTTCCGCCTCGACGAGTTACGTCGCTTGGTGTCTGATGAAGCTCGTGCAGCGCATCCATACTGGCTACGTTTTTGCTTGCTCATCTACACAGGCTGCCGTGCCGGTGAAGCCTTCAATATGCGCTGGGAATGGATTGACTGGGAAGGAATGGTTATGGCTGTTCGCCAGCATGGATCGTATCGCCTTAAGCAGCATTCTGAGCGGTTAGTCCCCTTGCAGGATGAACTGGCGATGATCCTGCGCGATCACGGTGGTCCCGCGTATCGGTCGCTTCGTGGGCCAATCCTAAATGAGTCCGACCACGCCCAGACCCGCAACAACGGCTGTAACGGGTATAACTTCAAACGCTTCCTCACCGTGAATGGCCTCGACGTTGATGGGCGTTCACCGCATTCCTGTCGTCACACTTGGATCAGCCTGATGCTGGCTACAGGCCTAAACATTTATCAGGTAATGCAGGGAAGCGGTCACAAGGTGCTCTCGACCGTGCAGGGATACGCCCACGCCATGCCGCGTAATGCGGTGAAGGGTTGGCCTGCTGGTGAAATTTACCTGCGCCGTCAAGTCTCGGAGGTCAGGGGGGCCCATGACTTGCGGATTCTGCCATCTATCGGTGAAGTCGGATAGCGAGACGCATTACGCGACTCTCCAGCGATTAGCGATCCTCGGCCAACCGCTCAGCCATCGCTTCGTGCAGACTGAGGAGGTACTCGCTGACGGGTAATCCCAGTATCTCGGCGGCGGCCTTGATGCTGGCCTGCTCAGAGGCGGTGACCCGGATCTGGATGCGGCCGTCACGCACGGTGCGACCGTGTAGGGCATCCAGATCGATGGCAGCCATCGCTTCGCGGATGGGTCTAAGGCGGGCGTCTTCCTCGGCCTGCCTACCGGTGGTCATGCCGGTTGCTTCAGCGGCGACGGAAAGTTTTTGGGGGTGTTGCTTGGCCATGATTATGCTCCCACTGTTTCAGCGAGCTTGCTGTGCCGTTTAAGGATGCCCCGCACGGCCGCAGGAGACCATTCTGGAGCACTTTGTGGATGGTAGCCCCGCCTGGCTAAGGTCTCGCAGATCGCCCGGTAGGAGGAGCCCTGGCTGCGCAGTTCGACCATCATATTGATGGCCGTTTGTTCATCCTCTACCGGGATCAGGGTGCGCCCATCGCCATCAAGGCAGTAGCCATAGGGAATTCGTCCAGAGATGCGGCGGCCCTCCCGGCGCAGATAGGCCATGGCCGCGGTGGTGCGCTCGGCTAACTGTTCCCGCTCAAATTGCGCCAGCACCGAGAAGATGCGGAAAACCAGGCGACCGCTCGCAGAGCTGGTATTGAGGTCTTCACTAAGACTCACCAGATCAGCACCGGAACGCTCTAAGTCCTCAGAGATGGTGAGGGTGTCGCGGATGGAACGACTCAATCGACTGAGGCTATACACCACCAAAGGGCAGTGATGACGACGGGCTGCCTGCAAGGCCTGCTGGAGAGCGGGCCGATTATCGGCGTGCTTACCGCTGAGCCCCGCATCCTCATAAATCGCAATCAGCTGTGCATCCGTGAAAGTCGCCCAGGCCTCTATCTTCGAGCGTTGGGCGGCAAGGCTTGCCCCCTGGTCTGATTGTTCGTCAGTGCTCACGCGGATGTATCCGATTGCTTTGGTCATAGGGCCCCTTTATTAAAGGTGAGCACATAATGTACTCACGCAGCAAATGATTGCAAGAACCTTCTGCGGGGCTCAGTAACTCAGATCCGCCTAATTGACGTTCTCAAGGCGTCAAAAAGCGTAAATGAGGGAACGGTTATACACAGATGGCCTTGGAACAATTGCCCCTAGATGATGTAGAGGCTTATTTAATGAGGCGGCAAGTATATAAGGCATGACGAGCACCACGCATTGGCCAGCCCTAGAACTTACACCTCCAGTCCTGGCACGTCTGCTGGGATGTCACCCTGCCACGGTGACCCGAAAGATCCGTCAGGGTGTTATTAAAGCACGAAGGCTTCCCGGGGTGCGTACGGGATGGCGAATTTCCATTGAAGAAGCTCGTAGAATACTAGCGATCAATACTCATACAAATTCTGTCGGTCTCAATATCTGATTAAGAAATCCTTGCCTTTGAATGCTCTGTTCTCTATGCTCGGCGAGTATCTGGAGAACATAGAGCATGAAGAGCATCAAACCCAATAATCCTAGTATACCCATTACAAACTTTTACATTAATCAACTCAAGACACTCAGCACACAAGCAATTGAAACCGGTTTTGACACCATTGGCATATCTGTTTATGGGGTCCAGTTGCATCAGCTACAAAAGATCAAAGAGAATGCGGCGGTGCTGGTAGGGTGTTCTAAAACAAACAGCCTTGAGTCAATTCCCATCGCAGGGGAAGAGTTCCTTATAGTTCCGCATAGTGTTGCTGACCATGGGATCCTAGAAGTGACGGGTTCTAGTAAAAAATTTGGTTTGGTGCTTATCCATCAGCAGTCTGGATTGAGTATAACCCTTAGGAAAGAAGTTAGCGCAAGCAATTCGGGAATGCCCAATATACTTCTTCGCCTCGGATCGCGCTTCATGAGTAAACACCAAGACATTTTTCAAGCATGGAGTTACGCCCATGCTCTCATGAAGACAATCGGCATTGAGGTGAATGACAGCCGTCTATCTTATGTGGATGTATCTTCCGATCTTTTTGGTGTCCCATACAAGCCAATAGGTGATGCCTTATATCATACGGTGCTTAAAGTCTCAGGGGTTCATGAGCAGAAACGTAAATGCTGGGGAAGTGGTTGCACGTTGTGGAAAAAGGCTGTTGTCCACCGTTGCTATGATAAACTTAAGGAGCTATCCGATCACGGAAAACAAGCCATTTGGGATAAAATCTATCAGCTTATGGATGTTGCGGGGATGGAGGGAGATGTTACGCGATGGGAAGTGAGCTATCGCCGTGAGACGCTTCGGAAATGGGGAATTAATACACCTCAAGATTGGCATGCCAAGGGTCCTGATATGATGCGGCAGGTTGCAAGCAGTGTTTGTATTCCCGTAAAGCAACAGAAGGCAAAGGGGGCAGCCATTGAAGTAGAACTTTTCAAGGATATTGCTTATGGCTTAGAACAATGGTTTGCTGGCGGTATGCATCAGAAGGTCTTAACGAAATCGAGCTCTATTCCTGCTCAGTTTCAACCATCAGTTGTTAATGCGACAAAGAAAAATCCAACTACTCAGTCGCCAATTAAAACGATTAATCAAGTCCTTGGCCGCCTTGAGAAAACGTCAGCCCGTCTTGGTTTTCCAATGGGCATTCGTCAACCGTCCAAGGATCGTTTCCCTGAACAACTTGCCTCCCTGCATGGATTTGGCGGCCGTGCACCTGGTGGGATAAAATGGCAAATAGAACAAATCGCGAAATGTTCAAAGTCTTAGCTCAGTACAGCTAAGGCATATTCACCCTGCCTCAGCATAGGTTTCGAGTACCCATCGGTACACGGAGTCGGTGAGTATGCCGAGATCTTCTAGTTCGTAGGTGTCGGGAAGGGTGCGGTCGCCTTCGCCGTACAGAGCGTGTTCGATGGTATTGCGAACCAGGGCCTTGGCGTTGTCCTTTTCCCACCAGCGATCAAGTTCGGCAAGGATGGCTTTTACTTTGGCGAGGAGATCAGCGGCTACCGCCTTGACGCGGTTGCGCTGCTGGGTGTTAAGATCGTTATGCTTCTGGATCAGCAGGTCAAAGATGGCTAGCTGATCTTCATCTAGGTTTTCCCGCACCCCGCGTTGTTCTTCGCGATTGAGGTCTTGAACCAGGTTAAGCAATTCCTCAAAGGTTCTCTCTATGGTGGCACGGTCGGTTTCTTGGTTGTAGTTTTCAATGATTTTTTGGAACCGTTCATAGAAATCGCTGCGCATGGGATTTTTACGCATCATGCGTTCAATCTGATCGGCAATGGCTTGTTCGAGGCTCATCAATTGGGTCTTTTTATCGCTTCGCCGGGCGAATTCTTGTTTGAGGCGGTCAAAGTCGATCTTGCTTATGTCAAACCGATTGCCGGAATCGCTACCAGCTTCCTTAATCTTTCTCACCACCACGGCTTGATCCACGACGCTTTGTAATTCCACCATCACCTGGCTAATATCAGCGACCTCGCGCTTTTTCATGAGCCGCTTGTATAGCGC
>REDP01000241.1 GCA_007693455.1 Planctomycetota bacterium | reverse complement strand
ATGCTTATTCGGGGGCGCGGGGACGCGCTGGTGCGAGTTACTGATGGGGCGCGTCTGTATCTTCAAGACGTCGTTGTCCGCGGTGCTCCGTTGGAGGTTATTGGTGGTAGCCTTGATATTCAAGGCAGTACCCTCCATGTGGGTATTTCGATAATAGATGGAGGCGAATTTCGTATCCGCGATAGCTACATAGAAGACCCTGTTCCTGGGCTACAGTCTGATGGTGGACTGTTGGTGATGGAGCGGGTGCAGGTCGTTCAGAATCGTCCCAGTGCCTATCCAACCCTTAGTTTTGATGCCTCTAATGTGCAAATGCGCGGGGTGCGGGTGGTGAGTACCAGTGGCCATGTGGCCATGCGTACGCGTGGTTGCCCATGGTTAGATATGCAGGACGTGGCCCTTCAGGGCTTGGATGTAGCCTGGGAAAGTCACTCAAGTACTGCCGTTATCGTAGATGGTGTCCTGTTGCAGTCTCGGCGCCTGGGCTTGCAATGGCAGGGGCCCTGGGACAGCCAATGGCAGTGGCGGAATATTCGCATACGTTCGCCGCAGCATGCACTGGGGGTGAATATTGCTGATGCGGATGGTCGCGGTCCTGATCCGGCGGTGATGGAGCGCCTGCCCGCTCTTGACTAACGCTCGATTAGCTCTGGTTATGGCGAGCGATGCTCTTGTTCGTCAACTGGCGTTTCGGCTTGGCGTATTACGGGCGTGTCTGACCAGTCATGATCGTGACAGTGCACGAAAGGCTGGGGCGGCATCAGGCTCGCTTGGCTAAAGAGTTTTTTGATGCTGGCGCATGGGGCGATGGCGTGCGCTGCCCCGGCGCTGAGGGCTTGGGCCTGATCGGCTGCAGCGGTAAGAATTTCATCACTGGGAATGAGGCCGGTCTCGTGTGCGCGCTGGACCACGATGTACTCCACGGGGGGGAGGGCCCAAGCCAGAGTAGGATCCTGCCAAACGGCAACGGCGTGGGCCTGGGTATTGCGGCTTAAGACTAAGGCCTGTGGCCAATGGAGATGAGGATAGTGGTTTTGCCCGTGGGGGAGTTCGCGGCGATAGCGCCACAGGGCAAGGCTGCTGGAGCGAGCCATTAAGGGTGTGGCAAGACTGGCGCATTGTTCCATGTGGCAGAATTCCCAGCAGCGCAGGAGGCGCAGCCGCTCCACCGGGCCAGGTCCATAGCCAGGTTCACCCTCTAGGCCGGTGTCTTCGTTGATGAGTATGCCGCAGTCGGGAAGGTCTTGGAGGACAGCTTCCAGCCAGCGGGCAATTTCCACCACAAGCCAATGGGGACCGTTGAGGGGGATGTGAAAGCTGACCTCTCGCGGGGTCCAGCCAGGGTAGTCCTTGGGTTGGGCATTGGCATCATCGTGATGGGTGCTGGCGGGGGTGATGCTGCGTAGGGGAAGGGGGCCGCTGTCGATGTCGACATAGGCGCGTGTCGCTTCATCGCGCCAAAACCCACTATGGTAAAAGGTGTCACTCTCCTGCAATTGTGCCCCATGCTGGCGCAGTACCTGATGCAGATATTGCGACGATGGACTGGGGCCGTCACTGCGGTGATAGAGGTGGAGGCTCAGCATGGTTAGTAATGCGTCCCTACGGGTAATGGGAAAGGCTGAAACGATGTGCAGGTACTGCTACGCCTCGGGGCCTACTCCAGAGATCGTACATGGGCGAGGAAGAGTTTTTGCAGGGTGTCGTGGATCAGGCGTTTGCGCACATCTCGGCGCGGCAGCCAGGCAAAGGCTTGGTGTTCGCGCGAGAGAACCACGCGTTCTTGGCTGGTGCGTGCGGGAAAATAGGCAACCTGCTTGGCTTTTCCTGAAGGGAGGGCGTAGACCAGTTCAAAGGGGGGTTCATGGATGCTGAGCAAGGCGATGCCCGTCTCTTCGGCGCATTCGCGTAGAGCAGTTTCGCGCAGGCTTTCGCCAGGATCTTGATGGCCTTTAGGAAAGCCCCACTCACCCCGTTTACGGTTTTGCACAAGGAGCCAGCGCCAGTGGCCATCTGTCCCGCCATGCCAGCGCCGCAGTAGCAAGCCAGCGGCGCTTATCTTGCTCTCGCTCAGACTAGGAAGGGGCGGAGGGGTGAATTGTAAAGATGCGCTCATGGGGGCGCGGTTATGGTTTTACTCACGGCGTTGCAAGGGCGGCTTTATTCGTCAGCCAGGGGACGGGACGCGCTGGGCTGCCTTTTTTTGCCGGTTGCGAGGTTAGCGATCGCCTTCGGGTAGGGGGGTTTCCCGGCAGGGCCACTGGCCATCTGGGGCGGCTTGATGAAGGGTGTCGATTACCCGTTGGGCGCGGCGGCGCGTCACCCAAGTGGCAATGGGCCAGGACGCTGTGCCGCGATGCACAACAACGGCCCAGAGGCCCGCAGTGGGGACCAGTTCTATGCTGAGATGGTCTGCGGGAAAACTGCGGGCGCGGCGCATGAGCCAGCCGCTCTCCAGGTCAAAAACACCGTCTCGCCACCACAGTACCCGTCGTCGCATGAGGGCAGTTGCTGGAATCAAAGAAATCGCCGCAGGAACCCATACCATCCATCCTACGCCCCAATCTACGGTGTAGCTGGCGAGAACGGCAAGAATAGCGGTGGCTCCCAGCAGCAGTCCAGCCAGGTTTCCCAGGGGATGGGAGATGGGGCAGCGCAGTGGCTGCGGCGAATCAGCCACTGTCACCTCCGTAGAGGGCCATAACTAAATACGGTTCCAGGACCTGCATGAGGCCTTCGGGCAGGGCCGTGCCTTGGGTCCAGGCGGCCGCGTAATCTTGATGGTCTTCACGGCGATAGACTACCCATGCGCCGCCTTCAGCAGCGATGCAGAATTCAGCCCATTCACGCGCATACATGCTATCGGTGGAGCAGCGGGCCAAACACGATAAGCGCAATACGGCGGGCTTGGTGGTTGTTCCCGCCACGGTAATGACTTCGGGCTTTGCCGCCTGAGCTTCTTCGAGGGCCGTGTGAAGGCGCTGCCGAAGTTCACTGGCATAGGGTTCGGGGAAGGTGCTCCAGCGTACCGTAAGGGCACTAAAGAGAGCTTCGACAGGGTCATTGGCAGGGGAATCGTTCATGGTAGGCCCTAGCCTGCCGCGCCTGCGCAGCGGGGAAGGGGGGATTTCCCCCTTTTCGGCTGAGCGTAGGTGAAGGGTGCGCCTGGTGCTGCTAGAGGAAAATCCCCCTTGGCAGCGCCTGCAGCCTTCTAGCATGCACTGTCATAAGAGTACTGATGCTGCGCAGTATGAGTGATGGTTTGCCATCGTTGGCAGGGGAACGTGGGAATGCCTTCCACGTCCTCACATTAGGATGAAGTTATGCCCCGCATAGAACGCACCGTTACCATAAGTAATAAGATGGGCTTACATGCACGTCCATCCACCAAAATTTCTGAGGTTGCGAATCAGTATTCCTGTGACGTGCAGTTGACCAAGGAAGGGCTTACGGTTGATGCCAAAAGCGTTCTTGAGCTGCTTATGCTGGCGGCCGAATGCGGCTCGCAGGTGATCATAGCCGCCGATGGTGAACAAGCCGAAGAGGCCGTAGTGGCCATAAGTGAATTGATTGAAAGCAAGTTTGGCGAGTTGGACGTTGATCAGTGAACCCCGCCGCCGCTGGCTTCCGTTTCTTGTAGCAACCTTTTTTGCCTCTGGCTGTATCCGTCCAGCGCCAGGAACCTGGGGCACGGTTGCAGCCGTGTTGGTGGCGCTCCCCTTATTCTTCCTGGCCCCTGCCCAATGGTGGTGGCTGAGCTTTGCTATTGCCGCATGTCTTGCTACCGTACTGGGCCTATTGAGCTGTCCTTGGTCCATCCGCTGGTACCAGCGCAGCGATCCCAGTTCGGTAGTCATCGACGAGGTGGCCGGGATGTGGCTTGCCTTGGCGCTTATCTTCGCCCTTCCTCAGGCCCCCACTAGTGGCTGGATGCTGTATGTAAGCGTAGCAGTCGCCTTCGCGGCCTTCAGGGTGTTTGATGTAGCCAAGCCTTGGCCAGTGTATACCTTGGAGCGCTTGCCTGGCGGTTGGGGCATCATGTTTGATGATCTGGCTGCTGGGCTGTATGCCGCGCTTTGCGTGGCTCTTATGGTTATGGTCTTCCCTGTATAGACAGGATAACGGTCGGTGTTGATCGTGCATGCGGCGCCGAGCATGTGAGAGGTGAGTGCGATATGGCTAAGCAACGGAACTCCAAAGGCCGCGTTCCTGCAAGCGATAAGGATGAAAACCCGTCCGCGGCAAAGCGTACGCGCACCCAAGCAGCTGGCCGCCGCACCATGTCCAAGCGCGGTGCCAATACCGGGGAAGCAGCTCCGCGGCAGCGCACGGCGAGTCGTCAGCCAACTGTTACTAGCTCGGCATCAACACGTGGGGTTGCAGCAGGTCAGGCAGTCAACAGTACGACTGGCTCGCAGGGGCCCGTGCGCCGTCGCGAAGCGGCGATGAAGGGGCGATCCCTGCGCAGCACCTTGATGCTTTCTATGGTCGGCATGACTGCCCTGACCATGATCGTGCTTGGTCTCACCTTGACCAGTATTGCCAGTTCATTCCTCATTGGCCAGGCCCAGCACAAAGGCGTGGAATTGGCCAAGGTTACGGCGCAGTTGGGTCGCTCGGTTATGGATGCGGGTCTTGGCTCACGAGACTTACGCGAAGAGCGTCTCAAACAATATCTCACCCAAGCGACCACCTGGGGTGAAGAGCCCCTCCGCTATTCGGACATACTGGGCATCACCTTCGTGGAAGGTGATCTCGCTGGTGTAGCTTGGCCCGAGCCAATTACCGCGGGAACGCGGGGCATGGTGCAGGAGCGGATTAATCTTCCCAGACTTGGCTGGGTGCGCCTGCCCGATGACATTGTTGTGCGGGAGACAACGCGCAATGGTGCGCCGGTTTTTCGCTTTGGGGTGAACCTTAACAGTCGCGATGGTAGTGAATATCTGCGTTCTACGGTATGGCTCGACTTGGCCGCGGATAAAGTCTACAGTGTGCGCACTCGGCTCTTTTTGATTGTCGGCATTGCGGTGATTGTCTCCATGGGTGTGGTGTGGTTTTTGGCCATATACATCGCTGGTAAGATTACCCGACCCCTACAGATGCTGGTGCGCGATATGCGTATTGTGGGTGAAGGAAATCTTGATCATCAAACCCGCGCCCATTCTAACGATGAAGTAGGTCTTTTAGCCAATTCATTTAACCAGATGACGCGACAGTTATATGTGGCGCAGTCGGCCCTTGTGGAACAAGAAAAGGCCGAATACGAGCTCTCCATAGCCCGTGAAGTGCAGCAGCAGCTGCTTCCCGCCGAGGCCCCTGCCATACCGGGCTACTTGCCGTTTGCCTATTATAAGGGTGCCAAAGCGGTTTCTGGTGACTATTATGATTTCATCCCCATCAGCGATGATCTATGGGGTTTTATTATTGCCGATGTGTCGGGTAAAGGCATTCCGGGGTCAATGGTTATGGCCGTGGCGCGAACGATCATTCGTCTGGTAGCCAATAAGCATGGTGAAAATGCAGCCGCGACATTGAAAGAAACCAATCGTTTGATTGCCAAGCAGATTAAGCGCGGCATGTTTGTCACTGCCTTTTATGCGGTATTGAATATTCGTACGGGGCAGCTGACCTATGCTTCGGCTGGCCATAATCCGATGATTATATACCGGTATCAAAGCCGTACCTATGAGCTGGCGGCTCCGAAGGGTATTGCCATTGGCTTTAATGATGGGCCTATTTTCGATAAAAACATCCAGGAATTCAAATCGATTGTCAATAAGGGCGACACCATTGTTCTCTACACCGACGGCTTCCCCGAGGCCATGAATGAGAAGAATGAAGAGTACGGCGATGAGCGCTTTTATGAGCTTGTGGGTGCCCATGGCCACAGCGGAGCCAAAGGTGTTGTCGAAGCCATGGTATCGGCGATTGCCGAACATCGTGGTCGCGCTGCCCAGTCTGACGACCTCACGGTCTTGACTGTCAGTCGCACCGAATAAGGCTCTCGCCTGTCTCACAGCCATTGTTGTTTCCCCCTGTCATGACTGCGCAATGATGCGCAGTGGAGAAGCCTTGTGTTTACCCTTGCTCAGCGCACCCAGCGCATTGACGCCTCGGGCATCCGGCGCGTATTTGATCTCGCCCGCAGCCTCAAAAATCCGATCAATCTTTCTATCGGTCAGCCTGATTTCGATGTACCCGAAGCGGTGAAAGCGGCTGCCATCCAAGCCATTGAGCGGGGAGATAACAAGTACACCCCGACCCAGGGCATTGCCGAGTTGCGTCAGCAACTGCGCCAAGGCGAACATGCGCGTAGTGGTCGCGAATGGCAGGATGATGAGCTTATCATAACCTCTGGTGTTTCGGGAGGCCTTTTCCTTGCCCTTCTGGCGCTCATCAATGAAGGGGATGAGGTCATTATTCCCGATCCCTATTTTGTGATGTATAAGCATTTGGTAGCCATGTTTGGGGGCGTGCCCGTATACCTGGATACCTACGACTCAGATTTTGGCATTGATCCCCAGCGCCTGGAAAGCTTGCTGACTTCACGCACGAAATTGCTTCTTCTCAATAGCCCTGCCAATCCCACTGGCCGCGTGCTCAGTAGCGAAGAGCTCCAGGCTATTGCCGCGGTGTGTGCCCGTCATCAACTGCCAGTGCTTTCGGACGAAATCTATTCAGCCTTTGCCTATGTTCCAGCTCCCTCCATGAGCGCCTATTACCCACATACCTTGGTCTTGGGGGGATACTCCAAGAGTCACGGCATGACAGGTTGGCGCTTGGGCTGGGCAGCGGGTCCATCGCATCTTATTCAGGCCATGGCCAAGGTGCAGCAATATAGCTTTGTCTGTGCCCCATCATTGACCCAATATGCTTCCTTGGCTTGCCCCGATGTGAATATTGCCCCGGCCATTGCAACCTATCAGGCCAAACGCGATCTGATGGTGGAGGCTCTCGGTGATACCTTCCGTTTGGCTCCGCCGCAGGGAGCGTTTTACATGTGGGCCCAGCCGCCAGAACCCTGGACTGGAGAGAGCTTTGCTGAGGCGGCCATTGCCGATGGTGTGCTGATTATTCCAGGATCGGTGTTTTCCGAGCGTAAGAGCCATTTTCGCATGTGTTATACCGTGCCCGATGATCAATTGCGTGCTGGCTGCGAAAAACTCGTTGCCCTGGCGCAGCGTGGTCCGCAGTAAAGAAAGGCCCCCAAGCACGACTCTGTGTGGAACGTATCTCTAGGGAAAAACACGTTTCTGGGAGTTTTTTCGGGAGTTGCTTATGTCGCCGTCATTACCACCGTCACCACATCTTGACGACGAAGAACTCAAAGCACGGGTAGGCCCCGCGGCCTACCATGTCCTGCGCGAGCAAGGGACTGAGCCGCCCTTTACTGGTGCCTATCATAACGATTGTGCGCCGGGTCTGTACCGTTGCAAAGCCTGTGGCCACCCGTTATTTCGCGGTGAGGATCAATTTGTTGCTGGATGTGGGTGGCCAAGTTTTACCGATCCCATCGATGGCCAAGCCATTACCACGCATCGTGATGTCAGTCATGGCATGGTGCGCACGGAGGTTCGCTGTGCTCGCTGCGGCAGTCACCAAGGCCATGTCTTCGAAGACGGTCCTGGTGCTAGCGGTCTGCGCTACTGCATTAATAGTGTCGCCATTGAACGCGATCAGACGGCTGAGTAAGCAGTCCCATCGTCATCCCCGTCATGTGCGCAGAGCGTCAGGGCTGACAGGGCGTTACCGGGCCATTGATGGGTAAAAAGACGGTCTTGTAAAGGCCTGGGGAAATTTTCTCTGTAATCACCTGTAGGCCCATAGACTGGTGCCTTTCGGGAGATTACCTATGAAGCTCTCTACTCGCGTTCGCTATGCTACGCGCGCTTTAGTGGTTCTGGCTCGTTGTCAGGAACCATGTACCAGTGAAACCATCGCACAGGCCGAGCGACTATCCAAAAAATATATGGATGAGATCCTCGGTGCCCTGCGTCAGGGTGGTATCCTCCACACCAAGCGCGGGGTGAGCGGCGGCTATACCTTGGCAGTGCCGCTGGCTGAGATTAGCCTTTTGCGTGTGGCGGAGCTCTTGGATGGCCCCGTTGTCCTTGCTCCCTGTGTAGATGATGAAACCATTTGCCCACGCCAGGCAGTGTGTCTTATGGGTCCTGTGTGGGCGCAATTAAATGATGCTGTGCGTGATTCCTTCGCTGCGGTTAGTATGAAGGCCATCGTTGAAGAAGGCGAGGTGTGCCTTCCTGCAGTCTCAGCCCCAGCAGGGTTGTGCTCGCGTAAGCGCTAGCGCGCTCGGGTTGTATCGCTGCGCCAGAGCCTATTCTCCCCGCCCATGTCCCAGCAGCGAAATATCCTGACGAACCCGTGTTGGCGGGCAGAGGATCTCGGCACGGCCTTGCCCGACTCCGAGCATGCAGTGTCGGTAGCGCTGCCTACCTGGGCTGATTGTGTTGGCTATGAAGAGGGCGATCCGCGGGTGATCAATGCTTTGCAGGCAGGGTATCCGCGCTTTGTGACCCACCCCGTGGTGCAGGCCTGTCAGCGAGCCCTGGCGCAACAGCAGGGATTGGATATGGATGGCATGACCCTTGCCCCCAGTCCCTACGCCGCGCATGTGGCGGCAAACTATGTACGCGCCCACGGCCATGCGGTAAGCGTGCGCGATGCGGGCGCGGCCCATGTGCAGATCCTGCTCCATGATCCCGCGGCCCGTCCCTTGCTGCGTCAGGCATGGCAGCATTGCGGTATTTTACCATCGTCGCGACAATGCCAAGCCGTCCTAGATGGGGTGCCTGACCAGCCAGCCTTGGCCAAGGAGGCAGTGGCTCAGGTGCGCGCTTTATTGGCATCCTGGTATGCCTGTGATCCCCAGCGCATTTGGCTGGGGGCCAGTGGTATGGCCAGTATTGCCCATGTATTACGCGCACTGGGGCATCTGAAACCGGGGTGTCCCACCCTGCAGTTGGGTTTTCCCTATGTGGACCTCCTCAAGGTGCAGCAGCGTTTTGGCTGTGATGTCACCTTTATTTCTGGCACCGATCAGCAAGCTTTGGATCAGGTTTCCCTGGCTTTGCAGCAGCGCAGTTATGCCGCAGTGTTTGTCGAAGTTCCTGGTAACCCCTTGCTGACTACTCCGGACATTGTCCAATTGGCGCAAATCTGTCGGCAGGCCGGAGTGCCGTTGGTGGTGGACGATACCGTGGCCTCACCCCTTAATGTGGATGTATTGTCGCATGCCACGGTGGTGGTGGACAGTCTTACCAAATACGTGGTGGGGCGTGGGGATGTGATGGCTGGGGCGGCCGTGGTGAATCCTCAGGCGCCGCAGGCGCGGGCATTGGCGGCGGCCATGCAGGCAGAAGATGATCCTGAGGCTCTATGGTGGCAAGATGCCGCGGCCTTGGCCGAACGTGCCCAGGAGTATCCCCAACGTATTGCCCGCATCAATGCCAATGCCGCTGTCTTGGTGCAGCGTCTGCGCCGGCATCCGGCGGTGGCTGACCTCTACTACCCAGATCAGTGTGCCAACTATCGTCGTCTCCTGCGTCCACAGGGGGGCTTTGGTGGGTTGTGTAGCCTGGTGCTGCACGATGGGGCGCGCTGGGCACCGCAGGTCTACGATGGGATGCAGGTGAATAAGGGCCCCAGTCTCGGCACCGATTTCACCTTAGCCTGTCCGTTTACCCTCCTGGCCCATTACCGCGAACTGGAGTGGGCCGAATCCTGCGGGGTGTCACGTTGGCTTATTCGCCTGGCGATTGGCATTGAGGACCCCGAGTTGCTGTGGCAGCGTGTGCTCGCTGGCCTGGAGCAAGTGCAGGGTACCTAAGCGCTGTGCGCCAAGCTTGTCAAATGGTGGCTTTGTCGCATCTTGTGCGCGCTTGCTCGGTGCCACGATGCTGGTCATGCACAGTACAGATTTCCACGCTCATCATAGCCCACTTGGGGCTTATGCTTCCTTCACCTGCGGACGCCACGGAGCTGGTGGTGGCCTCACCATCGCTGGTCGTGCACCAGCGCAGCACCCCCTTACGGTGGGGTGGATGGCGGGGGATGTGCTGCATGAGCTCCCCTTTAATGCCAGTGCCGATGGCGTCAGTTTAGATAATTATGCCGAAGAAGTTGGCGGCGTCAGTAGCCAAGTCCAACGCCATATCCTTGATGGTTCGCAGCGGCGCTATGGAGCAGGCACAGATGCCTGGACTGCTGGCAATTTTGCCTTCCGCATTTATACGCCCGTATGGCCGCTCCCCGACCCAGAGCGTGACGGCGAAGCCCTCCTCCTGCAACGCTTATTGCCCGCGGTAGTGTGCGAACTGCACTATGATAACCGTGCGGGCAGTGAGGACGTAGATCTGGTTTTTGCCCTGCGTCCTGGCGACCCAGTCAGTCACCTGCTGCCGGCAGTAGCAGAGGCCCCAGCGGTTACCTGGCAGCGGCAGTTTGCCCTGGCGGTACTCGCCGATGAGGGAGCGGAGAGCTGGGTCCATTGGGATGTTCATGAGTATCTGCGCGAGCATCGCTCGCATCGCTTGGGAGGTTTGGCTGGGGCCAGTCGTCGCATTGCCGCAGGGACGCAAGGGAGTTTGCGGCTCATCCTGGCCTTCCACAACGAAGCCCCCGTAACCACCGGCATTGATGCCAAGCCATGGTTAAGCCGAGGCTACCCTACCCTGCAATCAGTAGTGGCGGCAGCCAGTCAGACATACGATGGTATTGTGGCTCGGTGCCAGGAAATGGATCAGGAATTAGAGCAATCAGGCCTTGATCCCCATCAGCAATTTCTAGTAGCACATGCCCAGCGATCCTATTGGGGCAATACCCATCTCCTCGACCACGGCGGAACTCCCTTATGGGTGGTCTACGAAGGTGAGTATGCCATGATCAATACCTTTGACTTGGCAGTTGACCAATGTTTTTACGAAATGCGGCGAAATCCGTGGGTGGTCCGCAACATTCTCGATCAGTTTGTGCGCCGCTACGCCTACCATGATACCCTGTGCAGGCCGCCTGAAGATGCGGCGCAGCGGGCGCAGCGCCTCACCATGTGCCGCGATCCTCACCGCCTGCATGAATTGGTGCCAGAGCCCGTGGAGCGGGGGTTGCCTGGTGGTATAAGCTTTTCCCACGACATGGGTGTCTACCCCCATTTCATGCCCCCGGGTGAGAGTAGCTACGAAATATCGGGCCTTGCTGGGTGTTTCTCCTACATGACCTGCGAGCAGCTCTACAACTGGATTTGCACCGCTGTCACGTATGTTCAGGGCAGTCAAGATATGGATTGGTTGCGCCGCAATGCCGGCGTTATGAACGCCTGTCTGCGATCCTTGATCAATCGCGATGATCCCGTGCCCAGCAAGCGCAATGGCTTGAATAGCCTCGACAGTGAGGCCTGCGCTGGAGGCTGGGAAATTACCACCTACGACTCCCTGGATCATTCCTTGGGTCAAGCTCGGCATAATGGTTATATGGCGGTGAAGGGATGGGCGGCATGTATTGGTTTGGAATGCATGTTCCAGCATCTTGGAGAGTTAAAGCTTGCCGTCGACGCCAGGGATCAGGCGCAACGCGTGGCCGATGCGGTGGTCGCCCGCTTTGATACCCAGCGGCAATGCCTGCCAGCGGTTTTTGAAGGCGATCATGATAGTGTGATTATTCCCGCCGTGGAAGGC
Organism: Planctomycetota bacterium; assembly: GCA_007693455.1. Taxonomy (GTDB): domain Bacteria; phylum Planctomycetota; class UBA11346; order UBA11346; family UBA11346; genus REDP01. Next base: position 10,044 of record REDP01000241.1, on the reverse strand, counting down.
CTGGTATTCCCCTTACAGTGGGGACTCACCCAGGCCCTTGCCGAAGATGGTCCGTATGGCGCATTAATCACTATTTTGGGAAAACATTTACACGCTGTCTTGCAGCCAGGAATCTGCCTCTTCGAAGATGGTGCCTGGAAGCTCTCCAGTTCGGTTGATAATAGCTGGTGTTCGAAGATCTTCCTCTGTCAGCACGTTGCTGAGCATGTCTTCGGCATGATCCCTGACCCATCCAGTCATGCGGCTCATGCCCGTTGGCAGCAAATTGGCTCGGCTGACTGGGCGATGACCGATCAGTGCACGGCGGGAATTGGTCGTGGATCACGGTACTACCCGCGCTGCGTTACCAATGACCTCTGGTTGCAGTCAGGTGGATAACCCCGATGCGGCACGCATCCTCATTGTCGACGACGATGCGGCGGTGGCCTGGAGTTTAGAGCAGGCCCTGCAGGGCGAAGGCTACCATGTGACGGTGGCCGCTGATGCGGCAGCAGCCAAACGCCGCTTACGCCGCTTTGATCCCGATTTAGTGCTCACCGATGTACGCATGCCAGGGGCTTCGGGACTTGAGTTGTTGGCCCACATCAAGCGCGAGCATCCTTCCCTCGCCGTGGTGGTAATGACGGCACATGGCACCATGGAAACGGCCATTGAGGCGGTGCAGGCTGGAGCCTTTGATTATCTCCCCAAACCCATTGCCTTGGATCAGCTACGCTCGGTTGTGGCCAACGCTTTGGGCGAGCGTCATGTGGCCGCCGTTTCCCGTCACGATGAAAGCGTCCAACCGGGATCCATGATTGGTTCAACCCCAGCAATGCAGGAGGTCTATCGCCGCATTGCCGCAGCCGCCGCCACCGACATGGGCGTCTTGATTACAGGGCCTTCGGGCAGCGGAAAAGAGCTCGTGGCGCGCGCTTTGCACCGTCACTCGCGCCGCGAAATGGCCCCATTTATTGCGGTAAATTGTGGTGCTTTACCCGATAACTTGGTCGAAAGTGAATTGTTTGGCCATGAAGCAGGGGCTTTCACCGACGCCCATGCCCAGAAGATAGGTCGCGTAGAGGCAGCCCATGGCGGCACCCTCTTCCTTGACGAAATCGGCGAGCTTCCGCCGCCAGCCCAGGTAAAACTCTTGCGTTTTTTAGAAGATCAGCGTTTTGTGCGGGTTGGTGGTGAGCGTGAAATGCAGGTGGATGTACGGATCATCGCCGCTACCAATCGCGACCTTGCCACTGCCATTAGCGGCGGGCAATTTCGCGAAGATCTCTCCTATCGTTTGCGTGTGGTGAGTATTGATTTGCCCCCCTTGCGAGAGCGCTTGGATGATATTCCAGAATTGGCCCGATTTTTCCTCAATCGCGTGGCCGAGCGTTTAGGGCGGCGCATCTCACTTACTGAGGTGGCCATGGACATCCTGAGCTCCTACCATTGGCCAGGCAATGTGCGGGAGTTGCGGCATGCCCTGGAAGAAGCTGCGGTACTTGCCACAGGTGGGGTAATCGGCCCTGAGCACCTCAGTTTGCAGCATGCCCATGACCACGGTCTCCCCGTGCGCGGATTTGACGCCGCAGTGCGCCAAGAGGTGCAGCGCCTTCTTCATCATCAAGATGGTGCTGTGCACGCCCATCTCTTGGAGCGGGTTGAACAGATCGCCATCCGCGAGGCCCTGGCCCGCACCGAGGGCAATCAGTTGCGTGCGGCAGCCTTACTGGGGATCAATCGGATTACCCTCAAAAAGCGCCTGGATCAGGCCCAGGAAACCGGTCAGTAGGGCCGCAAGGGGTGATTGCCAGCCTGCGTGAGCGATGTTCGCCGTTACATCAGGGCAGTTCAAAGCTTGTCCCTGGGACCGCCGCTCTCCCGAGCGGCCTGCATAAACGCCCTCAATGGGCGCTTTCTGCACGAAAAGCATGCTCCGCGAAGCGGGCATTCCTTTCTCTGACAGGCTTTGAGTAGCCCTGGCCTCTACATTCCCGTTCTTGATTCCCTTGTAAGCACAGCCATACTAGTCATGTTGTATGTTACAACGCGTGGTTGTGCGTAATTACCACATACCGCTCTGGTCTGTTTCTCATAATACTCGTGTGCATGCAAAGGAGCACTTATGCCTAAGAAAGTACTGGTGGTAGACGATTCTGCAATGATGCGGAAAATCGTTGTAAAGAACATTCGCGAAGCTGGATTTGATGTGAGTGTCGTAGAAGCTTCCGACGGCAAAGAGGGCTTGGAAAAGTTTCAGGCCGAGGCCTTTGATGCGGTGCTGACCGACTGGAATATGCCCAATATGGATGGCGTTACCATGGTCAAGGAAATCCGCAAAATAGATCCCAATAAAAAGGTTCCCATTGTCATGGTGACCACCGAAGGCAGTGCCGATAAAGTCAAAGAAGCGGTTTTGGCTGGTGCCAATAACTACATCGCTAAACCCTTTACCGCTGATCGACTGCGTGAGAAACTGGGAAAAATTCTTGGCTAAGGTGGGTGTCGTGACGTATCTGGGTTGAACGACGTTGGGAATAGCTGGTTATGAAGTCTCGCCGCAGGCGTGATCGGTGAAAGCGTTGGGCACGGTGTCCCTGTACTGGAAAGGTTTTTTACTGTGAGCGATACCATTCTTGTGATTGATGATGAGCCCGCCATTCGCCGCGCCATAGTCAAAGCATTTCCCGCGGTCACGGTGCTCCAGGCTGAAAGTGTGAGTGAAGCCCTGGAGCGAACCCAGGATGGCTATCCTGATGTGGTGTTACTGGATCAGCAATTGCCCGATGGCCAAGGTTTGGAAGCCGTCTCGCGTCTGCGCAGTATTGATCCAGAGTTGCCGATTATTCTCCTCACAGGCCATGGCTCCACGGATCTTGCGGTAGAAGCCTTAAAAATCGGGGTGACCGATTATATTGAAAAACCCTTCAAAATTGAACGCCTACGCTTAACCGTAGGTAACATTCTCGAGCGCCAGCGTTTGGGCCGACAGGTGGCTCGTTTGAGCGGAGTGGCTGCTGGGCGCTCACAGTTTATTTGTGTTTCTCCCGCCATGAAACGGGTGTCGGCTTTGATTAAACGGGTGGCTGCAGTGCCCAGTACCACCGTCTTGATTCAAGGTGAAAGTGGCGTGGGTAAGGAGTTGGTAGCCAAGGCTATCCATGAACGTTCCAGCCGCAGTAAGGCCACATTTGTTGCCATTAACTGCGCGGCATTATCGGAGAATCTCTTAGAGGCGGAGTTGTTCGGCTATGAGCGCGGAGCCTTTACTGGTGCCGATGCCAAGGGCAAGTTGGGGCTGTTTCAGGCTGCTGAAGGTGGCACGATTTTTCTTGATGAAGTCGGGGAGATGCCCCTGAATTTGCAGACTAAGCTGCTGCGTGTGCTCCAAGAGCGCTGCGTGCGCCGAGTTGGCGGCCTTGAAGATATACCTGTGGATGTGCGGATTGTTGCCGCCACTAATCGAGATTTGCGAGCAGAAGTTGTCGCCGGTCGGTTCCGTAATGATCTCTACTATCGTTTGCGGGTGGTGCCAATTATGGTTCCGCCACTGCGTGAGCGCGTTGATGATATTCTTCCCATTGCCGAATCCCTTTTGGGAAGACTTGGTCCAGAGCTCGGCCGCCCAGGTATTGCCCTATCCCCAGCAGCGCAGTCGGCCATGCAGGCCTATGCGTGGCCGGGTAATGTGCGCGAATTAGCCAACGCCATAGAGCGCGGGGTGATTAGTGCAGGTGGTGATGCGGTGGAGAGTGAAGACTTAATGCTTGATGAGCTCTTACCCAGTGCTGAAGATGAGGAGGGCATAGGAGCTGCAATTCCCGCTGGGAGTATTCTCATACCAGCCCAAGAGCGTAATCTCGCCGCCATTGAACGGATGATAGTGCAGACGGTCATGGAAGAGTGCCACGGGCAAAAGAGTCGAGCCGCTGATATGTTGGGGATTAACCGGACCACCCTCTATAATAAACTAAAGGATTGTGATGTCTGAATCAGCGCTTTCTCACGATCTCCATGAACTGTCGGCCGATCATCTGCGCGAGGAGTTGGAGCGGTTGCGGCCGCTGGCTGAGTTGGGGCGTCTGGCCGCCACGGTTGCCCATGAGGTGCGCAACCCTTTGGCGGGGATCAGTGCCAATGCGGAACTCCTGCGTGAAGGTCTGCAGGATCCTGATGATATTGAAAGCCTTGATATTATTCTTGGAGAAGTGGAGCGTCTGGGATCCTTGGTTTCGGATCTGTTGCATTACTCGCGCGAACGCGCGGCAGAGTCATCCTTAATGGATCTGGCAGCCCTCGCCCGTCGTTGCTGTGATTTACTGCAGAGCGATGCGCGGGAGCGCTCTGTCGAATTGGTCGTTCAGGGGCAGGGCGTGGCTTGGGGGGATTCAGAGCTGTCGCGCCAATCTTTATTAAATGTCCTAAAAAATGGGGTGCAGGCCTGTCGTCCTGGTGGAGTGGTGAGCTTGCAGGTTGATGAAGGAAGCATTCAGGTTTGCGATCAAGGTGCAGGCGTTCCCGAGGCCTTGCGCGAGAGCCTTTTTGATCCATTTGTCACAGGTCGCACGCGCGGCTTAGGATTAGGGGCAGCCGTTGCGCGCCGTTGTCTGCAGCGCCAAGGAGCAGAAATACAGCTCCAGCACACGGATGACCAGGGATCGGTGTTTCGTCTCCAGTGGCCCCAGGATCGCCGCGCTACGGGTCAGTAAGCCCTCGGTATCACGAAAACGCTTAGTCATCCACGGCTTCTAGGCGCCATGCCGCCTGACCAGTAAACTCTGGTACGGAAAGCAGAAGGGTGCCGTCCCTGGAACTGCGTGCGCTTCCCTGGTCGATGATGGTGCCTGTGTGGGCATCATAGCGAAACCACCGCCAGTCACGTTGTGCAGGGATGCTGCGCATGTGCAGCTGTATGCTGTGCTCGGCATCGCTGGCCTGCGCTTGGTGGCGGTCCTGGCTGTCGTAGAGGTAGCATAGGATGAGGTTGTTGCCGCGTGAGCCCACTGCATGCAGGCCTCCATCATCTCGCTGGGGGGCAATTACCTGGGGCAGCATGGGCTGCAGATCTTCTCCGCGTGGATCCATATCCTCGATAAAACGCCGCACCGGAGCAAAGTGGCGCCAGCTATCGCTGGCATCAACCCAAAGCCACCACCAAAATCCCGTATTACCGGCAAAGGGAAGGACTGCTTGCATCCATATTCCCGGGGCAAATTCATTTTCGAGCACTTGCGGATCGCGTTCCATCCAATGTCCCCCCCATTCTCCTAAAAGGGTGGGGCGGCCGAGATCCCAGGCTGGGAAATGGCGGGTAAGATAGGTAAAGAAAGCCCCGCGTAGGCCCGCACGAGGGCCGCCGAGTTGCCGCTGGGCGCTTTGGTAGCCGGTGTAGGCATTGGAGTAGGAGAAGCCCAGGCCGTCCATCCGCCACATGGTGCGGGCGCGCCAGGGATGGGAAAAGTGCACCGAGACAGGCCGCTGGTGATGGTCGTTTTGGGAAAACCATTGGAGATTACGTTCAATCCAGGCCTGTAAGGTAGGACTGTGGGGATTGCGATCGCTGGTATTGTAGGCCTCGTCCCAGTAGGCTCCGGTGAACTCCATTTCCGATGAAAGTACCCAGGCCATGATCTGCGGTGCGTGGCCCCAGCGAGCAACGGTATAGCGCAGGCGATTGCGATGGTAGGTCCAGCTATCCTCGTCGCTAAAAAACTCTGCGGCACGGGCCACCGGCCCGCCATTCACTGCATTATATGGGCTACCCGGTTCACCACTCTCGGGATCTGGATGCCATTGTTCATCAACGCTCTCGCTGGTCATGCCGTGGTTGAGTAGTTCAATCTGCAGATAAATACCGTGTTCTGCTGCTAAATTGACCAGACGATCCATGCGTGCGGCATTGGCTTGGTTGTAGCGGCCGAGTCCCTGAAAGTCATCCCAAGAGCGATGCCACTCCAAACCAGTCCACCAGGGCGACATCCAGATGCGGGCGAAATTGCCGCCATGTTCGGCCAGTTGCGCAAACCAGTGGGCGTAGGCTTCCGTACCCAGGCCTTGCCAATGGGCACTGGGCTTGGCGGCATCAAAGTCACGTAAGAGAACGTCTTGACGGCTATCGCCTGGCGAGCGCAGGGTAATTCCCATGGGGTACCACCATGATCCATCGCTAGTCTGCCAGTAACGCACATCCTCGCTTCCCTCTATTGGTAGCATGGCAGCGGTATGCTCGCTGACGGAGATCTCGTGCCATGGCGTTTCCAGAGAGCGATACTGGCCCCGCCAATCCAGCCGTGCCCGCATACGCATGCGCCAGGTCCCCGGCTGGGAAAAGGCATAGCGCCATGCCCAGTGGCCATGGGCACTGGGCAGAACGGTTTCCTCGCCCATCGAATCATGGCTGAAGGTATGGGGCTCAAGCCAAAAGGCGGGGAAAGAGTGGCGCTCGCCGTGGGGATCGATGAGTTCGGCCATGACATCGGCATGCTCAGGATCATAAGGGTTATCCACCTGGGGTTCGATGGTAAAATGCAGGCTATAGGGCCGCCATACCTGGGCTTCGGGTTCCAGCTCATTCATCCAAGTCAGCCTCGCCTGGGGAGGCGGATCAGCGGCCCAGCCAACCAGGGGTAAAGTGGTGATGGGGATGCTTTGCCCGGCCCCGTCAGGGGAATCGGCAGTGGCGAGCAATCCCAGCTGGCGAACGCGATCACGCAGGCTGATATCCCATTCCAGATCATGTCCCACCGCTTGCCAGTCGGCATCGCTTCCCCACCACACTTCGACCACCTGAGGTGGCGCTTGTGCGGGAAGATAGGCAATGCGTTGCTGGAAATAGCGATGGTGGCGGTCACTCATCCAGGCATACAGGGAGACCCCCGTGTCGCTTGGGTTTTCCACCTGATAGCGCGCTCGCTCCCAGGACCAGAGGGATTGATCCAGATCAATATGACTGCGCGCGCTGCCCTGGTCATTGAACGCAAGCTGGGTGAGATCGGATTCGAGTATGGCCAAACCATCGGCTTGCATGCGCCGGTAGGGAATACTTGCGGGATGGAGAATATGCAGTGGCCGATGGTCATAGCGACTGACAAGCTCGGCAAAACTATCCATAATACGGTGGAGCACTGCGTTATGGCGATCGGGATGACTAATGGGCAATCGGCAGCTCAAACGCCAGCGTTTAAGCTGCGGAGTGGCCCGAGATCGGGCGATAATGTCGCGGGCATGATCACGCAGATCCCCCCACAGCCCTGGATAATCCCAGGAGTCCATGGGATGGTGCAGAGGGCCGCCATGATCACTATGCCAGGGGGCATTGGCAAAGCGGTATATCCCCTCGTCGCGCCAGAGAAAATCGGGAAGTAAATCAATGTCGCTCACTGCTTGTATGGCGAGATGCTGGTCGAGCGCCTGGGCCATGGCAGTATTGATTCCCCTGGGCCCGACAAAGCCACTCCAGTCATCGCGCCAACGCAGGATAGGAGCTAGGGCAGGGGGCAGGGCTGAGCGTGTGCTGATCTGCTGTCCCTGATGGTCCACGTAGAAGTGGAGCCCAGTGAAAGCATCACTGTGGAGCAAGGGCCAAAGGGCTGACTGCTGTTGCCCATCCATGGTCACAGATGAGAGATGGCCTGCGCGGTCTTCGTCCATAGGACTCAGGGGCAGGGTGCTTTGTTGCAGGATGCGATTATTTTTTGCACGAATAACGACAGTAATGTCGTCCACGGCAATCTCATCGGGGCGCAGGCGTACCTGCCACACCTGGGGGCCGAGCCCAGAATGCAGGCGGGTGCGAAAGGCGGGGATGCGGCGATGATGGGGCCGTATGAGTTCCACGCTATGGATGCCATGTCCCAGTACTTGCAGGCGCAGGGTATACCACGGAAAAGCACCTTCGCGGTGAAAGCCTGGATCAAGAAGGCGTATCAGACTCACCTGAGCAGGATCGGTATGGCCCTGGCTAGCCAGGCGGGGCTGATCAAGCACGGGTGCAGATGCCTGGAGTGAGACTCGTGAAATAGTGGCGAGGGCATCTGCCTGCATGGGCCCGTATGGCCCAGCCCAGTATTCCGCAGCCAAGGGTACTGCTACTGTGCCGCCGCTACTGCGCAGGGGTGCATGGTATCGCCACCAGCGACCGTTGCTGTCAGCGAGGCTGAGATCTAGGGATGCGCGGTGCTCGTGGGGTAGGGAAATGAGCAGGCGCGCTTGTTGATCCAAAGCGCCCGCCGTGAAGTGCAGCTGGGCGTGCTGGGCAGTGCTTTCGGGTGCTCTGGTATGGGGGATGGATTGGACATGCTGCTCCTCAGTCCCAAGTAGCCCGGGACAGGAGAGAATGAGTATGCTCAAAAGGAAGGGCAGGCGGTAGTGCTGCATAGATGTTAGGGGGGGTTACGCCTGCGGCGGGTTGTCGTTGTCATCACTTGGCGCATTGGGCCGAATGGCCTGGCGGCGGATGGCAGTGGGATGCCGAGGCTCCAAGGCTGGCGAAGGCGGCGATACGGCTGCTGTGGCAGTGGGACCAGGGAGATAGGAGCTGGTGCCCAGGCTATCAAGCAGTTCGGTTTCCAGGGCGCGGCCACTGACAAAGTGTTGGACCCATGGCAGGTCGCTGTTTTGGATCTCTTCAGGGCTGCCCTGGGCAAGAATACGTCCCTGATCAAGGATAATAATGTGATCGGCAATGGTAAAGGCCGAGCGAATATCGTGGGTCACCACCAGTGAAGTTACTTGCAGTTGTGAACGTAAGCGCAGGACCAGCTGGTTGATAATATCGGTGGTGAGTGGGTCGAGTCCAGATGTGGGCTCATCATAAAGAATGATGGCCGGTTCCTGCACCAAGGCCCGCGCCAGGCCCACTCGTTTTTGCATGCCACCAGAAAGCTCGCGCGGATATTTGTCGATGGCATGCCCCAAGCCCACCATCTCCAAACGCTTGGTGACGCGCTGGCGAATAGTGTCATCGGACACGCGATCCTGGTAAAGACTAAAGCCGACATTCTCGCCCACGGTAAGGGAATCAAAGAGAGCGGCTCCCTGAAAAACATAGCCCAACTGCCGTCGATGTTGCAGGCGCTGCGCCTCGGTCATCGTTGCAAAGCGCTTGCCGAGTACCGTAACCGTCCCCTGATCGGGGTCTAAGAGACCAATAATGCACTTGAGCAGGACGCTTTTTCCTGTTCCAGAACGTCCTAAAATACAGACGGTTTGGCCCCGATAAATGTCCAGGGAAACATTTTTGAGTACATGTAAAGCGCCAAAGGATTTACTCACCCCTTCGACACTGATGACACATTCGCTCATACGCTGAGTTCCGGTAGCTTGGCCAGGGTTTCCACAAGGCCCTGGGTGTGGCTATTGAAGTCGGGCTGTAAGATGCTCATGGTAGGATGGCCAGCCCGTAGGGCATGGGCATCGGTCTCCCCCTCATGGTCCAGTTCGATGCGCTCGCCATCCAAGATCCAGCGCACGCTGCCATCCTTTTCGGCCTGTGGGGCGTAGCGCTCCTCAAAACCACTCAGGCCATGGGGTAGCACCCGTACGGGGCCCCATAAAGAGGGGTCTTGGACAGGAATATTGACATTCAGAACATGACCCCGAAGCAGGGATGCATGACGCATGCAGCGCTTGGCCAGTCGCACGCCCAAATCAGCCGCGGCCTGCCATGCAGGATGTTCGCTGCGATCGAGGCTGATTGCCAAAGCGCAGTAACCTTCAACCGCCGCTTCCAGGGCGGCGCCAACAGTGCCACTATAGAACAAACTGCGGCCCACATTGGGGCCGTCGTTAATCCCGGAAATGACCATGCGCGGTTGCTCCGGGGCAATCACTTTGAGTGCTAGTTTACAGCAGTCGACCGGAGTCCCATTGATGGCGAAGCCAAAGAAATCGTCCTGACTGTCCCAAACGGGGGTGATCCGCAGGCCCTTTTGCAGGGTAATGGCATGGCCTTGACCACTGCGCTCCACATGCGGGGCCACGGCCAATACCGGCATATTACAGCCCTTGCGCAGGGCGTGATATAATGCCCGTAGGCCAGGAGCCTCAATGCCATCATCGTTTACC
>REDP01000118.1 GCA_007693455.1 Planctomycetota bacterium | reverse complement strand
CGGACGCCAGGTGGACATGCAGGTCCTGATGGTTTGAGTTTCAGGCTTAATGGCATGGGGGGACCCTTTGCGGTGGGTGGTGGACATGCGGGTGGTGAAAACATGTTGCGCCGTCTACTAAACACCCTCTACATTGAAGATCCTGGAACCAACGATCCCAGTGATGTTGCCGTTGGTCGTCAGGGGGAAGTGGTGCATACGGCGCATACACCGCAGCTCAAACCAGATGGTTCAGGAGCGCTGGTGGGACATATGAAGACCACAAATCTTAATGTTTCAGATCATACGCGTCGCGTCTTAAGTAATTTTAGTGCCGTCTCGGGAGCGACGGCAGTGTTTGTTATCGCTGACACGAGTGATAATGGCCATTATTGGCACTACAATGCGGTAGATGAAATAAACACCATAACTATTGAAGACAATTCATTTACCGTTACTGGTCCTCACGGTAGCTTGCGAGCTACGGTGCTCTATCCATCACCGGTAAATTTGCAGCAGGGTATTTTGCAACGGGGGTCAGATTTCTTTTTCAATGGGAATCGCTACAGTAGCAACAGCTTTGTGAATAGTTTCTCGGATGACGGCGATCATCTGGTGGTGATGACAGTGGTTGAGGAAGGAGAGACTCATCCCAGTGTACGGAGTATATCTGGTCATGGAGTCGTTGATCACCGTATTGCTATCGGCGATCTCCAGGTGGTTATAGAGGATGATGATATTCGCCTTGGTGAAGGGCTTAGCACGCGAAGTATTTTCATGCAACCGTTGCTTGAAACCCTTATGCCGTGGGTGTGGAAAAGCGATCGTGGATTCATGGAAATACAAGATCTGCAAACAATCATAACGGGGCTTGATTTCCGCGAGCCCACCATTCTTAAGCCGTCAATCAAGAGTGATAGCTAACCGCATTTCATCGTCTTGTCCTGGCCATGTGGTATCTGTCTTCAGTTACCGCAATGCATCCATTACTGCTCGCGCCAGTTGGGTGCGACGATAGGGCTTGGCGACAAAACCACAGAGGCCTTGCGTCAAAAGTTCGTCGATATCTGCTCCTGCAGTATAGCCGGAACAGAGGAGTACGCGAGCATCTTCACGTATGGCGCGAATGCGCGTAAATGCTTCATGTCCATTCATTACTGGCATAACCATATCAAGGATAACCACGTTAATGCGATCCTGCTGCTCCTGGAAGACATCCACTGCTTGCTGGCCATTCTCAGCACTCAAGACTTCGTAGCCGAGGGCGGTCAGATGGCGGCAGGCGATGTCGCGCAAGGCGACATCGTCTTCGGCGAGAAGGATGACCCCGCCGACACCGGCGGCCTCTGGAATATCATGCTTGGTATTGTCATGGGAGTCTTCCGCCAATGGTAGGAGTATATTAACCGTGGTGCCAGACCCTACGCTACTTTCAATGGTTATGGCGCCATGGTGATCACTGATGGTGGCATAGACCGCAGCCAAGCCCAGGCCGGTTCCTTTTCCCATGCCTTTAGTGGTATAAAAAGGCTCGAAAACATGTTCGAGGGTTTCTTCGGAAATGCCGCAGCCACTATCACTAAAGGTAATGGCGCAGTAGGGGCCCGGACTCAAACCTTGCTGTCTGAGGCGTGTGTCATCTTCGTTTAATTCGGCAAATTCGCTATGAATTGTTAGTGTGCCGCCATCGGGCATAGCATCGCGGGCATTTAAGCCCAGGTTCAAAAATGCATTTTGTAGCCGAGTGCGATCTGCGCAGACTGAGCTCACACGGGACTGAAAGTACCGCTGAATGTGAATGCGCCGATCCATACCGGCTTCTAAAAGATCGAGTGCATCGGATAAACAGCTATGTACATCAAAGGATTCACTGGGGGCGCGGCCCTTGCGGGAAAAAGCAAGCAGTTTGGTGGTGAGGTCCGCGGCCCGCTCTGAGGCAGAAACAATGCCGTCAATATGGCGGCGAGCTGGGTGATCTGTAGAAAGCTGGGCCGCGACGAGTTCCGCATACCCCATAATGCCACCGAGCATATTATTGAAATCATGGGCAATGCCACCAGCCAGCAGACCCAGAGATTCCATTTTTTCCGCCTGACGCAGACGCTCATCAATGCGGTAGGCGTCGGTGACATCGCGAAACACCAAGACGACGCCGCGCACTTCACCAAGTTCATCGCGGATGGGAGCGGCGCTATCGGCAATTTGCCGTTCGCGACCATCTTTGGCAATGAGCATGGTATGATTGGCAAGGCCAACGATCCGGCCTTGTTGCAGAACTTTGCTTGCGGGATTCTCACAGCGCGCCCGCGTTTGCGCATTGATAATATAAAAGACGTTTTCCAAGGCTTGGCCAATGGCTTCGCTGCGAGGCCATCCTGTAAGGTATTCGGCTATAGGGTTGAGTCGAGTAACCCGACCCTGGTCATCGGTTGCAATGACCCCATCGCCAATGGAATCTAAGGTAATCGCGAGATCCTGCTCGCGTTCGCCAAGACTGCGTTGGGCGCGTAAGGCCGCGCGCAAGTGGTAGGTGGCGACCAGGCTTCCACCGCCACAGAGCAAGACGATAAGCACACGCAGAAAGCTGCGCTCTGGCCCTACCTCAAAAAAGGTTCGTTCGATCAGGGATAATTGCTGCGGATTAAAGGAGGCCCAGCTCACAAGGGACTCAATGCCTAAGACAATTAATGCTGCTACCATACCCCCACTTATCAGCCAGGTTGCAGAGCGCTGTTGGGTATTGGTTGCTAGGCCAAGGGTTCGACGAATGGCATGACTCTGCAGCAGTAAGTCAATGATGCCCACGGCGACAATGTTACTGATAATGTGTTTGATCACGATCAAATGTAAAACGCTAAGATCCATGGCGCTCACCGCCTGGGGATACCAGGGTGGCGGATTAAAGGCGAAGGACCCTCGATAAATTACATAATAGAAAATAACCCATGGAATAATTGCTATGGCCTCGGCAGTATACAGACCATAGCACCAGTGACGCTGGCGGCCCTTGGCCAGACGTTGCTGCGCACACCAGCCATGCCAGACTATCCATCCTGTGAAGGCAATGGTGACCCCAACATTCGCCCATCCATTTTGCGGCCATGTCCACCAGGGGAAAAAGCAGCCAGTGCCAATAATCCCCGCAATTAGGCCATAGCGCCACCCCCACGCCACCGATGCCAGCAGCACCAAGGGCAGGCCAGGGTTCAGCGAAACCCGATGAGGGGGGAACTCCAGGTGGATGGGGAAAAAATTTAAAACGCTCGCCAAGATTCCCAGCAACAGCGCCCCGATACATGGGTGCCAGCCACCAAGAAATGGCTTTCGACTGGCCCTGGGAAGGGCTGCCGATGGACGGGCAAGGGCGGGAAATTGACGCATTGTCACTACACTAGAAGATCAGTGCACTCAGGCCAGTAAAAAACATGCACTGCTGGGCTTTTGTTTGGTTCGATGACGCAAGATTTTGTGAAAGCTGGTAGGTGGGCAAAAAGGTTGCTAATGATGAGATGATGGGGTCGTACCCATCTTAATGAACCTCGATAACAAGGAATATTACATGCTACGATTGGCCCTACTCAGCATTCTCGTTTTAGGAACGTTTGGCATAGTGCTCCAAGCCGATGAATCCGAAGCCTATAACTGGGATCGTGATCAACCCCACGCCGAAGCAGAAGCAGCGCAGCCACCTCCTCTGGGTACAGCTCTAGCCCAAGATCTCCTGCTCACCAACCAAGAGGGCGACGCGGTCCACCTCCACGAAGCCGTGCAGGGATCCGCCACTTTGTTGGTGATTTACCGGGGAGGTTGGTGCCCTTTCTGCACCACGCAATTGGCAGGGTTGGGAGAAGTGCGCGACAGTCTGCTCGAATATGGCGTGGACATTATTGGGATCAGCCCCGATGGCCCCGAGGCCTTAAAGGAATCGGGAGTTACCCACGAATTGGCCTACACGCTCCTTGGTGACAGCCAAGGTAAGGTTATTCGTCGCCTAGGCCTCATCTTCACTTTGGATGAAGAGACGGTGGAGCGTTACCAAGAAATGGGGCTTCCCCTGGCCACCGATGAATGGGGTAACACGGTTATGCCCGTACCAGCCGTACTTTTGATCGATGAAACAGGCGTGATTCGCTGGACCTTCCATGATGCGAACTTCCGCGAACGCCCTGATGTGGATGTCGTCCTTGAGGCGGTGGTGGAACTCACCCAAGACGGCGACAGCGAATAGCCTGGAATGCCCCACGCTCAACATCAGCGTGGTGGCTGAGAGAGTGGCAATGGGCGTCGATACCCTGCGATTGGTTCTCCGACAGGTGAGGTAATTAAGCGTAGCGAGTAGGGCTGATTGAGTGGCTAAACCGTCTGTCTCGTTGCTTTTTGGCCAAGTATTCAGACTGTTTGAATACATCATCAGGGATGGAGGTAGCTGTTTTCACAGAGCTGAGTATGATAGGTTATACTTATGGGCCAAACCATACGGCGTTCCCTGGTTGAGGGCCGCGATGGTGAAGCACTACCAACGAACCACGTCTCTCGCTCATAGTCTTGGGTTGCTGGTGCTTGCTGTGCCCGGTGCGTGCGCTGCATTGCAGACTTTCAACCCCACTCAGGTAGAACGGCATGTGGAAAACCTTACTTCCTTTGCCAGCGATCCTGAAACTTGTTGATGCGCTTGAGTATCTTTTTGTCAGTCTCTGCCCGATGCTTGTAGTCATCCCAGCCGTTGGCGCTAAAGATTAGTCACATTCAATAAGCACGTGTTCGCTGCCTCCACCAGATTCGAGTTCTTCAATGCTTTCCATGAGTCGACGTGCATTGGCATTGGAGCGCAATAGATAGGCGGTTTCCTGGATGGATTCATAATCTTCTAGGCTGAGCATTACCACAGCTTCATCACCTTTCTTGGTGATAATGACCGGATCATGGTCGCTGATAACCGTTTCAATTGTTTTGGCCAGGTTTTTCCGGGCGCTAGAGTAGGTCATGGCCTTCATATGACC
>REDP01000197.1 GCA_007693455.1 Planctomycetota bacterium | reverse complement strand
CCCTCACCCTGCTTATGGCCGCTGTTGCTTTGGGCATTGCCCATGGCGGCATGAGCGCGCTGAGCCATGCTAGCGCAGTTGCTCCAGGGGTTGGCCCGGCGGCAACCGAGTATCGTGCCCAGGAAGTCAAAGAACAGGTCCGCCCTTGGGTAAGTCCTTGGCTCAGTGATGGGCTCTATACCCAGGCTAACAAACTTACCACAGGACTATCGAGTGGACTGATCACCCCCAGCGATGAGAGTGAAAATCCTGCGGCGAGCTCATTCTATAAGGGAACTGGATTCCTCGTTGGCATCTGGCAATCCATCCTCTTAATCATAATCGCTGGCTACGTCCTCAATGTCATCACTGCTGGTGGCATGCTAACCTACCTCTATGTGCGTGAGGATGACTATTGGGATGACGAGGATCTTGAAGACCTCGATCAACTGGCCAAGGAGTTGGAAGAAGAAGCCAAGGCCGAGGCTGCTAAGGCTGAAGCCGAAGCCGCCTCCCAGACCCCTGCTGCTGCGGGCAATGAAGCAAACGCTGACAGCCAGCAAGCCGACGCGGCTTCTAACGAGGAATCGCAGCAAGCAGGCAGCGAAGCCGAGCACGAGAGCCCCGATACAGGCGAGAAAGCCACCGAGGAAACAACAAGCCCTGAAAAACCTCAGCAGGATGAGACATCATCTACTGAGGCCGGCGAGACTGGGGCAAACGATGCTTCCGATGACACCGCATCAGACAACGAAAACCCTCCTACGGATGAGCAACAGAAAAACCCCTGATCGCATCGTCTTTGAGCTTTGCGTTGCATTTCGCGTTACAGCGGCACGGCCATCCGTGCCGCTGTGCTCGTTTGTTTGGTCGGCACAACAACATCTCCTTCTACTCTGTAGATATACAGCATGATCCTCGGCACCATTGATCGCGTCATTATACGAGAAGTCCTCAAGCTACTCCTCATCTATAGTGGCGGCTTTTTGGTATTATTCGCAATCGCTATTTCCGCGCCCCTGGTCAACCGTGGTGCGCCCCTTTGGGATGTGCTCCTTTTCCTTCCCAACCAGCTAGTTTTTCCCGCCATTCTCGCTATTCCATTGGCCTTGATTACGGCACTACTATCAACGCTGGCGCGTATGCGCGAGGATGGGGAAGTCATCGCCCTGATGGCCAGCGGCGTCAATCCCCTACGTTTCTGCTATGCCACTGCTCCCATTGTCCTGGCCTCTTCTTTCCTGGTGCTGGTCCTGTCGCATGTGGTCATGCCTGCGGCATTTCAAAATTACGACCGGGAAAAAGGGCGGCTCATCCGCCAGGCCATGGCCACCACCGTAGCGCGCCAGGAACCCATTTATCAAATACACACCCGTGATCAGCAGGTCACCCTGGCGGCTCATAGTGCCGCTGGTGCCACGCTTGAACATGTCTTTGCCTGGCGTACCGATGAACATGGGCGCCTTTTTGTTGGCTATGCGCCGCGTGCCGAATGGTCATACGCCCAAGACCACGAGCACGGGCAAACCCATGATCTCCTTGGTCTGAATCTCATTGATGTTCGCACCTTGGGATTTACCCCAGACCACATCTTCCATGGCACACGCAGCGACACCACAACCAGTGCTATTATCGCCGGCACGCTCCCTTACTGGTCCCTCGCCCTGCAGCAGGACACAGGCGGTGGGCGCATGCGCCCTGATGCCACCCCCAGCCCCACCTTACGCAGGGAAATACGGAAACTGAAAGCCGAAAACGGCAGTGATAGCCGTTTACGGCGACTGCAGCTCGCCTATCATTTGCGCTGGCTGGTAGCCGGAGGAATTCCTGCGTGGTGGTTGTTTGCCACAGGCATTGCCCTCACGGTACCCGCACGCTCACGTCTGGTGGCTATTGTTATTGGCCTCTTTACCGTTACCGGCAGCATCCTGCCCGCCATTGGCATCGTCCGTGGAATGCGCGGACACCTTGCCATTCATCCCAGCATCATCCTGTGGTCACCGTTAATTCTTGTGGCGCTCATTGGCATCCTGATGATCTGGAGGCGCACACGATGATCAGCATTCTCGACCGCTATATGGTCAGCCGCACGCTTGCCGCCTTTCTGGTGATCATCGTTGTCGTGGTCTCGGTTGCAGTGGGCATTGATATCCTCATGCGCATGCATGAGCTCATGGGAGCCGAGAATGAGGGCCGCACCTGGGGCCTTGCCGCGCGCTACTATCTCTACTCACTGCCGGCCATCGTATCACCCTTGGTGCCACTCTCTTTGGCTGCCGCGATTACTATGGCCTGTGCTCCGGTACTCAAACGACGGGAGTTTGTCGCCCTTTCGAGCAGTGGCATTAACCTGCGCCGAGCGACTCGCGGCATCATCATCTTGACTGCCATAATTGGCCTCGCCGATGTTGCCCTCAACGACCAATTGCGACCGCGTATGGAAACCACGCGGCAAAGCCTGGAAGATCAAATCGGCGGCCAAGTCCGCAGTGCACGCATGTGGCAGGTAGAAACCACTGGCACCTGGTGGTATGCCAATCGCGTCGTTCTCCATGATCCCAGTAGCCCTCTCATTGAAGACGTTGCCATCATTCCCCCACGCCACGGCATGCTGCAAGCTCAAGCGCTCGAACATAAACAGGGCCAATGGCACCTGCGCGGTCCGATTATGATTTGGGAACAAGATGAGGACGGGATTGATGCTTGGCGGATGGAAGAGGGCCCTCTGAGCGCAACGGGGATTTTATCCATGCCCTATGATGGAAACCGTCTTTCCCAGCTTTTGGTGAGCCGTCATGCACTGACGGGCGATGAACTCTGGCAGCGCGGGGGACATCTCAATACCGCCATGCTCGCCCAACGCTGGAGCCGCTTAGCAATGATGCTTTGCGTTGCTTTGGTGGTCCTCCCTGCATTTGTGCAATTCCACAACCGTGATCGCTTGATGCTGGCTGCGATTTCAGCCATTGCCATGGCCCTACTTCCCGTGTTAGTTATTACCATCGGGGGGCTCAGCGCCGATGCTGCTGGCATTTCGCCGCTCATCAGCGTTGGTGCAGCGGTGGCCGTAGCCCTCTTGCCTAGCGCCTGGTACTATCAACGATGGCGTCTGTAAGGAAAGAAGTATGGTCCAATGGTGACAGGAGCTTAACCCCAGCGTGCGCGTAAATCATCTCTCCATTTTGGCAATTATCATTGGACTGGTAGGGACACTTACTGCGTGGTCGGTTATCAACCAACCCACTGCAACCCTTATCGCTAATCTTCCCCATGATGATCGCTACGAATATCATCTTGGTGATGATGAAGCTGGTACATCGTGGTGGCATGTGCGCTGCCAGATTGATCCACAATCCTCCAGCCCCCTACAACTCCATGCTCTAGACCCCCAGGGCCACGGACACGTTCTACACTGGGATCCCAACGCTTTACTCTGGCGACTGGTTTCAGTCGGGGAACGCCCCATCCTTCTGGGACAAGGACGTCTTGAGGTACTCCCGCGACACCTTTCACTGATTCGTCACGGCTTTCGCTTTGAGCTACGAGCTGGCGGTCAACGCTTGGTGCGTGGATACGATCTGAGCGGTCCTCCCCCTGCGAATAGCTGGAAGCTACTGAGCGAGCATGGCAGCGGTAGCACCGTGGTGGAAGTACACAACCACGCCTACCTCGCGGCTGGAGCAAGTCAGGATACGGAAATTTTTCATGAGGTTCTCGACCTTCTGGAAAGCTTCAAAAACGAACGTCATAATCACGTCACGCTCCACCGCCAAGCAAACCGCTATATTGATTATTTCCAAAACCGAGAGCCAGAACATAGCCCTGCGCACCTTTGGCCGTGGATTATGTGGGCCCAAGGCAGTGGCCTCATTAACGATGGCTTTGTTGGCGACTCCTGGGATGCCGTTCTGACCTTTATTGAGAACACAGCCCATTCCGAGGAGCGTATTTGCGTGATCCCCGGATTATTGATGGACCTGCAACGGCACATCTGTCAACAGGCTGCGATTATCCCTGAACATCCCGTACGCACCAGCCGCCTCCTTAATCGGCGTACATTATGGATGGAAGCAGTGCTGAAAGTAAGCGCACTCCTTACCGAACTGAGTGAACACAGTGCAGCAGCCGAACGCGGGCATGTCTTGAGTCGTTTTGATCGCAACCTAGTCGTTCTCACCGCACAATTTGCGCGCGTTTTAAGTGGTGAATCCGTTGGCAGCACGCCGGCAGAGGTTCCTAGTTGGGTCTCAGCCCGCATACGTATTCTGAGTGGGCGCGATCCTCAAGAGCATCCGCTCCCTGAGGTGCCTCGCAGCTGGTTTGGCAATGAATGGCTACTGAGTAGCTTCAATCACCTCAATGAACTCATCGGCGGATTTGAACCGCCTTCTGCGATCAACCTGCGAGTACGCATTCTCGAAACCATTAATAACGATCCGCAGCCAGAAGCAGCCCTTAAGGATCTGCTGGAAAAATCCCAAGCCGACCCTCGCATTCGCATTATTAGCGCTGGCCTGCTTTCGTTGCATGGCTCGCTACCGATACAGATTGGCCTCGATTACCTTACCCAAGCAGATGCCGATGGCATCAGTCTCATCGAGCGCGATCCCCTCGCGTATGCCATCTATCGTCTTATTCTTCATCGCAAAGGTCAACCCCCTGAAGGCGAACAGCCTGTTCCCAGCTGGGGCCTGCCGCCAGGTTTAACCCCCTATCGACAGTTGCTTGATGGCGGCTTCGGCGCTACCACCATTGCCTTTTCTCGGCCTGGCGGCACCATCCCGCCGCCGGAGGCCTTAGCCTCAGCCTTGGCCATGCAGGAGGTATCTGGCATTCCCCCCGAATGGCATTTACTCACGGCCATGCCAAGTCTGCGCCTCCCCTTGTCCTTAATCATCCCCCCACCACCGCAGCCAGTGCCAACCTTTACCGTTCCCGAATGATGCGCAAAGCGCCAGGGTCATTCTTCCTCTCGTTCTTTGCGCCATTATCGGCAGCACGGAGTCTGTATCATGCCTCTTCCCGCCGTTGCCATTATTGGTCGTCCCAATGTGGGTAAATCATCCCTCTTTAACCGACTAGTTGGGCGACCAGTAGCCATCGTTGATCCCACCGCAGGCGTCACCCGCGACCGCATCTATCATGAGGTACGCCGCGAGGATATGCGCTTCGATCTGGTGGACACTGGTGGCATTGGCATCGTTGACCACGCAAAGCTTGAAGCCGACGTAGAACGACAAATTGAACGTGCCATTGCGGTAGCCGACCACATTCTTTTTTTGTGCGATGTGCGCGATGGAATTACTCCGCTTGATCAAGACATCGCCGCCATCCTGCGTAACCACCGTGAGCGAGTCAGCCTAGTGATCAATAAGGTGGATCACGACAATCTCGAATATGACATCCATCAATTTCTACGTCTGGGTGTTGGTGAACCCTTGAGCGTTAGCGCCGAGCAAGTGCGTGGCTTTGGCGACCTCCTGGATCACCTGCGGGAAGTTCTGCCCAGTATTGTCGACAATGTGGATGAATCTGCCTCGGCCTTTGCCGATCGCCTACGCATCTGTTTTGCCGGTCGCCGCAATGTGGGTAAGAGCAGTCTTACCAATGCACTCCTTGGGGAAGATCGGGTCATTGTTGCCGATCACCCAGGGACCACCCGCGATGCCGTAGACATTACCCTGGATTACGGCGACGATCGCTTCCTACTGATTGATACGGCAGGACTGCGCAAAAAACGGCAACTCCATCAAGACCTGGAATTTTATGCTGCCTGTCGTACCGAACGTGGCATTCGCCGTGCAGACGTGGTTTTTTTAGTCCTCGATGCCACCGATGAGCTCGGCTCTGTAGATAAAAAACTCGCCCATTTTTGTGAGGTAGAAGGCAAACCCACCGCTGTCATCATCAATAAGTGGGACCTTGCCGAGGCCGAAGGTGCCAACCTTGCCGACTACGAAAAATGGCTGCGTGACCGCCTTCCTGGCCTGCGTTTTGCTCCCATGCTCACCACCTGCGCCCTAAGTGGCTTGCGCGTTCGCCAATTATTAGATCTGGCCAAAGAACTGCACCATGAAGCTGGACAGCGCATCGCCACTGCCGACTTAAACCGCCTTCTCGAAGCCGCTGTAGCCCGCCGTCGTCCACGGCGTGTGGGCCCCTCTCCCACCAAATGCTATTATGCCACCCAAGCCGAGAGCATGCCCCCCACCTTTATTGTATTCGTCAATCGCACCGATTGGGTAGAACCAGGCTACAGTCGCTACCTGGAAAACTATCTACGCGAACGCACGGTACTCAAACGCGTTCCCATGCGGATTATTTTTAAGTCCCGCGACTCACAATATCACGATAATAAAGACCAGCGCACTCGCACCCGTGCAGTCAATCGCGCTGACCGCAGCGCCGGACTCATTCTCCCCAAAGGCAGTCGCAACAAACACGGCCAGCGTGGTGGTAAGCGCGGGGGCCGGAACTAATGCTCCCAGTGATTGCCTGGCTGGTTTGCCTCGCGGCATATCTCTTTGCAAGCATCTCCTTTGCCTGGTTGGTGGCGCGAGCCCATGGGATCAATCTCCGTGAACATGGTTCTGGCAATCTCGGAGCAACTAATGTCGGTCGCGTTTTGGGCGGACGCTGGTTTGCCCTGGTCTTTGCTGCTGATGTTTTGAAGGGGCTCCTCCCTGTACTCCTGATGCATTATACCCTGTCCCTGGGACAGTGGCCTGAGAGTGCGGCTGGCTGGTGGCTGACTGCCTGTGCGGCCGCTGCGGTGATCGGCCATATTGCCCCCTGTTGGCATGGCTTTCGTGGCGGCAAGGCGGTTGCTACCAGTCTTGGGGTAATCATTGCGCTGAGCCCCCTGGTGGCCGCCGCTGCAGCAGTGGCGTGGTGTATCCTATGGGGCCTTGGTGTACTACTCGGGCTGGGACGCAGTGGCGCCGTGGCACCAGCCAGTGTCGCTGCGGCGATTACTGCCGCCGCTATGCAATGGTGGTGGTATGGCTGGAGTGAAGGCGCCCTGCCGATTACTCTCCTGGTGGTGGTCGCGGCAGTGCTGGTGGTCCTGCGTCACCGATCGAATATGCGACAATTCTTGCGCCCAAGCGCTTCCACATAGACAGCGAACGCGGCAACCGCTCCTTGTCGTTTTTACGAATGATGATTCAATACCACGATCATGAAACTTGGCGTCAACATTGATCATATTGCCACTGTGCGGCAGGCGCGGCAAACCTGCGAACCAGACCCTGTGCGAGCAGCTGTACTGGCTGAACTGGGCGGTGCCGATAGCATTACCGTGCACCTGCGCGAGGACCGTCGCCACATTCAAGATCGTGATGTACGCCTCCTGCGCGAGACTCTACAAATCCCCCTCAATCTGGAAATGGCCGTTACCGCAGAGATGATTGCCATCGCCTGCGAACTCCGTCCGCAGCAAGCCTGCTTGGTGCCAGAACGCCGCCAAGAACTCACTACCGAAGGCGGCCTCAAAGTAGATGGTGATAATGCCTTGCTGGGCCAGGCCATTGCACAACTTAGTGCTCACGGCACCCAGGTAAGCTTGTTTATCGACCCCGATGAGACCGCCATCCGCCATGCCCATGCCCTTGGTGCCGGTACCGTCGAATTACACACTGGCAGCTGGGCAAACGCTTGGCTGCAGGCACTGCGCGATCCCGGCAGCGCACAGCGTCATGCCTGTAACCAAGAGCGCCTACGCCTTGAGCAGGCCGCTGCAATATGCGCCCAACTGGGCCTACGTCTGCATATTGGCCATGGCATTACCTATCGCAACGTCCGCGAACTCCTGCACCTTAACGGATTGCAGGAGCTCAATATCGGCCATTCCATCATCGCCCATGCCGTGATGGTAGGCCTTCAACAAGCCGTGCAGGACATGAAGGCCCTGCTTCATGCTGGGCCGTGTTCGCCAATATAGCCCTATTCCCAGTAAGAGAGACTCACTTATGTTCCGTGGAAGCATCGTTGCCATTGTCACTCCCTTTAAAGATGGCGAGGTTGACCGACAAGCTCTCGTCAAAATGATTGAATGGCATATCGCCAACGGCACCAATGGCATCGTCCCGTGCGGTACCACTGGCGAAAGCTCCACCTTCAGCCATCAAGAACAAGCGGATACCATTCGCTTGGTAGTGGATACCGCAGCAGGACGCATTCCTGTCCTGGCGGGTGCTGGATCAAATAGCACCAGCGAAGCGCTGCAGCTCACCCGCGCCGCCACCAAAGCTGGCGCCGATGGCATTCTCACCATTACGCCCTATTATAATCGCCCTCCACAAGAAGGCCTCTACCAGCACTTCAAGGCAGTGCGCGAAGCAACTGACCTTCCTCTGGTACTCTACAACGTACCAGCGCGCACTGGCTCCAACCTGCTGCCCGAAACTGCAGCTCGGGTGGCCGAACTGGGCGGTATTGCTGGGGTCAAAGAGGCTTCCGGTAACCTGGAACAAATTCAGGAACTCATCGACCTTGGGGTACCAGTACTCTCGGGTGACGATGCCCTTACCTGGCCAATTATGGCCTTAGGCGGCATTGGCGTTATTGGCGTTACCGCCAACTTTGCCCCACGATTAGTCGTGGAGCTCTGCGATGCGGCCTTGGCTGGAGATATGGCTACTGCTCGGGCCCGCCATAGCACCATGGTCGCCCTCGCTAAATTAGCGTTTATGGTTACCAACCCCATTCCCGCCAAAACGGCTATGGCGGAACTCGGCTTTTGCGAAGCCTCCTTCCGTTCTCCCCTGGTTCCCCTCACCGACAGCCAACGCCAAACCCTCGTTGCTGGCCTTAAGCGCTATAATATCCTGTGACAACGCTTGCTGATAATATCACTTTAGCCCGTCTGGCCATTGCTCCCGTGGCAGTGCTCAGCTATTTAGCCCTACCCATTGATGGTGGCACGGCGTTCTTTATATGCGCCATACTCTGTGGAGTGGCTGAAATTACCGACTGGCTTGATGGTAAGGTGGCGCGGGCACGCAAGGAAGTCTCAGACTTTGGCAAACTTGCCGATCCTTTCTGTGACGTTTTTTATCGTATGGCAGTGATGTTAGCGGCAGTTCTACCTGCTGGACTGGTTGGCCTCAGTGTAGCCGAACCCACCAACCCCTTATGGCAAACTCCTACCTATGCCAGCTTGGGAAGCGAGGGAGCGCTTATCCTGGGCACAGGTATTTTCCCCTTTCTTCCCGTGCTCCTCATGGTCTTGCGTGAGATCGTTGCTGGCGCTCTACGGGCCATGTGTGCCAGCAAAGGCCTGGTGCTTGCCGCCCGCACTTCTGGCAAAGTAAAGGCGTGGTTTCAGGGCTTTACCCTTATTTCAAGCCTTGGCGTTGCCGCCTTATTTGGTGAACATATGGATGCAGTGCGCTGGTATGCCTTTGTCCTGTGCTGGCTGTGTGCGGCATTTAGCGTCCTGTCCATGGTGGAGTATCTGTGGGCCAATCGCACAACCCTGGCGCAATTAACCGCCGCCAAACCTCCCGCCGCCGATGAGGATGGCTAAAACTATGTTACGCCCGACCTTTGTCGCGTGCTTTGCGCTCATGCTCTGTGCTGGGATGCTCGCCTGTTCCAATCCTCCACGTCCGCTGGCTGCCGCAGCCAACGATGACGCTCCTGTACTCTGGCCCAGCCATAACGACTGGCATGGCACGGGATCGATTACCATCACCTGGCCAGGCCAGGAGCTCAACGCATCGGTACATATTCTCAGCTTGGGTGGACGGAGTGCCCGAATAATCGTCAGTGATGCCCAAGGCGAGATGATTGACGATACCATTGTCACGGTACAGGATGGACATAGTCGCGTTCTTACACCCCAAAAACTCCTGGATCCCATGCGGCATAGTTTGCGCCATGCCATCCTCCCCGTACCGGAAGGCGAGGAACGAGATATTCGCCGCGATGGACTGATTCAAAGACGCACCGGCGAGGGCAGCTTCCGCATTTATGCTCCCGATCCCCATCTCCTGCGGCAAGCCCATGGCCATTGGGGCTGGGTGGAAATCGCCGACTATCGTCTGGTATCGGGATACTTGATGCCCCATAGTCTTCGCGGCCGTGGAGGACTACGCCGCTGGCATATAGCCATAGATGAATGGAAACATATCCCTCAAGAAGACCTTTAAAGCATTCAGGACTGGGCCGCAAGCCGCCGCCAATAACCTTTAGAGCATATCGAAAATACAGCGCGCCAAGCCTGGCAACTGCGGATCACGCGCACCCATCACTAATATGGTATCGCCTGGCATGGCTTGTTCGCAGGCCCATTGCACAACCGCCATATGATTGGGTGCATAGGCCGCTGGACAGTAACCAATAAGATCTGCGGCTAGATCTGCACTACTGATATCTGCCTGCACACTGCCCCCAGCATAAAATATTTCGCTGTAGCACAGGCGGTCACCTGGCCGTAACCACTGCGGCATGCACTCGCGTAATTCTTCGCGCAAAAAACGGGCTGGGCCATAGCCATGGGGTTGGAAAATGGCGAGAACGCGATCACTGCCTTCTTGAGCGGCTGCTAATACCGCAGCTATTTTTGCTCCATTATGGGCATAGTCGTCGATTACGCGAATACCGTGATCAGTGGTCCCGATAACCTGATAACGACGGGCAACACCAGGGAAATCATACATGGCTCGTGCCGCCGCTACGACATCATAACCGAGCTGAGCGGCAATAAGTATCGCCGCAGTAGCATTCAGTAAGGTATAGTGCCCTGGCTGAGGGAGATCGAGAAACACCTGTTCGCCATTGGGACCATGCACATCCCCTTGGGCACGCCAGGGTCCGGTGCGAATAACCTGCAATCGCCAGTCAGCAGCGTCACCCTCACCATATGAGGTGCGCTGCGCTGCGGCAGCAGCGCAGGATGTGGCAGTCACATCATCAGAGCAGTAAAGCACATGGTCGCAGTGCCCAGCAAAGGTGTGAAACTGTTGCTGAAGCTCGGTAATTTCGTTATGATCCCGCGATATATTATGGATGAGTCCAATGCCTGGATGGTAGCCAACCAAGGTGCCATCGGACTCACATGCCTCAGCCAGCAAGGGCGCATCAACTCCTGCTGCGGCAAAGCACCCCATATGACTGGCGCCCTGTTTCGCAAGAGACGCACCCCCTAGCACGGTAAGGGGCGCGGCCAGGACCTCGGCAATCCATGCTACCATACCCACTATGGTGCTTTTTCCACTGGTGCCGGCCACGGCAACGCCCGGTTGCGCCTGGGCAATCAGCTCCGCCAAAAGTGCGGGACGGCTTTGACAAAGGACATTTCGCTCCTGGGCGGCAGCCATTTCCGGCGTGTCTCTCTCCACTGCCGTAGAGTGCACCAATCGCTGAACATCCTCGCCAATAGCGCTGCCGTCTTGGGGAAACAGGACTACTCCAGCATCACGCAGAAGAGTGGCTACCTCCCCACACTGCCCCTGATCCAGAGCGCGATCGCTACCACTCACAGCCATCCCGCGATGGGCTAGGAGCCGCGCTAGGGGATTCATCCCCGCGCCTGCCACACCTGAGAAATGAATACGCGTTGCCATTTCGTGCTGCACAATCAGGCCGACTCTGCCGTTGCGCGTCGCGCCTGTTGATGGCGATCATCACTAATGCGAATCACCCGCCAGCCCACCGGCCCACGGCGTAGCTCGGTGATTGAGCCATGACTAATGCCCATGCCACTAGCAAGGCCACCGCCAGCAATAAGATTGGGTTGCAGGTAACGCAGCACGGCGGCAATCACTGCACCATGGGTTACGATCGCCACATGCTCGCCGTAGGGAATATGCTGTAAGGAAGCTTTCACTCTAGCCCGCAGTTCCGCTTCACTTTCCCCCGTGGGTGGATCGATAATAAGACCCTCCGCATCCCGCTCTACCTGGGCAAAGCACTGTCCACTTAAACTTCCCCAATTACGATCCTGCCACTCTTCGGTGACCGCCATGGGAATATTATGGGCAGCAAAGGCCTGCTCTGCGGTGGCCTGGGCACGCAAGGCGGGGGAGCTCATGCATTCGCCAATGCCGTACAGTAGGCCTGACAAACTTAAGGCCTCTGCCTGAGCTCGTCCCACATGATCAAGGGGCGGATCCATGGTAGAGCCCAAAAGCAGCTGATCCGCCTCAGGACCAGTGCGGCCATGATGGACAAAAATAATACGTTGCTCGGCACTGCGCCAACTCAAGGCATCGAGGCGAAAATCTACAAGCACTTCATCGTTCTCGTCGGACCGCCGCCGAGCCACCATGGCAAAGCCAGCATCCTCATAACACACCCGCGCACCCTCCGCGGACTCAGGCACACCAGCCACAGCAAGTTCTTCGAGCTCTTCTTGCTCGAAAGCTACACGCTGCATAAGGCGTACGACACGGGATCCAACACCCTGGACCCAAAGACGGGCCTGGGAGAGAACCACTTCAAGCCAACCGCATGACTTGCCATCGCGATGCAAGCTCACAGAGCCACATATGGCATCATCTATCACCACAGCATAGGCATCCGAGTGACAAAGCTTTTCCACTAAACGACGGGCATTGTCTTCATCCAAAGAAGGGCCGCCGTCAGTCGCGCTACGGTCTCGACTGTGCGGACCGCTCAGCCACGCAACAGCTTCTGGCCCATCATCGGCACTAAAGGGCCGCAGCACCACAGTGCCATCGGTAATCGCGGGTAAAGCCATGGTGGAAGTTTAATCCCTTAGGCGACCAACACAACGCCGCGCCGAGACAGACGCACAGGGCGGTTCAAAGCTCACCTTGGGTGAGGGAAGCCCGCTTCGCAGTGCATGCTTTTAGCGCAAAATGCGCCCTATTCAGGGGATTGCGGCTTCAGGGACAAGTTGCCCCCCAATACAGGCGCATCGAATCCGTCACTCATCGCTCATACGCAATACAACCTTGCCCGTCTGTGCGCTACTGCGCAATCGCTGCAATGCTTGCGGCCACTGATCAAGGGGGTATGTCTGATCCACCACTATGGGGAGTTGGTGTTTATGTACGAAACGCAGCATCGCCGCGAAATCGGCGTCACTGCCCATGGTGGTTCCCAGCATGGTGAGCTGCTTCCAAAATAGCACCCGTGGGGGAATACCATCGATGGTGCCAGCTGTACCGCCATAGATGACCACTCGCGCGCCATAGTCGGCGGCCTCCAGAGCCTGCGCCAAACCGGGCCCTGCACTGCCATCAATAATCACGTCCACCCCACCCCACTCCTGCTGCAATGCGGCGGACCAGTGGGGATCAGTATAATCTCCAGCCCAATCCGCCCCGGCCTGCAGGGCGGCCTGACGTTTGGCCGCATCGGCAGAGGTAACAGCGATACGGCAGCCCAAGGCCCGAGCAAAGGATAGGGCCATTTGCGCCACTCCACCGCCGATGCCTGTAATCAGCACTCGCTCTTCGGGTTGCACACATGCACGGGTAAAGAGGGCGCGGTAAGCAGTCAGTCCCGCCAAGGGCAAGGCCGCGCACTGCGCCAGATCCAGATGCTTTGGAGCCGGATGGAGTGCTTCCAAGGGCACAACAACCCATTGCGCAAAGGTGCCTTGCCGTGGGCTTCCCAAGATCTCAAAGTCTGGCCCCTGCCGATGTTGATCAGCACCCCACCCCAGGGAGGGATTGACCACTACCCGTTGACCACACCAGGATGTCTGTTCGCGGTTGGCATCATTGGCCACCGCCTCAACCACCCCCACAGCATCAGAACCCAATACAACAGGTGGCTTTACTCCCGGATAACGGCCCATCACAATCCACAGATCACGGCGATTGAGGGCCGCTGCCTCTACCCGCAGCAATGCCGTTCCTGATTGCACCTGCGGCTTTGGCCAGGAAGTTACCCGTGAATCCCCATCACCGTAAAAAACGACTGCTTGCATGTGCCTCACCATGGCACCTTTGCGCACATCACAAGAAGCAGCACATGACGCAGGCTACCCACAATGGGGGCAGGTCGGCTCAAAGCTCACCTTGGGTAAGGGATTCCCGCTTCGCGGTGCATGATTTTAGCGCAAAAAGCACCTGAATCAGGAGTTGTCCCTAGCAACAAGCGAGACTGTCAGGGACACCGCCTCTGCGCCAGCGACGTGGTCTTTGAGAGTATTATGGACCGCCTGACGCACCTGTGCGCGCAAGGCATCATCACCACCACTCACCTCTACCCGCACCGATACCGCAGACCACCGCCAGCGGCCCCGGCCATCGCTGCGCTCGCGACCACGACGAGAGAGTCGCCGTGGCTCCTCGGCAATCTGCACCCGTACAATTTCAGGTTCGCCAGCACTGCGGACAATAGCTTGCGCGATGCGGAACTCCATGTCTGAGCGCACGATCTCTGGAGTGGCTTCCACCACCTGAGCATCATGGGTGACCCACACCCCTGGCATGAGTTTACGCGTACAGCCAGTACTCAGGACAACTGCCAAACCTAGCATAAGGAGGCTGCTGCCAAAAACGCTTTTCATTGGTGACATCATACGTGCAGTGTCGTGATGATGCCGGCGACACAAGACGCGAGGTAAAACCACCCCAAGACGGCTCAAAGCTCACCTTGGGTAAGGAATTCCCCCTTCGCGGTGTATGCTTTTGGCGCAAAAAGCGCCCTATTCAGAGCGTTTTCGCAGGCCGATCAGGAAATCGGCGATCCCGGGGGCAAGCCCAATCCTCGCACCTTGGTTGCGAGCAGGCAGTCGCTACCATAGCGGGCATGACGATGCGGATCGTGTGCTTACTGGGAGATTGCGTGCCAGTACACGCAGTGGTGGATGGCTGCCTGGAATTGGGTCGTGATCCCCACTGTGATATACGTTTACTGGGCCCAGGGGCCAGTCGCTATCACGCTCAACTGCGCCTCGAAGACGATGGTACGGTAATTTTAGTGGATAACCGTTCACGCAATGGCGTTGAAATTGATGGCCAACGCATAACCAGCACTAGGCGATTACAGGTAGGTCAACGCTTTCGCATTGCCGAAGCGGAGTTTATACTACTCGACGATCAAGATCACGATCCAGGTATTGTTGCCGATGCTGGGGGACATCTCCAGGCCACAGCAGACTCCCCCATTCAGGCATGGCGCAACGGTGATAATCCCCAGGAATTAGCCTCGCTGCACGCGCTAGTGCGCCACCTGGGTACCGCCAGTGATCATCGCCAGCGCGCTGCCCTCCTCTGCCAGGTGTGCCAGCATCTCCTCTCTGCGGATCGCGTGGCAGTGGTACGCCAGGGCACTGTGCTTGCGGGACAATGTAGCCCACGTTTGGCGGCACGCTTGGCTGGTGGCCGACAGGCTCGACTCTTAGTTTTGGGAGAAGATCTCCGCGGCCATACCATAGCCAGCGAAGCAGTGGGATCCGCCCTGACTGCACCCTTAGGCAACGACACCTGGATCCTTGCCATTCGCATCATTGATCGAGAACCTTTCTCCCGCAGTGCCCTCCAACACGTAGCGCGGGTGGCGGGGGAATCACGTCCATACTTCAGCGGCCAAGCAACGGCTAACCCCTTCGCCGGCTTGGTGGGTGAGTCCTCGGCTATGCGGCAGCTACGGGCACGACTGAAACGCTTAGCTGCAGTGGATACCACGGTCTTGATTACTGGCGAAAGTGGCACTGGCAAAGAACTCATTGCCTCCTGCTTGCATGCAGCCTCAGGACGCAGCGATGGCCCACTGGTAGCGGTCAACTGTGCCGCCATCGCTCCTGGCCTTGCGGAAGCCGAGTTATTCGGTCATAGTCAGGGCGCATTCACTGGTGCTACCCAGGCCAAGCCAGGGCGTATTCGTGCCGCCCACGGCGGCACTCTTTTTCTTGATGAAGTAGGCGAATTACCCTTGGACCTGCAGGCTAAACTCTTACGAGTCCTGCAAGAGGGGAGCGTTGAACCAGTCGGTCAACACCAATCCATAACGGTGGATATTCGTGTACTCGCTGCAACTCATCGTGATCTGGCAAGCATGGTGAGCGATGGCAGTTTCCGTGAAGATCTCTACTACCGCCTGGATGTATTGCGTATACACGCCTCTCCCTTGCGTGAACGGCGCGATGATATTCCGGTTTTGGCCAAGCACCTTCTCGCCCGTCTAGCCGATGAACACGGCCGCTTTCCGCCACGCCTGAGCGACTCTGCCCAAGCATTGCTCGCCGCCCAGCAATGGCCGGGGAATATTCGCCAATTGGGCAACTGCTTAGAGCGTGCCATGGTCTGGTGTGATACGATGATTGACGCCTCGGATCTCGACTGTGGTGGTTCACCAGCAAGCCCGCGTCAGGCACCCCCCACCACTCTCGGCGACCACTTTCCCTCATTGGCTGAGATGGAAGCGCAGCACATCTCAGCTGCCCTTCACCACTGCCAGGGCAATAAATCCGCCACCGCCCGCATTCTCGGCATATCACGACCAACGCTCCTGCGTAAACTCAGTGAATATGGCATTGTTTCCTGAGATTCCCACGGCTCTAGGCTCACCGAAGCAGCTCCTCACGGTAGGGTCAAAGCAAACACGACCGACTCCCGCATGGTGCGTCGATTGCCCAAATACTTCACAATTGTACGACATTTAATAGACATCGAGTGGATTGTGATCAATTGACGTCGGGCTTTCGTAATCACCTCCTTAAGCTACTGCGAGCCATATATCCCTGTCCATGCGTTGGTTATGAGCTGCTCGTCAGGATCTTGTATACAAGATAGTATATTGGGAATGATAATGGCTTACTCAATACGAGACAACGTATTGAAGGTGCACCTATTATGATTTCTTCTCTCGGCTGGACCATTTCCCAGTGGCTTTCGCTCACTCTTGATGAACGCCGTGAACATGTGCAGCAATTGCTCTCGGCCATAGATCCTCATGACCCCATGTGGATATCCTGCGCCGATGATAGGATGTTGGAACAAGCTTTAGCCGCTGCCGATCCCCAGGCCCCCATGTACGGGGTGCCCTTTGTGGTGAAAGATAATATCGATGCCGCGGGATGGGTGACCACCGCCGCTTGTCGGGAATTTGCCTATATGGCCGCGGAGGATGCCGCCGCTGTAGCCGCCTTGCGCGCGAGCGGGATGATTCTCATCGGCAAAACTAATATGGATCAGTTTGCCACCGGCCTGGTGGGCACACGCTCGCCCTATGGCGCGGTGCCCAACCCCTTTAACTCGCAATACATTAGCGGTGGCTCCAGTTCCGGTTCGGCGGCGGCGGTAAGCCGCGGTCTGGTACCGGTGGCCCTGGGCACCGACACCGCTGGCTCGGGCCGGGTGCCGGCGGCCTGCTGTAACATCGTGGGACTCAAACCAAGCCTCGGTCAGATTAGCACCCATGGGGTGGTCCCCGCCTGCCGCAGTCTGGACTGCGTGAGTATCTTTGCCCTGACGGTGCACGATGCCGCGTGCGTGCTGCAGCACTGCCAGGGCTTTGATGCTCGTGACCCCTATAGCCAAGCCCCCCGCCAACTGCCCGTGGCCATGCCCCAGCGCCTGGGCATTCCCGATGAGATGGAATGGTATGGCGATGAGGCTGCGGCTGCCGCCTGGCAGGAGAGCCTGGAGCATTGGCGCCAAGCCGGGGCAACCCTGGTGCCGTGCTCCTTTGCCGCCATGCGCGCCCTGGCCCTGCTCCTGTATGAGGGCCCCTGGGTGGCCGAGCGCCACGCCGCCATTCGCGAATTCTTTACCACCCAGCGCGAGGTCATGAACCCAATAGTGGCGGGGATTATTGCAAAGGCAGAGAGCTTTAGCGCCAGCGATGCCTATAGCGCCGAGTATCAGCGCCAGGCCCTCAAGCGCGCCATCCATGCACACTTTGCTACGGCGGACGCCTTGCTGGTGCCCACGGCGCCACGCCTGCCGCGGCTGGATGCGGTGGCCGCCGATCCCGTGGGGGTTAATAGCCAATTGGGCCTATGGACCAATTTCGTCAACCTCGCCGATTGCTGCGCCCTGGCCCTGCCGGCGCAGATGCGCCCCGACGGCCTCCCCTTTGGGGTGACCCTCATTGCCCCCGCTGGTCATGACCAGGCCCTCGCGGCCCTGGGCAGTCGCTGGACCAGCCAGCAGGCCCTGCCCCTGGGTGCCACCGGGGCGCCGTGGCCGCAACTGCCGCCCCTGGAGAGTGGCAGCCAGACTTCTGCGTGTGAGCACAAGCTTCTGGCGGTGGTGGGGGCGCACCTGAGCGGCCAACCCCTCAACCAGCAATTAACCGAACGCGGCGGCCGTCTGGCTGAAACCACCACCACCGCCGCCGCCTACCAGCTCTGCGCCTTGGCCCATAGCAGCCCCGCCAAGCCGGGGATGCGGCGGCTCAAGGAGGGCGGCCACGCCATCACCGTTGAATTATGGGAACTGAGCCCCCAGGCCTTTGCCGAGCTAGTGGCCTTGGTCCCCGCCCCCTTGGCCATTGGTCGGGTGAGCCTCGCCGATGGGCGTGAGGTCTGCGGATTTGTCGCCCAAGATGGCGCCCTTGACGACGCCGAGGATATTAGTCACTTCGGTGGCTGGCGGGAATATCTCGCCCATCGCAATGAACAAGGGTGAAGCTCTATGCAGGATCATCAGGCGCATAACCAAGCACAACGAGTGTACGAGGCCGTACGACAGAATATCTTTGATTTTGCCATGCTTCCTGGCGAACGCTTTACCGAAGGGGAGATCGCCGAACACGTGGGGGTAAGCCGCACCCCAGTGCGCGAAGCCCTCTATCGTCTGCAGCAGGAAGGACTGGTACTCGTCCTCTTCCGCAGCGGCTGGCAGGTACGGCCCTTCGATTTTACCTATTACGATGAACTGTATGATCTGCGGATTCTTCTCGAAAACAGCGCCGTGCAGCGCCTAGCGCGTAACCCCCAGCGGCACGAACTCCTGGCCGACCTCTGCCGAGTCTGGCCCGCACGCGTCCCGCGGGGCGGCCGCGATCCACAAATGGTGGCAGATCGCGACGAAGCCTTCCACCACGATCTGGTGGCGGCTTGCGGCAATGCAGAAATGTCACGCGTCCACCAAGATATTACCAATCGCCTACGCATTATCCGCCGTCTTGATTTCTCGCAGGCCCAACGCATTACCGCCACCTACCGCGAACACGCCGCCATCCTACAACACATCCTTAGCGGCAAGGGCAATGCCGCGGCCGAGGCCATGAGTAAACATATCAGCACCTCCGCCGAAGCGGTGCGCTCCATCACCCTACATCGCCTCCACCAAGCCCAGGCCCAGTTTGCTCAATCTCGTACGAGTGTGCCATAGCAACGCTCATATGGGATCCCCCTCGTCTTGAGCTGCCACCATCCATATATTGGGCTTCTGGGGATCGATGCGAATGGGGACATCATCACCTTCGCGCACAGCAAAAAATGACCCCGCGCTAACGCTTCCTGGTGTGCGGAAATCAAGATAATTCCACTCGTATGCCACAACGAGCTGATAAATACCACCGTTCAATTTTTCTTTGCGGTGAATATGTGCTGAGACACTGCTGCCATGACGCAAGAGATACAAACGCCGACGAAGATGACGCGCCGCACCCCAGCGCCAAAGCGCCCACAAAGCGAGCGCCACGGGAATGAGCAACAAAGCCGGAAGAAATACCACACTGATCAACACTGCAATAAGCATCGCCATCAACATACCCTGAAAAGCCCCGCGCATGAGGCCCCGCGTATACGGCGACACCGCATCTTCCATAATATATTGTTGTAAGGGGGAGCGTTGTATGGCGGATAATTGGGCTCGCAAGGCACTGCGCGCATCTTCGTATCGACGACGACACTCACTTTCTTCTTGCTGCTGATGCACAGCATTAGCGATAGGCTTGGGCTGTAACTGGGCTGCTGCAACTATAGGCAAAAGACGGCGGGCAAGAAAACCCAGGGTCTCACAGTCTTCACCGTCAGCATCCTGCCATTCCTGCAGCGCATTGCGCCATGCCTCTTCAATCGGTCTGGTGGTTCAGCCGCGAGCAAGCTGGCCACATTCGGCCAGCAAGGATTCAATAGCAGCATACGTTCCGAGCGCCAATTACTCTATCCCCAGCAGCTTGAGCAGACCGTCCTGATCAATGATGGGGATACCCAATTGCTCAGCTTTGCGTAATTTGGATCCTGCATTACTGCCAGCCACCACAAAATCTGTCTGCTTGGATACTGATCCCACTATTTTACCACCCGCAGCAGCAATCATTTCGCCTGCCTGCGTTCGATCCATGCTTGGCAGGGTACCGGTTAATACAAAGCGCTTGCCTGCGATCTCATCAATGATTTGACTGCTATCAAGCTCTGGCATGCCACAGTCAACGCCTTGGGCCTGCAAACGTTCAATCACCGTCCGCACTTGGGACGTGGATAGGGCGGCAAAAATAGCACGGGCCGTTGTCGGGCCCATGCCAGCAATAGGGCCATTCCCACCGCGCGGGGTAAGGGTTTCCACCAAGGCTTCATCCCCATCGTGATAACGCTGGGCAGCGGCAAGAAGGCTCTCTGCACTGCGGAAGTATTCTGCTACGGCCTGAGCCATGACTTTTCCACAATTGGGGATTGCCAAACCAGCGAGCACCCGAGCCAATCCTTGTCTTTTACTTGCCTGCAAAGCATTACAAAGGCGCCGGGCGCTTTTCTCGCCCATACGATCTAAAGCCGCCAACTGCTGATGCGTGAGCAGGTAGAGATCAGCCGGATCACGCACCCCGCAGTGTGCCACCACCTGATCCACCACTGCTGGCCCCATACCATCAATGTCCATCGCATCTTTACTGGCGAAGTGCCGCAATCGTTCGCGCAACTGCGCTGGGCAGGCAGGGTTAGGGCACAATAAAAAGAGATCCTCCTCCACTGCCGCAGTACCGCATGACGGACAATGACTCGGGGCCGCTACTGACTGGGCATCACTGGGGCGATCCTCGTCAACAACCCGAACCACCTGAGGAATAATTTCTCCGGCTTTTTCTACTAGAACCGTGTCGCCAATATGTAAGTTTTTACGCCGTACTTCGCTCCAATTATGCAAGGATGCCCGAGACACGGTACTACCGGCGACAAATACTGGCTGCAACACAGCCACCGGCGTGAGTTTTCCGCTTTTCCCCACCTGGGTTATAACCTCCTGCAGGCGAGTGGCCACTTGCTCGGAGGGAAACTTCCAGGCCACACCCCATCGCGGATGATGAGCGGTAGCCCCCAATTCTTCGTACCAAGCGGTATCATCCAGCTTGATGACCATACCATCAATATCATGGTCCAATTGACTGCGACGATCAATAAAGGATCGGCAGTAATCATACACGGCCTGAACACCACTCACAGGAATCGTATCGGGGTGAATTGCAAAACCGAGTTGGCGTAGCCAGGCTAGGCGCTGGGATTGAAGCCGGGGCAGGTCGAGATCTGCGCTACGGGCAATATGGTAGAGAAAACTCGCAATGCCCAATCCCTGCAACTGGTCAGCATCTTTACGTTTCATCAATCCTGTACAGGCATTTCGGGGATTAATCAGTGTTTTTTCACCCGCTGCGGCAAGACCTTGGTTGAGTGCAGTAAAGGCAGATCGAGGTAAATAGATCTCTCCTCGGACTTCAAGAAAACCCTGCTCAACGGGGATCTCCAGAGGAGCACAGCCACTAGCCCGCACTTGCGCAGTGATATCATCGCCTTGCTGACCATTGCCTCGAGTAAGAGCACGCTGGAGATAGCCATTTTCATACCATAAAGCCACTGACATGCCATCAATCTTGGGCTCTACCACAAAGTCCAATGATAGTTCAGCCCCTAAG
>REDP01000058.1 GCA_007693455.1 Planctomycetota bacterium | reverse complement strand
GATGTGTAAACCGTTGTTACTAAAGGGAAAAACTTGTGTGTGTCCTGAGTTTGCTTGAGTTTGCTAAAGGGAAAACTTGTGTGTATCCTGAGTTTGCTGTTTGTGTGTGTCCTGAGTTTGCTCACTGAGTTTGCTCCCAGAATCAGAAAGCGGAAGCCCTTTCCTTCCACAACGCCATCAGACACGGTGAAGGTGGTGAGTGCGCCATCCTCTATGGCAAACTGGCAGCGCATCGATCCATCTGTCTGCGATTCAGTTCGACCAAAGGCAAAGTCGATGTCTGCAGACCCCGTAATCGACTCAATGATAAAGCCTTCGCTCACATTAATTGTGCCATCCGTAGCAAAGTTTGATATGGTTAGATGGGTATCACCGTTATTGGCCATGGGCCTATATACCATTTCACCATCCGTTAGCGATACATTGACTTGACCATCACAAGACACTTACAAGCCAACGGTCACAATGTGCGTCAGGCAGTTCCACCTAACACACGCGACACACGCGGCAGGGCAACGCCCTCACCTCCACGCGACCAGCTCACTCCTACTCCTGCAGCGCCGCCGAGCGGTCGGCCGGGAGGCGGTAGGTATTGGCAATCTCAGCCAGGGCAGCCACGGCAGCCTCCCGTTCAAGCACCATAACCCCCCCTTGGCCCACGGAGAACACCACGTGGGGACCGTCTCCCGCCTCCACCAGCTCCACCAAATGGGCCAGCGACTGCACCGCTTCGCCATCCACTGCATCCACCACCTGATTGCTCACCCCGTGCCAGCCAAGATTCACCCGATGCGGAAGCACTCGCATGAGAATGACGATTTCTTCGCGCAGATCTTCCCCATCGGGGATGCCATCCAAATAGCCCAGGAGGTTGCGCGGCGCCCGCTGCCACCACTCCCGGCCCCAGCTGGAGAGAAAGTCACGGGTCAGCGGAGTAAAGATAAGCCCGCCGTAGACGAAGAAGTCGGGGCGGATATCAAAGCGCTGACTGGGCACCAGCTGGTTGACCTCGTGATCCTTGCTTAAGGTCACCTCTACACTCAGGGCTTCGCCATCACGCCAGAGATCCACTGGAATAGTCGCCCCCATGGGATGACGCTGGATGGCCCAGGCCCAATTGGTGCGCTCACCAATGCGCAGTTCGACAGTACCGTCGTCGGCAATATCAAGACCGTCGATGGCAAGAATAACGTCATTCTCCTGAATAATCCCCTGGGCCACCGAATGTGGATGCAGGCGCATGACCCGCTGTCCGGTTGCCTCATCGGGTAGCTGCAAGTAGCTACGCAAGGCAGGGCTTTCCAGGTTTTGCGTATTGAGATCAATGCTGGGCCAACCGGCAAACTGCCCACTCTCCTCAACATCGCTTAAGAAACGCCGAACCACTGGCGCCGGCACCATATAGCCAATATTATCAGCATTACCGATGCCCTGCATAACGATGCCAGCCACGGCGCCCTCGTGTAAAACCGGACCGCCGCTATTGCCCGGGTTAATCGCCGCATCAATCTGCGCCGCCAACAACCAGTAGCCGGAGTGGGCGTAGCGGCGATGTTCCACCCGAGACAGCACTCCGCGAGTCGTAGAGAGGGAATCGCCGCCAGTGGGAAAACCAAGGGCAATCACCTCAGAATTGGTGGGTGGCAGCTCCCCCAGACTTAAGGGCACCATATCCGCCAGAATGGATTCATCCTCGGGCCGCAGGAGGGCAAGGTCGCTGGCGTGGTCCACCGCCACCACATGTACCCGATGGCGCTGTGGCTGGCCGTGCCGCCGCACCTGAATAAAGGTGGCATCGGCAATGACATGGGCATTGGTAATAATCAGCCCATTGTCCAGCAAAGCCCCCGATCCAGTACCCTGACCAGGCTGCTGCATGGCCCAGGGCTGTCGGTAGTCCGGCTTAGTGGCCACGGTAAAAATCTTAAACAGCGAATCGCGAGGATCGCTCTCCAACTCTTCGACAGCCAGCAAAGCAACGCCAAAATGCAGGAGGGTGAGGACACAGATAAAGCGTAGGGGAGTAGTCATAGCATTCCAGACTCCATCCTCTCGCATTCCTGACAATGCTTTTTGTTGCCTCAGTCAACATTGGCAAGGTGCCGCATCGCCATCGGCCTGCATGTGGTCGTCCCCAGCTTTCTGGGGTGACGATCCCGCTGTTTAGCTCAGCCCATGCCGACGCATACCCTCGGTAAGGAGTAGGGTGTGGTGGGAAGGACAGGCTGGCTCGGCTAGGACACGGCGGGCGAGCGGGGCAAGGGTGGCGACGCGGTCGACAGGGGTGTCGAGTAAGAGGAGGGGCATGGCCTGATCGGCAGCAGTGGGGAGCTGCAACTGACCTTGGCTAGTGCGATCGGCGTAGGTAGTGCCGGTCCACAGGGTTGCGTGCAATGCGGTTTCGGCGAGATGGCCACGCCTGCTCCATGCCCCGCCATTACCATCGCCGAAATGATTATGGAGGTCGGCAAGACAGTGCAGATCCTGAACCAGCCAGGTTTGCGCGGCCACTGACACCGGCCCGGTAACATCGCCGCACAGACCAAAGCGCAATTCCCAGGCATCAAGCAATGCACCTAAACGCTGGAACACTGCTGCCGATACCCCTTGCGGCGACCGACGACGCGCCTCAAGCAGGGGCCAGGCCAGGAGAGGGATGCGCTCAGCCATGCCATCTGCGTCGGCCAGGAGATCACGCTCGATGCCATTGGCCACTTCCTGTGGATGCGCTTGTAATCGTGACCATAGATCAACGAGGGGAGTGGTTACAGGGCAATAGTGCATGGCGGCTCACTGGTAGCTATGGTAAAGAGGCAGTACACGCAGACCCGAATCGGCGAGGCGGTTTGCCAAGCCTGGCCAAGGATTCTATCCCAGGTGCCCATAGCAACCGGCGTCCCCCTGCATGGATCTGAAGTACACAGCGGCCTCAGCCAGCAGGGGCCAAGGGCACCATCCACTACAGTTTGGCGAGGATAGTCTGAAGCTCTTCCCAGGCCTGAGAGGGTCTGCTGCCACGGGTGCGGGGGAAGCCTTGTATCATCGGTTGCAGCGCACGCCGCAGCGATTGGCGCTGGGCTGGACTACGCTCGACTGCGTCTTCAACCACCATGGTCATGAGGGGCAGTAAAATGGCGCCCTCGCGGGGATTGGCATTGAGGGTTTCCACCGCCAGATGCGTGGCCTGATCGGATTGGTCAGCCGAGTATAATTCCCGACACTGGCGCAGGCGCAGGCGGATTTGCAGATCCGGCCGCTCATCGTAGAGGGCGTACACCCGCTGATACATCCCTTGGCGTAACCGCAGATCGGTGAGCGGCACATGATCCAGGATGCCATCAAGGATTTCCAAAGTGATGTCTGGATGCTCTTGCAGCAGCGAGAGCATCTGCCCCAGCCAGCGGTTCATATCCTGGTGACTGAGTTGATCAGTAGCAAACAAGGGGACCAGCAAACGCCAGGCATCGGCACAGAAGTGATTGGTTTGCAGCGCTTGAATGGTGAGCGTCTTGGCCATATCCGGATGGGTGGTGAGCAAGGAGCGGGCAATGCGCGCCAAAGCCCGCGCTTCGACATAAGCCGAAAAGCCCATGAGCGCCCCGTCCAAATCCATGGCCAGGTGACGATCCAAAACAATACTGCGGGTCTGTGGATTAAACACATCACCGGTATAATAAAAATCGTAGTCATAGCGGCCAATAAAGGCAAAGCGGGCCTGCCGGCGCTGAATCTCCAGAAAGCCAGCCCAAGCGTGACCATTGCCCCCGTGACGCCCATCACCGCGCACCTTAAAGGCAGGCATACCGCGCACTTTATACACACGGGTACAAAAATGCGCCTGATCGCCACAAACCCCGCCATATTGCA
Source organism: Planctomycetota bacterium (assembly GCA_007693455.1). Classification (GTDB taxonomy): domain Bacteria; phylum Planctomycetota; class UBA11346; order UBA11346; family UBA11346; genus REDP01. The sequence continues at coordinate 1,140 of REDP01000058.1, read as the reverse complement.
GCAGATTACGCATATTATATGACCGGCTGGCCAAAAGCGGCGTCCGCCGAGCGAGCTTTTCACGATCATAGGGAACCATCGCATAGGTATCGGTAAGCTGGCGATGGCGAGCAAAGCGACTGGCCACCCACTCCCGCTCGCTCGCTATCAAATCAATGTCCACCATATGCACCCACAGGGGCCAAATTAATTGCTCCACTGGCATAAGCGCCTGCCGACGAAAGGCCTCGCTGGTATAAAAATCCCATATCTCCAACATATCCGGCAGGGGTTTCCACTGGCTTGGCTCAATGCCCCAGATGGTAAAGCGACGGGAGGTTGCAATGGCATCGGGGCTATCAAAGACCACCGCCATAGCGATGGCCAACTGCGGATGGTTTTCCAGGCCACGTTGATCGTGGGCCTGCAGACGGGCCAATACCGCCAGCGCCTCCTCAACCTGATCGTAGGTATAGTCCACCGCCAACCAGAAATCCCGACGCAACTGCGGCAGATGTTGCAGGGCCTGATAGCCTTCCGCGGCACCGGGCACGCTCAGACCCTGGTCTACATAATATGCTTCGATGCGATCCACCAAAGCATCCACCAAGCCGTTCACCGCCGCTTGATTGAGCCGCCGCGGCAGTGCAGCGAGGGTCTCCGCACAGGGCGCGGGCACCGGATCAAGCACAGGCCCGGGAGACCACGGCCGCTGACGACCGGTTTGCTCCAAGGACATGACAAGAATTCTCGCCCGCTCGTTCTCCTCAGCCCAGCCCTGCGGCTGTGGCACCAGCAACTGAGCCAACAGAACCATCAGCAGGACCGACCACCAACACCGCCCGAGCCGATTACTCCGCATAAATGCCATCTGCCGCCCTCCGCCAGGGATACCCTACCAACATCTCTACAACTGTTGCCCCATTCACCCTCCAGTCAATGCAGACCGGCCATTAAATCATCATAAAATCATCACCAATTGTGCCGCACCCTAAACCCGCAACAGCCCAGGAGGTAGGACGCCCCCCTTTTAAGAGCGCCGATAGAGGAAGCAAAGTCGGAAATTCCACCACCACAACGCCGTGCGCGGAACAGCTCGGAGGGTGGGGACGGTGTCCCTCCCAAAAACGCCGATCGCGCAAGCAAAGTAATTTCATCCAC
>REDP01000060.1 GCA_007693455.1 Planctomycetota bacterium | reverse complement strand
CGGTTTGCCACGGTGTGTCCGCGGGGTAGCGGATGCCTGGCATGGACTCACGGGATCCCGAACGCACGGCAACCAGCAAGGGATTCTTTTCGTCGCCAAAGCCTTTCTTCAGCTGCTTCTCAATCTTGGCAATAGCCGCTTTGACTTGGCCAGCAAGTTGCTGCGGGTACTTTTTCTTATTCTTATAATATGCCGTGCAGACCTCGGTGGTAATGGTGAATCCAGGAGGCACATTAAATCCGCGGCGGGCCATTTCTCCCAGGTTGGCACCTTTGCCACCGAGAAGGTTTTTAAGAGCGGCGCTACCGTCGGATTTGCCGGCACCAAAAGAGTAGACGAGCTTTGAGGCAGCCTTGGCCATAGGGTTCTCCAATGCATAAGAGGTTTGTATCGTAATCTTGGGCAGCTCCACAGCAGCAGGATTGCTACCATGTGCATGCGTTATGACGATACCAGGAAGGGGTTGGTCTAGGAAACGAGGGGAGCAGGATAGTCTCTATTAGCGGAGGGTCAATTCCCGCAGTGCGCGACCTTTTGCATTCACAGATAGTGGTTGTGCACCCACGCACGCGCTTGTTGGGTATCTGAGATACGCCCACTCAGCCAGGCATCTTCAATACCACGCAGCGCCACACCCAGCTGGGGACCGCGGGCAATACCAAGGGTGATAAGTTCCTGTGCTGAGAGTAACTGAGGAATCGGACCACGCTCTTGTTCCTCTTTCAGGCTCTGGGCAAAAGCATGGGCACTCCTTGCACCGATCACCTGTAAGCATGCAGCGACCTGTGGCGCTATGGTCTCACGCACGAGACGCTGCCGTTGCGGAACTTCAGGAAGATCCTCGCTTACTTGGGGGAGGATACTGAGTGCCCGAGATATGCTTTTCTTGCGCTCCCGAGTCACGGGTTGGTCTGCATACCATCGGCTAAAACTATTATCTGTAATGAGGTTATAATGGATACAAGCATGCCACAGCACTATTTCTGCTACCATGGGATCGCGGGCTAAGGGGTGTTCCCACCATTGCAGAACAATACCTAAAACCTCGTGGGGAAGCACATCGCTTGGACCAATAACGCGCCAATGCCCCCACTGCACGAGGAAGTCTATCCAGCGGCCTTGCCAGGCTTGCCCAAACACCTTGTCGCATTCACTCCACACTCGTTCTTTACTGACACCTTCGCACGCTACCTCACACAAGGCCTGGGCAGTGTCGGGACAGAGTGTACAGGTAAAACGCGCGGCAAAGCGCGCGGCGCGAAGAATGCGGAGATGGTCTTCACCTAAACGAGTCTTGGCATCACCCACCAGGCGTAATCGTCGCTGTTGTAAATCCTGCAAGCCTTGTACGTGATCGCGAATTTCTCCCTGCTGAGGATCGCCGATAAGCGCATTAAAGGTAAAGTCACGACGGAGTACATCCTCGGCCTCGCTACCTGGTCGGATGCTTTGAGGATGTCGGCTATCAAGTGAGGGGCCATCGTGGCGAAACTGGGCCACTTCAAAATGCCGCCCCTGATCAACCACAATGATCACCCCAAAGGCTTTTCCCACGGCTACAGTATGCGGGAAAAGGTCTTCTATGATGGGTGAGGGGGCATCACTGGCGATATCAATATCAGCCACAGCATCGCCCATGAGCTGATCGCGAATACAGCCACCCACAAATACAGCCCGATAGCCGGCCTCCTGAATGCGCTGGATAATACTACGTCCCTGTAGCCATACAGGGGTATCGGGCATGGTCCACGGAATACGCTGCATGAAGCTATATTCATCACTACCCGCTCACAGCAATGATCGAATACCTGGCATGGCTATGTTCGGCACAGATTTAGCGTTCATCAAGGGTCCCCACTTGTACCTTGGCCTGGATTTGCGATTATAGGGATGGAATGAGCTAGCATGTCACAGATTTGCCCCCGTTGTCATACCCACACCCGCACTAATCCCTGCCAGCATTGCGGGGCCTCGTTTCTTCCTGGTGAAGCATCAACACCAGCGATCGCAGCCACTGCCACTATTTCTCCTGGTGGGTATCAGATTCAGTCTGTGGTAGCTCGGGGTGGAATGGGAATTGTTTTACGTGGTCGCCGTCTGCGTGATGGGCTGAGCGTGGCCTTAAAAGCACCACGTCACCGCCATGCCCAATCTCGAGAACGTTTTACCCGCGAAGCACGCGCCTTAGCCAGTCTACAACATCCTCGCGTACTGCAGCTTATCGATATTGACGCGACTGCCGCTGGTACGCCCTTACTCATCACCAGTTACCATCCTGGAGAAACTCTCGCCGAACGCTTAACCCGGCCCACATTGTTGAGTGTTGAAGAATTTGCCCAGCTCGCCCGTGGTACTGCTGAGGCCCTGCATCACTGCCATGCTCGTGGCGTGATGCACCGCGATATTAAACCTGAAAACATTGTCCTCGGCAAGGATGGACCAGTCCTCATCGACTTTGGCCTGGCATTACTTACAGCTGATGTGCACAATCACCGTCTTACTCCAGAAGGCTTAAGTTTAGGTACTCCACCCTATGCTGCGCCCGAGCAATTACGTAACCCACTGCATAGTAGTCCCAAGAGTGACTGCTATAGTTATGGGGTTGTCTTGCGTGAATGTTTTCACCGTGTTGATTGGCAGGGTAGTCATTCCCTGGCACGTTTGTGGCAAGATCTCATAAACCGACTCACTGCCGAAGACCCGCGTCGCAGGCCACAAGCCATGAGCATTTTACAAGCTTGGCCGCGACCCAGTGTCAACACCCTACAACGCCCACGTAAGATCAGAACCCGTTTCCTGGTATGGGCAGCATTATGTGCAGGTTGTATTGGCGCACTACTCTTAGTTACACCAATAATCCAATCTCAAACCCCACACGCTACCATAACGCGCATGGATGGATGGCTCGATGAGCATGGCCGTGGCACCGTAATGATTCCTTTGGCGGAAGATCAAAGCGTCAATATCCATGCGGAAAACGGAACGCAAATCCGTCTACTGGGAAGCGGTTCTTTTACCCATGGTCCTATTCGGGTTCGCGGCAACTCTTCTGGTGTAGTGAGTGTTCGGGTTGCTTCAAGTGATGAACGCTGGTATTTGAAGATTCATCGCCAGCGTTAGACATTTTCGTACAGACTCATTTCTCTAGGCATTTGGTAAACTAATTGGCATTACCAGATAGGTGCTATTTTCTTGTCGAGTTATAATACCTTTTCCTGGACCATTTAGTTCGAATATGACTTCATCTCCGTCAAGCGATTTCAAAACACTATTGAGATACCCAGCATTAAGGCCCATGCGAATTGCCTCTCCTTGATAGTCACAGGCGAGAGGTATCTGCACAGAACCGGCTGTATTGAAAAGGTTTGATAATTCAGCCGCTCCAGAACGTAATGAGAGTATGATACCTGGACTTGCTGAACTGGTCATTAATGCAGTACGACGTACTGCCGAGGCTAACTCGTCTCGATTGAAAGTCATACGTTGTGATGATCCACTTGGCAAGGCATTGCGGTAGGGAGGGTAATTCCCGTCTATACAACGACTGGTAAGCTCGACCATTACTGGGTATTGCTGTGCATCCTCATGATCGAGCTGGATACGCACAAAAATGAGCTTACCAACCACCGTTAAATACATCATACCTTGGCCACCAGATTCTAGAATACGCATAAGGTGACTTACGGTAGCCGCAGGAATGATTGCTTGAAGCTGGTCCATTTCTACCTGAATTTTATCCGATGAAGCAAGGTCAAGGCAATATTCAGCCAACACTTTGCCATCAGTAGCGGCCATTAATAATTGTTCCCCATCCATACGTACTAGAACACCAGATAGAACCGCGGAGGTTCGCTCACGATCAACCGCAAAACTGGTCCGTTTCAACATGGTTGCTAGAATGTTGGCTGGCATGGTGACGGCTGGTTCGCCTTCGGGAAAGGCACTCACCTGCGGGAAGCTTTCCCCAATGACAGCCGGTAATCTATAAGTGCCATCGCTCAATTCGATAATGAGTTGCCCGGTATCATTATGCTGATCCAACATCATATCAACGGTACGTGAACGACTCTCCTTGAGGATATTGACCAATTTACGCGCCGAGACAACGACTTGACCAGGAACAACTATTTCGAGTTGACTGATCTTCGAGCACAAGCCTACTTGGAGGTCTGTGGCAGCTATCTCCAGATAGTCCGTATGCGCATCAAGGAGGAGATTGGTTAAGATTGGTTTTGCACTGCTGCTTGGGACCACAGCATCGGCTGCTTGTAAGGCCGTGACCAATCCAGATCGTTGACAGCGAACATGAAATCCTGTTGTCGTTATGGAAGCATCAGCAGCCATCACCATCTCCTTCAGCCCATTCAACGGTGGCAGCATCATGACAGTCTTCCTCACAAGTCCATACACGAGCTTCCCGCATATCATAGGTATGGTTTCTTGTTTGAGCTTGCTTCAGCAAGCTTCTTCTCCTCTCTCTCTATAAGAAAGATAATATTACTGATACTAAGGCCTGACAGGTCTGTAGAAAACTACATAAGTCATTTATTAGTAATATATTATGTAGTTTAAAAAGGCTGTCAAAAAGATGTCAACGGAAGTCAGAAAGAGGGCTATTAGACAAGCAAGGCGTTACGGTGGGGCATAGGATTGTCTAATCTATCGAAAACGCCATTTTTTGACAGAGTTTTTGACAACGTCACAGCCATGGTTGGGCTCTCAGCGATGACTCATTAGACTGGGTATTGGTTTGACCATTTTGCCAACCGATCACATGCTCAATGGTATTGAGCTCCATCTCGGTAATACCATTGAGCAGAAGAAAGATGATCACTCAGGGACAGGCTTAATCACTCAGGGACAGGCTTAAGGTCACCATACCACAAGCCAAAGGGTGTCTCATAGCTCGCCATGGAGAAGGGATGTCCGCTGCTCGGGGCATGCTTTGACTCGCCCTGCGCATAGCCACAGAGCGGCTCAAAGCTCGCCCCCGGGATCGCCGATCTCCTGATCGGCCTGCAAA
>REDP01000061.1 GCA_007693455.1 Planctomycetota bacterium | reverse complement strand
CGCACTTTTACGCGCCGATGTCCGCCAGATTCCCATTGCTGAGCGAAGCTGTGCGGCGGTACTCGTCCTTTTTACCGCCTTTGGCTATTTTCCTGACCAGGATAATCAACACACCCTGCAGGGATTACTGCGACTGCTGAAACCGCAGGGATGGCTGGTTATTGACCTTCCCAATCCTTGTCATGTACGAGCAACCTTGGTCAAGGAAAGTCAACGAGCGATGGCCGATGGCAGCCTACTGCTTGAATCTCGTTGGCTGCATGATGCCTATGTATGCAAGCGCAGCAGGTGGCACAACGCAGAGGGCTGGCAGGAGCGAGAGGAGCGTGTGCGTTTATATGAAGCGAGTGAAATGGCTCAGATGGTTCATGACAGTGGCGGTGTCATCGGATCAATTGAGAGTAGTCTGCGTGGGCCGCAGTATGATGATCATCGCCAGGTATTTTGGATCCAACCACAGTGTGCTGCCACATGACAGACTCTTTCAAAAATACCCCGAGTCAGCCCACCCTCGGCCAGGCAGTGAGTGATCAAAGACCGCAATCTGCAGGCCTGACGGGGAGAGCTTTCCCAGGCTTGCTACTACTTCTTGTGTTGCTGAGTGTCAGTTGCCAATCTACGGGAACGGCCTGGTTGGATCTTCAAGACGACCACCCCCAGGTGCATAGAATATCGTTGCAAGAAGACCCACCCCACGCCATTTGGGGCACTCCTCTCGTTGCCCAGCGGCTTAGTGATGGCCAGCACGTTGCCTTGTGGGATGAACAGGGCGAGTGGTTTGAGGCCCAGCCTGGAGCCTACGTGGTTGCTGGGGAGCGCTTGTTTTTACTGCGTCCCAACGATGCGGCAGTGGGGCACATGGCTAGTATGCTAGGGCTACCTGTCAGCGAAGCGCGCGATGGGCACCATCGCGCGCAGCTCGTGCATAGTGGTCAAGGTGTGGATATCCTTTCGCTCCTCATTAAATCATGGCGTTTGGAGGACGAGATTCCTTGGCCCTGGGTGAATCATTTGGGGGCCTTCGGTGGTTTAGCAGCCTATCTGCAGCGTGTAAGCGATGGGCAAGGTTACCACTATGACCCCGAGCAGGGCTGTTATGTCGATGCTCAGGGAGTTCCCGTGCGCATAGGCGGAGATAGTGATGCGGCAGTGCATCCTGGAGACCTTTTAACTGGTGGTGACGGTCAGGAAGTGGGAACGATCAGTGTACTTCTTCACGATGCTGGTCAGTCTGGTCTACTGGATCCAGCAGATCAGGTACTTTCGACCCAGCGCAGCGGCGGAGCAGCAAGTTGGCAAGTAGAGCAGGCTCCACTAGGGATGCTTTTTGATGCCGACCAACGGATTCATCATTATCGCAGGGATCGTCAGCGGGTAGAGCAGCATCTGGAGCGCCGTGTGCAAGGTGACAACCCCGTATGGAGCATGGAGCCGCAGCGAGTGTGGATGCTGGTTGCAGGGATGCTGTTAATCATCATAAGCCTATTGCGTTGGGGTCGCAAACGGCGACATAAGAGCACTTAAAAAAGCGTTCATCGTCTGGGGCACGGGCTACTCGCGGGTTACTGTGGCTTGTGCTGAGCAGGTCACTTGGCATGCTCAAAACCGTTGTGAATGACCCCCTAGATAACGATGAAACCACGGCACTGGTGGACGTGCCACAGCAATCGAACCGCGCCTTGCGTAGGGTTCACGCAGCTGCTTTCGATGCGGCACTACACGAAATATTTCTTAAGCAGAAACTGCAACTGCTTGATCCCATTAGTACCGAAAGTAAAGAAACCAGCGTTTACGCTGGACGCTATCATGGTGAAGATGTTGCGGTAAAAGTCTTTGTTCTCGCCGTGGATGATCTGCGTGATGCCATCAGCGCTTATGGTGCGTTTAAGGTGGAGTGCGAGAAGACCATGATTCTCTCACGCAGCGACCCCCATATCCTCCAAGTGCTGGAATATGGCGACGCGGAAGTTCCTCCAGATATGCCGCAAGAGCTCCGTGAATTCTTTCCGCTCAACCTTGTTCCATTTATGATTACCGAACGGGCGGCATTTGGATCCTTAGATCGATGCTGTAAAAAACGTAAAATCGATCATGGATTCACCCGTCTGGGATTGATGGAGGCGCTGGCCAAGGCAACCGATGGAATTAAAACAGCCCATGCCCACCAAGTAGCCCATCGCGATATCAAGCCACAAAATATCCTCATCTTTGGTTCAGATGTTGGCAAGATTGCGGACTTTGGTATCGCCCGCTGGCGCTCACGTATTCATCGCGCCGATACCGTGATGCTCACTCCGCGCTATTCCAGTCCAGAACAGGCTTTCCACGCTCTTACCGGGGAGCGCGAGGATCGGGTTGGTATTAGCGGCGATATTTATTCCTGGGCTATCATGGTTTACGAACTCGTTACAGGTCGTCACCCCTTTGATTGGGCAGTGAAGGAAGTGCGGGATCCTCGGGCTGCACGGAGGGGGATCCTCAAGGCGATTGCGGGTAATGATCGCCGCGGATTTTTGCCGACTGGAGACATTACCTTTGACTCCCTTATTCAGCGATGTACCGATGATCTTCGTAATCGCATATCCGATATTGCTGTGGCCAATCGTGTTCTCCGGCAATTGATTCGGCGCATGCGTAATGACAGTAAATCACCCTAAACACGTCTTGTTCTTCAGGCCTTATCCCCTCAAGGCGATGCACAACGTTGCCCTGGTTGGGCTGTTGACCTGATCGGCCCCCCAAAGTCTCTGGCCGGAAGGGGGGTGACACGATAACAATTGCGCTCACTTTCCTGACACGCTTTGCAACGCCCTCATCAACCTCCGCCGAGTCCAACTAATATCAGCACTTGCACTAAGCCAATGACGGTGCCCAGAATGGCTCCCCAAGCTTCAATGGCGCGGAACTCGCGGGCGGCAACCCGTTGCACAAGGGATTCCAGCTCAGCAAGATCAATGGATTCCAGACGTTCGCGCACCATGCTATGAACATCGATGCGTTCGCGCACCATGCTTTTCAGTTCACCGATAATAGCGGGCTGACTTTTCTCAAGCTCGTCCACGAGTGCATTGCGGATGGATCCCAGGCGTTCTGGGGTAATAAATGCCCCAATAAGCGGAATTTTCCGCAAGTCATCCACTTTACGCTCGAGCGCCCGGTCAGCGAGACGACTAAATGCGGGCGATAGGTCTACCTCATCAAGTTTACTCAGTAAGAGATCGGGATGGAGAATATCCTCTGCCACAATCCGTCCCACCGAATCAGCCAGATCCGCTTGTCGACGCGGCAGCAGGCCCTGCAAGCCCCAGCGCGGCTGGCGCGGATGAAAAAGCATTTTAATGGCAAGCCAATTGGTGGCGTAGCCAATAAGTGCCCCAACGCCAGGTAAAAGAATCCAAGGAAGCCAAGGTAGTTCGGTCATCATGGGCAATGTCCAGGAGTGCGTGGATAGGGAATGACGTCACGGATGTTACTGGCGCCAGTAACCAAGCATACCAGTCGTTCAAAACCAAGGCCAAAGCCAGCATGCGGTACGGAACCAAAGCGACGAAGATCAAGATAATCGGTGTAGGCTTCGGGGTCCAAGCCAGATTCATGCAGGCGCTGACGCAAAATATCCAAGCGATCCTCGCGCTGGGCACCACCAATCAATTCCCCCATACGTGGTACCAAGACATCCATGGCGGCGACGGTGCGATGATTGTCATCCAAGCGCATATAAAACGCTTTAATCTCTTTGGGGTAGTTGGTAACCGCCACGGGTCCCTTAAAGACAGTATCAACTAAAAAGCGCTCGTGTTCGGCCTGAAGGTCTATGCCCCAGTGCACGGGGAATTCAAAGGATTTGCCACTGGCTATGAGTCGCTCAATGGCCTCATCATAGGTAATGTGGCGTAAGTCCTTGTTGGCAATCACGTCCAAATTCCGCCGTAAGCCTCGCGCGCTCGGTAATTGTCGTTCAAGAAAGGTAATGTCATCCTCGCAGGCTTGTAGGGTATTGCCGATGACACTACGCAGAAACGCGCCAGCTAGGTGGCGATTGCCATCTAAGTCACAAAAGGCCATTTCTGGCTCAATCATCCAGAATTCGGAGAGATGGCGGCTGGTATTGCTGTTTTCGGCGCGGAATGTTGGGCCGAAAGTATACACCCTTCCCAAACCACAGGCATAGGTTTCCCCTTCAAGCTGACCACTTACGGTAAGCCATGCTTCGCGCCCGAAGAAATCCTGACTCCAGTCGATATTTCCCTGTTCATTGCGCGGGGGTTGATCGGCATCCAGGGTAGAAACCCGAAACATGGCGCCCGCACCCTCGCAGTCGCTGGCGGTAATAATGGGTGTGTGAACCCAGGCAAATCCCTGGGAGGCAAAAAAAGAATGGACACTATGTGCCAGGTACGAGCGAATGCGCATGATGGCCTGGAAAGTACGTGTGCGAATGCGTAAATGGGGGATGCTGCGTAAATGCTCAAGGCTGGTGTGCTGCTTTTGAATGGGGAAGTGTTCGGGGTCGCAATCACCAATGATAGCGACCTCACTGGCCTGTACCTCAACCGCCTGCCCACGACCTTGGCTCGCCACCAACTGCCCCGTAACACGTATGCTCGCGCCCAGGACAGCGCGCTCCAGAACCTCAGAGTAGTTTTCCAGATCGCTGGGGACGACAATCTGTAGTCCCTGTAGACATGACCCATCACTGAGATCAATAAAGCTGACCCCAGCCTTTGAATCGCGGCGGGAACGCACCCACCCATAGACGCCGATGGGGTCACTAGCAGGCTCGCGATGAAGAATCTCAACGATGCGATCAGAGGGCGCTTGGTACATAAGATCTGCTCCAGGTGAGGCAGCCTAAATACCTCTTACGGATGGCAACCGTAGCTCCACCCAGCTAACCATGGCGGGCTCAAAGCTCACCTTGGGTAAGGAATTTCTGCTTCGCGGTGCATGCTTTTAAGGCAAAAAGCGCCCTATGCACCCTATGCAGGTCGTTTTTGCAGGCCGATCAGGAGATCGGCGATCCGTGCGCCCAACAGCGCACGGCACTTGTGGGGTGCAAGTCCCCACCGGGGCGA
>REDP01000333.1 GCA_007693455.1 Planctomycetota bacterium | reverse complement strand
CCAAAGGGTCGCAGGCGTCCAGAACACGCTGGTGGCCGTAATCCCCTCTGCCAACATTTGCCACGTCGCTCGTCAACCTATGTCCCGCCTGGTGATCACCCGGCATTGCGCGGAACCCTCACGCATGACCAGATTGCCACAGCCGTCATTAAACGCTATGAGATCGATCCTGTGATGGTGTACGTGGCGGATATTACCTGCCCCGTGATGAAGATTACTCATGCCTCCGGCGCGGTGTACCAAGAAACGCTTACGCCCCCAACCGTCACCGGGCGCTCGCAAGTCTCCGATCGTTTTGTCATCCATTCGGCTATCGACAAAGTCGCCGACCATCTGCCGTCCTGCCGGCAAAGCAAACGATTGGGCCGTATCGACTGCGACATTGAACGCTCGAAAATCTGCCGCTGGCACATTGCCTTGGCCACCTTCCTCAAGCCATTATGGGACGCCATCTTTGCCGAAGTCCAGGCAGAGCCCGTCATTGGCATCGATGACAGCGTGCACCGTCTGATAGTGGCCGACCGATCGGTGTGTAAGCAGGGACGTTTGTGGGCCATCAGTGGTGCGTCCGGAATCTGCTACCAGTTTACCGAAACCCGCGAAGGCAAATGGATCGCCGATTTGTTGAAGGATTACGACGGGCATGTCATGGGCGATGCCTATGCTGGCCATAATAAACTGCTGAACCGCGATGATATCCTGGCCCTGTTTTGCTGGGCCCATGTCCGGCGCAAATTCTTCGAATCGGCGGATAAGCGACGACGAAAGGTCATGCTTCAGCTGATCGGACGACTCTACGACATCGAGCGCGAGATTGCTGAGCTGCCACCGGATCAACGGGTGGTGCAGCGGCAGCAACGTGCCCAACCGATTCTCGCCCACATTCATGAGACCCTGTCTGCCTGGCAGGCCGATCCGGCTATTTTGCCGAAATCGGGCATTGGTCGCGCCACCAGTTACGCGCTCAAGATCTGGGATGGACTCAAGCGCTACTGTACCATCGGCGCTGCCCCCATCGACAACAACCGCACCGAGCAGGGCATGCGTCCCAACGCCCTGCATCGCAAGAACAGCCTCTTTAGCGCCACCGTCAAAGGCGCTAAAAGCTATGCCATTCTCTTGACCGTGATCCAAAGCGCTCTCATGCATGACCTCAACCCCGAAACCTACCTCAATGATGTGGTCGAGGCGATGCACCACAAACGACTGCCGATGGCGCAGCTCACCCCTGCGGCCTATGCTGCACGCGAAAAAGCGGGGTGCAAACTACGCTCGTAAACCGGTTACTCACCTGCGCCGATTGATGGCTTCGGGCATGGCCATTGGGGTTGCTCGCTCTGCCGATTTAGCTCAACGCCTAACCATGCGTGAGACAACGCTGCCGGTGGGAAGCTCCCTTGTCGTCTATACTGATGGGGTAAATGAAGCGCGTAATACCGCCGAGGAAGAATTTTCAGAGGAACGGGTCATGGGCTCGTTACTGGTCTCTAGCCGGGGAAGTATGCAGCAACAAGTCGACGCCCTTTTTGACGAGGCCGTCTCCTTTGCGAATGGGGAACAGGACGATGATATTACCGTCCTTGGCATTCGCCGCCTTGAAGAATGAGGTGATACCTTTATGGAATCTTGGTAGCACTTTCACGAAAGAGCTGGGTGCAGCTATGGGATTGTTGGCTGCAGAGGTGATGGTCATGGAGAAGGCAATCAGTGGTTGAGAGGTTCCTTGCCACCGCCGAAGCGGGACCAGACGGAATAGGGTAGCCTAGGGCGAAAAAAGAGGAGCGCACCCAGGGTAAAATACACCCCCAGGTCGACGAAGGCCATGAACGGAATGACCGTGGGATCTAGGGCCAAACCGCGTGCCAGTCGAATGTCCCCCTCGTCGATCAAGCGATAGCCGACGAGTAAAATCAATATCATGCCCACTAGGCCACTGCATAGACTGAAGCTTGCTTGTATTGCGATGTCCGTGCTGCCCTGGGTAGCCATATCAGCGGCGCAGCGGCGCGACCAAAAACGACAAGAAAAGGTAATGAATGATGCGAAAATTATCATGGTGATCAGTGGAATGAGTGAGGCCAAAAACATGGAGAGTTGCTGTGAAGGAGGGGGTTCTTGGAGCGAAGAGAGCGCAATGCCCAAGGCCATGAGCAGATAGAGCAGAACCAGGGCCCCGGTGCAGGCAGCCATTATGCCCACCAAATCATAGATGCTTTTAGCGAGACTGGATTGATTCATGGGTGATTCTCAATTTCATTACTGGGGACAGCCAGTGTCGCGCTGGCTGGTATGCCCTGCCAGCGGGCCCAAGCCCCCACCAGGCTTCGGGCAGTGAGCAGAATAATCACAAAAGGGATGGAGAGCCCAGCGCCCTTGGCAAGAATAAGGGAGAGGGATGACGACGCCGGATCGGGCAGTGCGCTCAGAAAGCTCCATGCCTCAATGTCCCAACGCAGTCCCGCGAGGCCAGAAAAAGCAAGCCACGCGGCGGTGGCGCTCAATAAGCAGCTGGTCAACGGGAATGGAGCAGTGGAATCCGCGGATTGTGCGTGGCGCCGCCAAACCCAGCCGGCCAAGGCGAGCAACATCAGTGAGGGGAGACCGGCCAGCACCAAAAGCACCCAGGCGGGACTCTGGCCTTGAATGAGGGCGTTGAGCAGCGGATCACCAAGGGTGGTTCCGGGCAGGGGATAGCGATCCTGCCAGTCCAAACTATAGTAGTACAAACCGGGAATTCGCTGAGCAATTTCAAGGGCCAACAGTCCCCATGCACACCACGAGAGAATGCGATAACATGCCTGAACGCCACTCATGCGGTGACCTTAGTCGTTATTCGGGGTGGGTCTAGGGCGGGTTGTTGGGGAACGCCGCGATCCTTTGTGGCCCCGTTGTTTGCGGTCCCCGCAGTAAATCACTTTCAGAATCCATGAAGTTGGTCATTGGGAAAATTCGGATCCAGGGTGGATCCTGTCCGTTGATATCGAACTGACTCCGTACTAATCAAGGGAAAAGGGGCAATCTTCTCGATGTTCTTAGGTCTCTGCGCTGCCGTCCGCGCAGGCCTTCAGTACCGTGGCAAAGGGCACTTCTCGGCAGCGGCCGAAGAGGGGGTTGCCGCGCAGGCCGCGCACCGCACTGGTGGCCGGGCTGGTGAGGCCGCAGAGGGAGCGGGCCCTTTGGCGGGGGCGATTTAATGGCCAGTGGTATTATGCTTCCTGAGTCTGTTAATTACTTCAGGTCCATATTTGCCCTTCAACGATTCAATAAATCCAGGTTCGGACCCTTCAATGTAGGCGACCATGCCAAGGACTTTATCAAGTTCAATTTCGTCATTGTTGCATATAATAGCTTTATGGATAAGTGCCCGCACCGTTCTTTTGTATGATCTTGGGACAACCGGTCGGTGGTCATTTGTGATATTATAACCTGTAACCGCAACCCGCCTCTTGAGAGATGAATGTCGTGTTTTCGCTTCATTGATCCGGAGCCAGTTGTTATCGGGTGACCCGATAAAATCAATTAAAGCTCGAATGCACTCGTTTATTGCCGTTGTGTCATTTTTAGTGGAAATGGTGATATCATCTGAATAGCGAGTGTATATACAGCCGAGGGATTGAGAGATTATAGTTGCTTCGCTGTCAAAGCGAAACATTATCCTATTAGATAGAATCGGGCTTGATGGGGCACCAATTACGAGGTGGTCTCCCTTGCAGCAAATCATGCTTATTATCTCAGACTCTTCTGTGTCTAGCCTAGTTGAACTCTCTAGGAACGCTGATACATTCCTATGTTTTATTGAGTGAAAGAAATCCTTAAAATCTAGTTGGTAAAAGTATCTTGAATCTTGGTGTGTCTGGGCGTTTAAAAGGGCGGATCTTCCGGGTTCATATGCAGTACAGGATTGGTGAACAGGAAGATCGCGAAGCACAGCGCTGACGATAGACCGTTGAATGGCCTTCAGTGGTTTTGCCGGGTGATCAATGATGCGACGGCCGCCATTTTTCTTGGGTATTGCATATGTCTTATACATATGTTTTGCTCGTTGAGCAATGTTCATGATTTTGACATTTGTGATCATGCAATCTTTTAATATAAGATTAAATGGTGAGATCATCGGGCGGATGCTCCTGTAACAGACAGTCTTAACTCCTCTAGATCCCCGAATCCTCCGACGCCTTGTAGAAGCGTCCCCAGGATCGAATCGTTTACTGTTAGGTTTTTGTCATCTGGGCCTAAATTAACGATTCCCATGCCCTTGGCTAGATCGACGAGGTCAGAGAGTTTTCGTTTTATGGCAACATCGTTATTCCATGACTTCATGACAAAATGGAGATCCTTGAGCGGCAGGGGTGCGAAGATATAAATCACAATAATCATTCCGACGAAAAGGAATTTTATATCATCTGGATTATTGAATTCACCGGAAATTATATGCTCTCTGGATATTGAGTCTAAGTGGCCAAGGAGGTCCTCGACGGCGTCAATCACGCATGAGCAATCTGTGAAGTCTGCCTCTCTTGAGAATCTGGGGTGTAGGCCACCGTTGGTCGAAGTTGATGATAGCCAGAGCATTGGCCCGCTATTTATGAACGACTCATCTAATATATACTTTATGTCTGATGGAGCTACCACTTTTCCGGAGAGAGATTGTATCGCGCTGAAGGCACCTAGCTCTGCCCATGATCCTGGACTCTCTGCAAATAGAAGAAGACAATCGCTTAGCCTTGCGATGGTTGTCTCCATTTCGAGTGCGTTGATATGTAGGTGTGCTAGGCGGCTGTTCCAGATATCATCGGCGATGATTGGTAATATGTTTAAGTTTTCACTCGTTATGTGATTGATGACAGCACTTCTTGCGGTCCTTCCATTTTTGCCACATAAAAATAGCATTGAGGGGAAGCGAATGCGGAACTGTCCATGGCCTTGCACTTTACTCAGGAAAACGGCAAGTCGTTGAGAATTCATAAGAAAAGTTCCTTACTGGGACGCCGCCTTCACGGCGGCCCATAGCCGCGCCGCCGCCAAGGGACCCCCAGAAAGCGCAGAAAATCAAAAAAAAAAAATGAAAATCAAAA
>REDP01000062.1 GCA_007693455.1 Planctomycetota bacterium | reverse complement strand
CCATCATCTCCAGCAGGCGTGAGCACATGATGGTGACGCTGATCAACTGGGGCGAAGCGTTGCCAGTCTGCGCCATCGCGGTCGATAATATCATAGGGGTCACCATCTGTCTCTGGTGCTGGATCAATATCCCACAGGAGAATGCCCCAGGCTGCGCTCATGTCCATGGTAATAACGCGTCCGGTGCCACTGACCAAGACATATTGGGTGGTAGAGCCGCTGAGCCCATCATTATCGGTAACGGTCAGGGTAACCGCAAAGACCCCCGATAGAGCATAATGGTGATTACTGATCGTTACTCCAGTGCCGGTGTTTCCATCGCCAAAGTCCCATGCGTAGGAGACAATATGGCCATCAACATCGTAGGAGGATGAGGCATCGAAGCTGACCACCGCGCCTTCTTGAGCAGACATGGTGAAGGCGGCTACTGGTGGATGTTGGACATCATCGACGCGCCGGGCCTGGATGGAATCAATGCGTACGGTATCGCTTTCCACACTCATAATGAGTTCACCGTCCTCCACCGCCACAACGATGGTGCGGGTAAAGTCATTATACGGTACGATGGTATGGTTGATGATCTCTTCGTTATTGATGTGGATGACGGTGAGTTTGTCCTTGGCATCTTCCCCCGTGCCGCTTCCTATGGCGCGCACGGTCACTTCGTAATAACCGTTGGGGACTGCGGCTTTCCACCAGGATCCTTGCGTGACTCTTGCAACCTGCACCCCGCCATCGATGCCGGAGACGCGACGCATGTCGCTTTGATCGGCATCCCAGCCGAAGCTGACATCTTTGGCGCGGTCAGCAAAAGCCTTGCCGTTATCGGTGAGATAATTATCCAAATTTCCTGCTGCTTCCTCTCTAAAATTGACCCGCAGATGATACTGTTCCTCCCCGGCGATGGGGATCAGGCGTGTAGCGCGGGCCTCATAGCTGCCCGAACGAGCGGTGACTTGAAGCGCTCGATCGCCAGGGGTGAAGAAGGTACGGGTAACGGTTTGGGTGGTGTCGGCGCGTTCGGAGTCATTGAAGCTCCACTGGTAGGTGATCTCCCCGCCGCCATCATCCTCGTAGATACGCAGGTTGCGGAATTGGCAGTCGAGGTCACTACGGGAGCGGAAAAATCCCCCACTCGCCCAGTTGGCTTGAGCGAAAACGAGGTGGGTCATGGCACCAGTATAATGAGCGCCGATGGGGATGCGAAAGCTTTGCCAGGGCCCAGGCGCGTGTGCCCGTGTGTTATTTCCATCTAAGGTATTGTAGTCTTGGATGGTGTCTTTGTCGCTGCGACTGCCGGTGAGTTGGAAGATCTGCTGCAAATCTAAGGTGTTACTGTCGTGCATGCCCAATCCCACGGAGGCAGCGCCATATTGTTCATCCATGAGGTAGCTGCGAAATTGCCCCTCAATCACCGTGTTGGCGGTCACCTCATAGGCAAAGGGGAATTTGATAAATCCTTGTTTAGTGATGCGGAGATTCCTGCCGCTGCCATCCGGGACGGCCAGCGCGATGTGCTCATCGGCCGAATCAGGGGTATTGTCGGTGCCCCATTCGCTCAGATCTTCATGGGTGAAGATGATTGGAAGGCCATCGTAGCGTGCGGCCGTAGCAGTATTGCGGGAGATGGCTGTGGGGGCAAGTTGGTCCTCGCTGCCAGTGATGGCAAGTGCAATGCCCTGACCGGCGTTGAGGTGGTGGGGCTGGGATCGTAGGGTTGCGTGATCACTGCTGCGGATGGCACGGACGCTGAGGGCATGGCGGCCACCAGGGATATTTTCCCACACAAAAGTAGCTGCATTGCCTTCGACGGGGATGTTCTCGGCGAGCACTTCTTCCCCGCGCAAAAAACTCATGGCCGAGATGTCATCTGTCCCGTGCAGGCTTGCGTGTACTGTCACATCGTCGCCAGGTTCAGCTTCTTGATTGTCCACGGGACTGCTCATCACCAACTTACTCGAATCTTCACGCACCGTGAAGGTGACCGGTATTTCCAAGCGCGCATTGCCAGTGGTATCGTTGTTCTCAATCACCACCGTGGTGCTGTACGCACCTGCGGGCAGTTGCCCGGCATCAAAGGTAAAGCGGATGCGTTGCCTGCCACTAATCGGATTGAGACTTCCAGCATCGCGGTCTGCCCTAAGCCAGTGGGCACCAATAGTAGGACGCATGACAACCACGGCATTGGGGGTGGGTTCATGTCGATAACCGCGGAAAATCGGCATCAGACCCTTGGTTCCAGGGCCATTCTGCATGCCTGCGGCGAAGACCCGTGGCCCACCAAAGGCAAACTCGCGTCCACCAATGCTTTCATAATCCTGATAGCGTAGGATGATGCTACCATCGGAGCGCAGTTCTAGCTGTCCAGTGAGATACTCATCCCAAGTGCTGGAGAACCATACTCCCCACTGGTTAAAGGTGAAGACCCAGGTGTAGGGATCGACTTGGTGGGTATAGGCCTGCAGTTTTTCGAGGGGGCCAGTGTGGGCAAGGTTATGCGGATTATGATCACCTGGATCATACTTGGAATGGAGTACGGTGTCGTGTGGCTCATGGCGATAGCCGCCACTGGCGCCTTCGGTTTTTCCTGCATAGAACATGGCCCACGCAAAGGCAATCATATTGCCATGGCGCTCTGGAGTGGGGAGGATGACCGAGGTGCTGTTCATAGTGCTGCGGTCACTTTGGGTGAAGGACAGCCAGCCGCGACGATTGACGCGTAGCAGGTTGAAGGTTTCGTCAAAGAAGGGGAAATCAAATCCCAATGAAAAGGGGTCGGCAGAGCCCAAATCGTTGCCATTATAGCGACCTGCAGGGTGCCATGTCGGGTCCCATAGCTCCTCCCATTCATACAGCCTTACTCCATCGCCTTCTGGGCTGCGCCAGTGTAAATCTGGACGCTCAGCCTGGGTAAGGCCATCGTCCAAATACTCATAGCCGTAGCTGAGCTCGTGCAGATTCCACTGCACTTGCAGATTGCCCTGGTTGCGCAGCTCCAACTCCACCTCTACCTTGCCGCCTGGCTGGGTGGTGGCAGTAAGTTCTGCTTGGTCGGTTTCCAGTACGCGGTTTCCCAAGATAAAATCAATGCTGGTAAAATCGTTTGGGTCTGCGTCGTATCGTACAGTAAGTAGTCGACTGACTCGCTCGTAGCCCTGGGCCGTGGCCTCAAGGGTGTAGGAACCGTCCACCGCAAGGAAGCTGTATGTTCCATCACCTGCGCTGGTCACACTGCCGGAGCGTGGTCCCGCATACGATACCTGCGCACCCGCAAAGCCTTCGCCCAGCAAGCTGCGTACGGTGCCTGATACCTCGAAGGTGCTGTAGACGGTGTAGCTGAGCGTCTCAACGCGATCGGCGACACCATCGGCGGAAATGGTCAGGTCAAGGGTAAAGACATAGGGGGTTGGCGTGTTTTCGTCAACCTCGAAGGCGTAGGCTTGATCGCCCTCAGCCGATGCCCACAGGGCGATGTCTCCGTAACTGGCATCTGCTTGGGTTACCGTGATGTAGCTACTGCTCGTGCTCAGAGTGGCCGAGACATTGTTGGCAGGATCATTGCCAGCAGCCGAAAGGCTTACCAACATCGTAACCTGCTCTCCGGGCTCAATAATGCCATTGCTGTTTGCATCGCTCAGCACCGCGTCTTGATAGACCACAAAGGCGCCGCTGAGATTTTGATCCAACATCTGAAAAACATTGAGGCGTCGGTTGTCGATAACATCGCCATTGAGTGTGGAGGCGGTATCGGCACTGCCGATAATCCAATCGCGTACCTCCTGATGCGTCAAGGCAGGCCGAACCGAGAGGGCCATGGCGGCTGCCCCCGCCACATGCGGGGCCGCCATGGAGGTGCCAGAGAGGGATGCATACGAATCCCAGGGATAGGTGCTGAGAATATCGACTCCCGGGGCGGCGATATGCGCCTGGCGATTGGAAAAAGTGGCCAGAGCATCGTTGATGTCACTGGCCCCGACACTGATCACATTATCCAGGGCCGGACGGCCACCATCAAGCCCTGGGTGTCCGTAACGGGCTGGAAAGCCAGGTTCAGATCCGCCGCTATTTCCGGCCGAGCTAATAAATAAAATTCCCGCTTCACGGGCTTCATCAATCGCATCGTAGAGGATCTGCGAAAAGCTGCCGCCTCCCCAAGAATTGTTGGTTATATCCACTTCCATGAGGGTGGCATATTCGATCGCAGCAACAGCATCGGAAAAGGTTCCGCTACCACGATGATTGAGGAATTTCAGGCCCATCAATTGAACATTCCATACCACACCAGCAATGCCGATCTCATTATTGGTCATGGCGCCGATGGTACCCGCGCAATGGGTGCCGTGACCCTGATCGTCCATGGGATCGTTATTGTTGGCGACAAAGTTCCAGCCGCGCAAGTCGTCACGAAAACCGTTGTCATCGCTATCGCTGCCATCGGCCGTTTCATTGGGATTATAGTAAATATTTTCCACCAGATCAGGATGGGCATAATCAATGCCCGTGTCGATCACCGCCACCACCACATTGCGCGAGCCACGACTGACATTCCACGCTTTGGTGGCCTCAATCTTGGGTAATCCCCAAAGCTCATCCCAGTCCGGGTCGTTGGGGATGATGGGATCGGGGTCAGTCATGGTGCCGACAACATAATCGTGTTCGGCGCTGCGGATCAGTGGCCGGCCATGAAGGGCGGCAATCATTTCTGGTGCTGACTGGGCATGTACCTCTGGTACTTCCACCAAGGCAACGCGGCTATGCGGATGACGCTGTAGCAGGCGACCATTGACCTCAGCCAATACCGCCTCCAGCGCAGCATCACTCTGATCACGGTCTACCTGGATCATCACATGGCTGGCCACCGAAACCAAGACTTCGGGGACGGGATTTAAGCGTCCATTTCCCTGCGGGTTAAAGCGTTCCTCAACCCGTAGGTAAGGGTACTTAAAGCCCGCAGCACGAACCAAGCGTACCCTGCCCGGACGCCCCTGATCATCAGGCTCTAATTCCTGACGCTCCAGTTCTTCAGCCGCATCCACCATGCGCGCCACCGGCGCTGGCAGGGTGGTGGGATTGCTGCGCATTGCGTCCGG
>REDP01000240.1 GCA_007693455.1 Planctomycetota bacterium | reverse complement strand
GGAAAACCCTACTCCTGCGACACCGATGACAGCGCCTAAGCTACCTTCGAACTGGAAAACGGCATTGTCGCCCACTTCAATAGCTCCTGGTGTGTACGGGTCCGCCGCGATGATCTTCTCACCATGCAAGTGGACGGCACCAAGGGATCCGCCATTGTCGGCTTACGTAAGTGCTGGGTACAAAGTGCTGCTGGGACCCCCAAACCAGTATGGAACCCAGACATTGACAGCCCCATCGACTTTTATGCTGGGTGGCAGGAAGTTCCCGATCAGCAAGATTACGACAACGCTTTCAAGATCCAATGGGAGATGTTCTTGCGCCATGTGGCGCTCGATGAGCCCTTCCGCTGGACCCTGCGTGAAGGTGCCAAGGGCGTTCAGCTCGCTGAACTCGGCCTGCAATCTTGGGCCGAACGACGCTGGCTGGATGTTCCTCCGCTGTAAGCTCGCGCCAGCTCTACTGTCGTCTCATGATGCGCCGCAGGTGGTTATTCACCTGCGGCGCGGCCATGTTACGAGCCTTGCCCGATCATGGTATGGCAGCATTCTCACCTCTTCGCCTTCGCCCACAAAGGACCGCTCATGACTGCTCAGCCCCTCACCGACTACAGCCGCATGGCAGTGCACACCTTTACCACCAAACCGTGGAATCTGCAGCAAGCCTGCGAGAACTACGCCTCAGCCGGGATCCCCGGCATTACCGTATGGCGTAATGTCATTGAAGACATTGGTGCCGAAGCCGCTGGGGCAATGATTCGTAAATCTGGGTTGGAAGTCGCCGCCCTGTGTCGTGGTGGATTTTTCCCCGCGACAGATGCCACGCAGCGACAGGCCGCCATTGACGACAACAAACTCGCCATCGATCAAGCTGCCGCAATTGGCGCCCCCATGGTCGTGTTAGTGTGCGGTGCGGTGGTTGGCATGCCCCTGGAAGAGGCACGCAAGCAGATTAGCGACGGCATCGGCGCCTGCCTCGATCACGCCCGAGCCTGCAATGTGCAACTGGCCATTGAACCCCTCCATCCCATGTACGCGGCAGATCGCTCCGCGGTCAATACCATGGGCCAAGCCCGCGCCATCTGTGAAACCTTAAATGATCCCTTGGTGGGCATTGCTCTGGATGTCTACCATGTGTGGTGGGATCCAGATCTCTCGCAAGAAATCAAGCGCGCTGGTGAAATGGGAACCCTTTTCGCCTTCCATGTCTGCGACTGGAAGCCTGACACCAACCACCTGCTCCTCGATCGCGGACTGATGGGTGAGGGCTGCATAGACATCCGTGCCATTCGCAGCGAAGTTGAAGCGGCTGGTTTTCGTGGCTGGAACGAAGTGGAAATCTTCTCGCAGCATCACTGGGAGAAAGAGCAACGCAGTTGGCTCTCGGAGATCAAGCGAGCCTATCTTGATCACGTGTAGATAGTGACTGCAGATCCCCCTCACAAACACTCTCCCACACTGGAAATTTCTCAACCATGAGTGTCAGCGACTCTCCACCCCCCGGGTTTACCCGCATTGCCATTTTACTAGAGCGCCCCGCTACTCCTGGTGAGCTGGCCAAGGCGTGTAACTGTGATGCTGATGCCCTAGGATTGATCAGCATTGAGCACAACCAAGCCATTGTGGATGTGCTCAGTGATCAATCCCTGGAAGCCCGCAAAGGTCTTGAACTCTTTGGCGCCACCCAGTTCCACAGTCGTAGCACCACCCCCGTGCATTGGACCTGGCTACGACTCGCCGTAGGCCGTAATCACGGCCTCACCCTCAGCCACCTGCGCAAACTCATGGATCGCAGTGGTGCCTCAAAATTGGGCCGTATTCACGTCAACAACAGCCACAGTTTAATCGGCGTGCGTGAGGATGAATTTACCAACATTTGTCAACATTTTTCCGATCAACGGGTTAATGGTGTAGCCCTACGTCCAGGGCCCGCGCAGCCCGGAGAAGCCAAAGACAGTCCAGAATATCGCCCCGGACGCCCGTAATCTACCATGACTGATACGGATAGCATGACGGCCTTTGCCAATCGTCTACGCAAAATGCACAAACATCTTGCTAAATGGGCGCGGCGCCAAGGCATTACCTGCTATCGCCTCTACGATCACGATCTTCCCGACCAACCAGCCATTGTTGACTGGTATCAGGGCCACGTGGTGGTATGGAGTAAACGCCGCACCCGCGATGAGCGTGATGCCGATGACCACCAACGAGTAGCAGACATGCTGGCGGCAGTACAAGAAGTGCTCCGCCCGCTAACCGTGGTTCATAAACGACGGCAGCGGCAGCAAGGGCGACAGGAAGCCGGAAGTAACCCGGAAAAAGGCCAGTATCGCAAACTCGACAATCTGCCCGAACACAAGGTAATCGTCGATGAATACGACCTACACTTTGCGATTAACCTGACCCAATATCTCGACGTGGGACTATTTCTAGACCACCGCCCCACCCGCCGCCTTATTCGTGAGCGCGCTGCCGGAAAAACGGTACTCAATCTCTTTGCCTACACTGGATCGCTCTCCATAGCGGCACGCGCAGGCGGCGCCCGGGCCACCACCACGGTTGATCTGAATCGGCGTTATCTGCAGTGGTACGAACACAATGCCGCTCTCAATAACATGCCCTCTAACCCCCAGCACACCCTGCATCGCGCTGACTGCCTCAGCTTTATCGAGCAAGCCCAGCACCACCCCCAACGCTGGGATATGATTATCTGCGACCCCCCCACATTCTCTAATTCAAAATCCATGGCAAAGCACTGGAGTGTGGAAGACGACCACGCATGGTTACTCAGTGCCTTAGCCCGACTCTTGACCCCCCAAGGAACGATCCTGTTTAGCACCAACGCCCGCGGCTTCACCCTCAATTGCCCAGCCCACCTCCAAGCCCAAGACCTCACCGCCGCAACCACTGACAAAGACTTCGCCCGCCGCCCCGCCCACGCCTGCTTTGCGCTCACCGCAGCAGCACGAGCTCTGGGCGTATAAGTGAAGGCGTTAACAGCGATTAATGGTGGAAATATGGGAATCCGCAACTAACCAAAAATCATAAACAGGGCGAGGGTGATCACCAGGAGTACGGTTAGGGTCCAGGGGATAATCATCAGGACCATCATTATTTTACGACGCTGGCCCTCCTGGATGATTTGCTCTTCCAGTTGTGCGATACGCCCCTTTTCGGCGGTAATGACGTGCATGATTTGCGAACGGGTACTGGGCAGGGAGCCATGATCGCCAGCGGCATCAATCTTGGCCATCTCTAAATCGCTAATCAGATCCTCGGCGCTTTGGTAGCGATCGGCTGGATCTTTTTCCACC
Organism: Planctomycetota bacterium; assembly: GCA_007693455.1. Classification (GTDB taxonomy): domain Bacteria; phylum Planctomycetota; class UBA11346; order UBA11346; family UBA11346; genus REDP01. The sequence goes on along the minus strand of REDP01000240.1, from coordinate 18,958 downwards.
ATGGCGGCTATGACGCGCACTAAATCCTTGGGGAGATTGGGGCGCAGTTTGCCTAAATCTGGTGGTATCGTGTCTAAATGGTCTCGCATTACCTTAGAGCAGCTTCCCTTAAACATGGGATCGCCATTGAGCATATGAAAAAGGGTGGCGCCAAGGGAGTAAATGTCTGAACGCACATCAAGGTTGCGGTCGCCGCGGGCCTGCTCGGGGGAAATATAATCAGGGGTGCCGAGGGTGGTGCCTTCTTGCATCAGCTCTGCATCGTAGCCAGATTGGATAAAACCAAAGTCTCCCAGTTTCACCGTATTGTCTTTGGTAATCATTATATTGGCAGGCTTAATGTCGCGATGCACAATGTGCTCCCGCGACAGATAGCGCAGGGCATTACATACCTGGAGCGAGATATCAAACACGCGTTCCAAGGGAACTTCGCCTTCATGGTCGATGAGATCTTCTACGGTAACCCCGTCCACATACTCCATACTAAAGTAATAGACGCCTTGGTACTTACCAACATCGTAGACCTGGATGAGGTTATGATGGGACAGTTTGCCTGCTGCACGGGCCTCAAGCAAGAAACGCTTGCGAAATTCTTCATCATAAGCCCATTTATCGTGAAGCACTTTGAGAGCCACTTGGCGATGCATGTTTAACTGCTCGGCAAGGTACACCTCGCCCATGCCCCCTTCGCCAATACGACGAATAAGACGGTAGCCACCAATCTGCTTTTGCGCCAACAAGCCAGCCTCGGATTTGGCGCGTTCGTCACGGACAATACGCTGGAGAGCTTTATAGAGGCGGGTTGCTGTCTGCTCATCAATATAGGAGCCCTTGACCAAGATGGTGCGCAAGGCCTGGCCATTCTTTTTTACTTCCGTCATGGCGTGGTCAAACTGCTCGGGCGTGATTAATCGCGCCTCAATAGCGAGCTGACCGTAACGAAAATCTTCATCCATAGCGTTTCAATCCTTCAATAACGACCTCATACGGCCAGGGCTCATAAGCATCAGTTAACGGGACATATGCAAGCGACACTCGAAACCCATACGCACCGTGGGCAGTATACTGCTGCTGGCGCTGTCACACGGTGTACCTGCGCAGTGCCCGCTCGGCATTATGACACAGTGGCATGACTCGGCATAGCATGCATTTACGCCATGGGATTGAGATTGGCAGGTGCTGGCTTTGCCAGGGCGACGCAAAACTCACCATGGGGTCGGCATGCCTCCTTCGCGGAACATGCTTTTGGCGCAGAAAACACCCCATTCAGGGAATTTTGCTGGCCGATCGGGAGATCGGCGGTCGTGGGGGCGCGCTTTGTCTCGGCCTGGAGAGCTGGATTGATGGGTCTTGCACGGCGGTACAAATGAGCACAGTACGTCTCTCGTACGATTCCTCGGCTAGGAGCTATCCAATGAGCATTATGTTTACTGAAAGTCATGAGTGGGTGCGCCAAGATGGCGATGTCTATGTAGTAGGATTAAGCGCCTTTGCCGCTGGTGAAGTGGGTGAGGTGATCCATGTGGAACTGCCTGCGGTGGGGGAAACCATTACCCAAGGTGAAGCCATGGGGGAGATTGAATCGGTAAAGTCAGTCAATGATATCTACGCGCCGATTAGTGGCACAGTGGAAACCATCAACGAAAGTCTGGCGGATAACCCCGAAAGCATTAACCAGGATGCCATGGGCCAAGGCTGGCTATTGACGGTACGGGCAAGCGCCGCCAATCCCTGCGAAGGACTGATGGACGAGGCCGCCTATCAATCCCACATCCGCAGCTAAAGCGAGACGCAGCATGCAGCAGCGCGTGGGCCTGGGTTTTGACATTCATCGATTGGAGCCATGCCCTGATGGCGGTGTGGTGTGGCTGGCGGGGGTGGCGGTGCCAGCCCCGTATCAGGTAATAGCCCATTCTGATGGCGATGTGGTGCTGCATGCACTTTGTGACGCCCTTTTAGGAACCGTGGCAGCGGGCGATATTGGTGAACATTTTCCCGATACCGATGCCACCTATGCCGGCGCCGCATCAGATACCCTGCTGGCGGCAGTGCTCGCCCTTCCGGCCTTACAGGGCTGGCGAATCATCAATGTGGATGTCAATATTATTGCCCAGGCGCCGCGACTCAGTGAGCATAAACCAGCCCTACGGCGGCACCTTAGCCACCTTTTGCAATTGTCGCCTGAGTGCGTTTCGATTAAGGCCCGCAGCCACGAAGGCGTGGATGCCATTGGCGAAAAGCGCGCCATTTCCGCGCAGGTGATCGTGCTCACCCAGCACGACAGCGCCATGCCAGCAGCGCACTAGCCCCCTGTATATGTAAGGGAAGGCACGCGCCGCGCCTAGTAGTAGAAATACCCTTTTCACTGGGTATGCTTGGGCGGCACGAGCTACCCATGCGGGAGGCACTATCTGGCTGGGCCTGCGCCACAGAGGGACACCGCCTGCGCCAACTATGCTGGACGTGGTACGTAGCATCCAAAGAGTAAGGAGTGTGCACATATGGCTAAAGCCATCGTTGACCCAGAGCATCTCCAGCGTTTTGCTGGTAATCTTCGCGGATTCAGCGAAGATCTCCGTGAACGGAGCGGACAGCTCCACCGCCAATTTCAGCAGCTTGGGGAAACCTGGCGCGACCAGGAACACGCCCGCTTTGCCGAAGAGTTCCTCCAGATGCTTGCCAGTCTCGAGCGCTTTGCCAGCGTTGCCGATGAACAAATTCCCGTGCTCCAGCGTAAAGCTGCCGCTATTCAATCCTACCTGCGAGGCCGCTAAAGTGGCTCGCGCCAATATTGCTTCCAGCGATATTCTCCGGCGCCTGCGCGAAGGGATCATCCTCCTCGCCGAAGAAGTTGAGCGTAGCGTCAGCGCCGCCAACCACGACAGTGCGCGGGTGCTTGATTGGCTTCAGCAGCAACAGCTCCCCGAAACACGGCGGCGTTTTCTTCGCCAAGAACAGCAGTTCAGCGAAGCGCGGATTGCCTACCTGGCAGCCAAGCAGCACAGCCCTGCCGCTGGCCCGCAGGCACACGAAGAGGTCGAACGCAGCTACCTCCGCGCAAAAGCACAACTCGAAGCTCTCCAGCACCGCCTCCACACTATCGAAGCGGTCCTCGCACGTCTCCCCCGCGACATGGAACAACCCATGGCGGCCATTCGCCGCAGCGGCAGTCGCATGCAAGATTACGCTCTTGCCGCGATCACCCGTTTAGACCAGATGCGCGATGATCTCGATCGCTATCAAGAAACGTCAGGATAAACCATGCGCATGAGCAGCGACCCCAGCCGACTCAATGAAGTCGTGCGCGATTTTAACCGCCTCTGGCATAGCTGCGGGGAAGGGTGGCAAGACGACAGTCGCGAACATTTTCAGCGTCACCATATCGACGACATACAACATGCTTGCGACGACCTTCTCGCCCATCTCGCGCAATTCAACCACATCCTTTCAAGTGCCATTCAACGCTGCCAATGAATCATTCCTCTCGCCCCCTTCATGATCTGCTCTGCGAGCTTGCAACGCTTCGTGCAAAACTACGCACGGCTGCCCAGGTCTATCATCAAGCAGTGCAGGAGCGCGAAAACGCTACGCAGCGTTGGCAGGAAGAGCATCGCCAGGACAGCAAGCAGGCCCTGGCCAAGTACGAACAACAACACGCGCAGCTCTCCATCCAACATCAGCATGCTCGCGAGAAACTTTCCCAGGACTATTCCCAACAACTCGAAGCACTCACCGCCAATTATCGGCGTCAGCGACAGCGCGAATGGGGCCACGGCAACGAAAACGATGAGCCTCAAACTGAAGAGCAACTTGCCACCCAAGCCAGCGCCAAGGCCACCACGCGCTATAATGCCTTTCGGCGCACATGCGATCAGCTTGACAAGTCCCTGACCGCCTTTGTTGACTCCTTGAGCCCCCAAGTCAAAGCCATTGCCGTCACTGCCATCACTCTCCCCAGAATCATTGATCCCGAAAAAAACCTTGCGGACTTAGAGCAGCTCGCTCAACATATCCAGAAGCGACTGAGCCCATTAACGACGCTCGGCAAACGTATTTTCCTGGCACAAACCACCAATATTGCAGTACAGCTCGTCTTGGCTATTGCTGCCGCGACCCTTGCCTGGAATGTTTGGCTGCAACAGCAAGAAGCCATGGCACCGCTCATTGTGGCAGTGGTCTGGCTGGTGGCAGCAATGATTTTTCTGGCAATACGTGAAACCGCTGCCGCAGGACAACGCAAGGCCATGGGAATGCTCCTTGGGGAAGCCCAGGAGATACGCCGCGCCTTGCAGATACTACGCAAGCGCGGCAGCGCTCAGCTCGATCCCCAGAAAGCACTCAACACAGCCCTCGAAACCTTGGACCGACAACAAGCACAGCGCAATCAGGCCGCTGCGGCCGCCGCCGCCGAAGAGGAACGGCACATCGCCCAAGTCCGGAGCGAACGTGATGCCCAACGGCACACAATCCTCCAACAACAGGAACAGGCACTCTCGGATCTTGCCTCCCAGCAGCAGGAAGAACTCAAAACCCTCGAAGAGACCATTGAACATCTGCGCAATACCCTTGCTGGCGCTGGCTCCTGCCCAGAACTCGACGAGACACTCGCCCCCTTGCGTCAGCAAGAAACCGAAGCCATCACCCAGCGCGACCGCATCCTTGATGACATTGTCCAATTGTGCCATCAGGCTCCGCAGGCACACAGCATTGATGCCGCAGGCCTTAGTACACCTGCACACCACATGCCCACACACCTGGCTCTCGGCGCAGTCTCCCTGAACAGTACCCAGCTCCTCCATAACGATGGCTGGGGTACCACCCCAGAGGGCAACCAGTCAACAACGCTTCCCATTACCCTTGCTTGGGACACAGCACCATCCCTCCTGATTCGCGGCAGTAGCGCAGATGCACGTCCCCTCATTCATAGCGCCATGCTGTCAACCATGGCCGCAATACCTCCTGGGATGGTGCGTTTTACCCTCTGCGACCCGCAGCACCTGGGCGAAAGCTTTGCCCCATTTCTTGCCTTATGTGACCAACATTCACCGCTTATCGGCCCCAAGGTTTGGACCAGTAGCAACGAGATCGAACAACGCTTACATGATCTGAGTGAACACGGCGAAAAGGTTATCCAAAAATACCTTCGTGATCGCCACGCCAATCTCACTGCATATAATCAACAGGCTGGCGCCTTGGCCGAACCATATCAGGTCCTGGTGCTTTGCGATCTGCCTCGTGGCTGTTCTGCCACGACCCTTGAACGGCTGAATAATCTCCTCCATTTTGGGCCGCGCTGCGGCATAAGTGTGTGGCTCCATTGCCCTGGTGAGATACCCAAAGGAATCTCCCTTGAGCCCCTCCACAGTACCGGCGTGGTACTTGATCTTGGTCACGATCCAGCCCGCATAGATCACCCCGCAATTGCTGACTGGGCCTGGCATGGGCCGGTCAGCATTGCTCCTGAAAATCTGCGACATGCCATCAGCCAGATTCACGACTGGCAGCAAGCGCTCACCAGCAGAGCGGTGCCCATTGAAGATTCCTTCCCGGCAGAAGGAGCCCAATGGCAGGAACACAGCACCACGCTCTTACGCATTGCCATCGGTCGCAGTGGTGCCGAAGCCCTGCAGTATCTTGAGCTGGGGCGTGGCACCGCCCAGCACGTCCTTATCGGCGGGCGCACAGGTTCAGGAAAATCCACCCTCCTGCACGCCATTATTCTCAGTGGCGCCCTGCAATATGCCCCACAGGAACTCCAGTTCTACCTTGTTGACTTCAAAAAAGGCGTGGAATTTACCTCATATGCACGCCATAAACTCCCCCACGCCAGGGTGGTGGCGGTGGAAAGCGATCGCGAATACGCCTTGAGTGTACTGCGCACCCTCGATGAGCAGCTCGATCGTCGTGGCCAGCACTTTCGCGCCAGTGATGTGCAGGATCTCGCTGCCTTTCGCAGTGCCAACCCCGATCAGGACATGCCGCGCATTTGCTTGGTTATTGACGAATTTCATGAATTTTTTGCCGAAGACGATGCCATTGCCCGTGACGCTGCCGTGCTTCTTGAGCGCTTTGTGCGCCAAGGCCGCGCCTTTGGCATGCATATCATTCTGGGCTCGCAATCGATTAGTGGCAGTATGAGTCTGGCCCGCAGTGCCATTGGGCAAATCGGTGTACGCATCGCCCTGCAATGCAATGAAGCAGATTCCCAGCTGATCCTCAGTGAGGACAATCCCGCCGCGCGCCTCCTTGATCGACCAGGGGAGGCCATCTACAACGGATCGGCTGGACAGGCTGCGGCCAATAGTCCCTTTCAAGTCTTTTGGGTCGATGATGGCGTGCGTGAACGCGCCATACAGCGCTTACGCGCACTCGCCCCTGATGCTCCGCCACCATGGTCATTTGAAGGCAATGTGCCCGCTCTGCTTACCAACAATCAACCCCTCCAGCACCTCCTCCAACAACGCCAACACACTGCTCCAAACCATAGCCCACAAATTCGAGGGTGGCTGGGCGAACCCAATGCCCTCAAGGGCCCCTGCGAGCTTTATCTGCAACAACGCAGCGGGGCCCATTGTTTAATAGTCGGCCAACATCGACCTGGAGTCTATGGAGCCTTGGCGGGCTTCCTCTCCAGCCTGGCGGGACATCACCCCAAGCTTCACATCCATTGTGTGGACGGTGAACGAGGAGATGAGCGGGGCCTTAATAAATTATATGCCCTGGCCAGCAACCTGGGCCTTGATCTGCGCATGCTCAGCCCAGGCGAGAGCAGCGCCTTCATCCAGGAAACCGCCACTGCCCTCAAGGATGACTCGGTACAGGGCGACGATCACCTGATTATTTTGCTTGGCCTCAATCGCATGCGCGCCCTGCGTCAAGAAGATGCCTTCGCCTTCGATCCTGACCCCACACATCCCGGCCATTGCCTGGGCACCTGTCTGGAATTGGGGGCCGAACGCGGCCTCCACATTATCGCTTGGTGTGAAAGTGCCCAACAGGCGCAGCAATCCTTAAACCGCTCCAGTCTACGGTGGTTTAATCACCGCCTCCTCTTCCAAATGAATGCCGCCGATAGCACAGAACTCATCGATGACAGCAGCGCCAGTCGCCTAGGCCTCAATCACGCATTACTGTGCGATATGGATAGTATGTCACGGGAAAAATTCCGCCCCTATGCGATCCCAGACGAAAGCCACATCGCTGAGATCCTTGCCTGGCGTAACAATCGCAGCTAGGCAGCAACACGCCAAGACGGCTCAAAGCTTGTCCCCGGGATCGCCGGTCTCCTGATCGGCCTGCGAAAACGCCCTGAATAGGGCGCTTTTTGCGCCAAAAGCATACACCGCGAAGCGGGAATTCCTTTCCCAAGGTGAGCTTTGAGCCGCCCTGGGCAACACGCGCTATTTTCCTTGCGAGATCGTGCCACAAGGCAAACTCTTCACTTCTGGCGGCGCGTAAGCCCGTCCCTGGGGTATACGGGCCCCGATCGTTTTTCGTTTTGTGGGAGCCATCATGTCAGCAATCAATCAGTTCTGCCTTAGCAACAATCTACGCATCGTTGATAACCCCTGTATTTCCCCTGACTTTTGCCTGGATTGGCCAGCCCTCCAAGAAAAGTTCACGGCTGGCGCTGCCAGTAAATCCTGGCCTGATCTGCATTTTTATGATCTGAGCCGCTTTGCCATAGCCAGTGGTCAGGTTACCTTGGTGGAAGATCCAAGCACTGGCGATCATGCTTGGTTCATTGATGGCGGCATGCCTGAGGCACTCAGCGAGAACGTCCACCTGGGAGGACAGCGCTACGCCATTCCCGCCACGTGGAGTAATCTCCTGGCCCTCAAAAATCTGGTTCAGCAGTACGATCCCGATAGCACCATCTTCCCCACCGCACGCGGAACCCTCAAGCGGCAGTCCATAGGCGTTGGCGCACGGTTTACCACCCTGCATTGGCCAGCAGTGGAGTGGGCCATGGCGCAACTGCAAGTAAGCCTCACTGCCAATCAAAACTCCATCCCACGGGAACTGGTCTACGACTGTGACGAAATGCTTGCCGATCGGCTGATGCAGGTGCGTTTTCCATTTATTGGTGGCGATGTCCCCGAAGGCCATCAGGGCCAGTCCATTGAGGGCATGAGCCATGGCGCAGTGATCAGCAAACTCAAAACGGGCTTCCATCGTCACGGCATCCCCTGGGGTTTTAATGCCGATCACCAACCTGTGGGCGGGATTTTTCATGATCGCGCCGCCACCTTGGTAAAAGGGTCCATCCTCGCTACCTATATCACCTTTGATCTCAGCCCCGAATTAATGGCCACCAAAGTACCCACGGACAGCGACACCATTCACCAGCGCTTTACCAGCGATATTCCCAGCGACCTTGCTGCCACCGTGCGCCAACGTGTGGCCGATGCCCAAGTGGACCTGGATGACGCTGCCTTTGAAAAACTTATGGTCTCGGTATGGCCGGCGGTACAGAAAATGCTGGAATTGGATCGCCGCTACGCCGCCGAACGCGAGCGCCTCTTCACCACTTCCATTGGTCGCAAATATTATCGCGAACTCTCCATTGATGAACTCCCTGGCCTTACTACCCCCGATACCCTCGCTACCATGCTCGCTTTGGTGGAAAGCCTAGGCATGAGCGTGCAATTCGTGGCACCAGCCTTTGGCTTCCAAAAGAACTTCCCCTTCGAAGATAACGAAGAACTTGAGCGCCGCATTGCCTGCGCCTGGGATGTCTGCAAAACCTTTGGGGTCAGCATTGGCTTTCACTCGGGATCAGGCAAAAGCGCAGAAAACTATCAGTTATGCGGGAAAATCACTGATAGTAATCTGGAAATCAAAACCAGTGGTCGCTACACCTACGAAATGGGTGTGGCACTACAGGACTCTCCCGATGCACACGATCAACAACTCTGGCATGACTGGTACGGCTTCACCCGCGAGCTTGCCCTTAACAGCGCCTTTGCCGAGGACGAGACTGAACGCGATATGGCGCGGAGCTTTATTGAGCACGCATTACATCGCGCCGGGAAAACCACTGCCGTCTTTAGTGACCGCGCCAGTGCCGCAGCAGCCATTGATGAGCTACCGGTATCAGCCGATCAGATGTTCTGGTTTGAATACAACTTTCTCTATGTCTTAGCCGCCAATGGATCGCCTGAAAAGAGCGCACTCGGTGATCACTCCCCTGCGGGCTATCGCCAACGCGCCCGCTTCTATGCCATTAGCGATCACGGACGCCTAGCCTACGCCAAGCGTGTGGCAGAATACCTCTGCTTCCTGTGTCGACATACTGGGATATCCGACTCCATTGTTTGCGAGCAAGCCTTGCGCAAGCTCAGCAGCTACACCAGCTACAAAGACTTCCTCGCAGACATCGCACCACGGCGGTAGAGAAGAGAAACCCCTGTGCGGCGATGGTGGTGCTTCTATGACGGCTCCTGCCCCATCTGTCAGGCATTGGTAGCGCGTTTCGGCAGCACCCTTCGGCGCATGGGCGGACGCTCCTGCAGCCTGCAAGCATCACCTCTGGCGCACTACCTGTCGCCAGAGGAACTCATGCGTGAACTGCGCGTATGGGATGGACATGGTCTCCACGGTGGCGCCCAGGCGATCGCCTGGATGGCTGGACGCTGCTGGTTCCTCATTCCCCTGCCCTACCTGCTGCGAATGCCAGGAATTCACTCCCTGGCCAACCGCGCCTACCAGGCCATTGCCCAACGCCGGCATTGTTTAATCGATGGTTCCACCTGCGCCATTCCAGGCAGCGATCACAACCACAAACCGCAGTAGCTCAGCACCCTCCTTGTTGCCGCCTCCTTATTTACCCACGTAAACATCGGCGGCGGCACCTCGAATCTGAGGCACTACTCCTGCAACGACACTGCTCCGGCGGCTTTACCTATCGCTGTTTGGTAAGGCGACTCAAAGCTCGCCATTGAGAACCTTTTCTGCTGGCCGATCAGGTAGTCGTCGGCGGTACCGGGGCGAGATTTACGGCGAACGACGTGATTCGTCGTTCACCGGTAGCTCGCGCCGTAGCGCGCCGGGCTTAATCATCATAGACCAATTCAATTGCCGCTGCCCAAATGCCATAAGAATCCTCATCAACATGGAAGCTAAGGGTACTATCGGCCTGCAATGCCTCTAAGGGGATGGGCTGACGGTGCATCCAGTTGCCCATCTGCAATACATCCTCATGGTCATTGATCACTACGGTACCGCCTTCTCCTCGGTAATTGAGCATGGCAAGGCGCAAATACGCCGCCGTGGCACCTTTGAGATCATCCTCACTCAAGGCAACCTCCATTGCTATGGGTCGGTCGGGATTGGCCCAGCGCAGAATATCAGAGGCAGGAATATGCCGCAGATGACGATGCCGTGGCTGCGATGACTCTTCCTGGGCCAGGGGCCAGCGAATTGCTAGGGCCGATTTGGGGTCCATGTGGACTGATCCCTGCCAGCCTGCTGCCCCTTGCCCTGGTAAGGTATTGGCAGCTATCGCCAAACCTTCTTCGGCTTCGCGCTCAACAATCCGGCGCAGCTCACCTGATCCACTCAGGGCGTAGCCGTATGGGGCCTGCACGTCCAGCTCAACGGATATGGCTTCAGGTTCATCATTAAAGAGCACCACAACCAGATGATCATCCGCACTGCGACTGGCCACACTCCATATTTCGCGACGCGATGGCGTACTCGAGAGTAAAGTGCCGCGCAGGTCGCGCAGTAAGCGGAAGGCGAACTCATCGCCGCCATTATGATGGGCGTGATGAGCGGCGCGTGCTGTCGCGCGGTCAGGCATCCACTGCAGCAGATAAATGATATCACGCAGAGTATAGGTCGCAGAACCGCGTGCCCGCTCCATGCGATCACCATGGGCACCAGTGTGAACGACATCTGGGCGCTGGGGATCAAGCTGGCCGGCTGCTTCCGTGTTCCAGAATTCCAAGGCCTTGTTGTGGCGCGCCACGCCCCAATTCCATACCACTTCGTAGTTGGCCGCTACCATGCGACTATCACCACCATAGTGATGCTCATGCACCGCATCCACCACATGAATGGCAGCATCTAAAACGGGTTCATACAATTCACGCCAAGCAAGCCATCCCGCTTGCGAGAAATGGAAGCCCCAGCCAGCGGCAAATTGCACATCGGGGTTAGCCTCCTTGAGGGCTTCACCATAGGCCAAGAGCATTTGCTGATACCAAATTCGATTCTGCTGACCCGACCACCAACGATTTCCCGCATTTTCCCGCTCCCATTGGGTAGGATCATAGGGCACTAGTTTGGGTTTGGCCACCAGGTGGCGTCCTTGAAATTCAAAGGGTTCGCCAAATTCCACTCCACGCATCATACTATCGGAAAAAGGATCGCGCAGGAAGTTTCCGCCGCGCACATAATCCATAATCTCGAGTGGGCGATTATCACGCGCACGCTCAAGAAAATGCCCCTGCCGCCATATCAAATGCTCAGTGGGCTCACTTTGCCCGCGAATATAAACGCGGTCCCCTTCTTCTACTCCATCCCGCTCATAGAATTGCGGATCCCAATTGACGCCAGGACGCGCTGCCCAGTTGAGATAGGGCTCATTCCAAAATTCCACGCGATGCTGGAAGCCAGTATCCCGCGCGGCAACCCCGTAGCCATGGCCGATGGTACGCAAATGCTCTTCCCAACCATTGGGATTCATCAACTGCAAGGCGGGATGGTAGCGGTCAAATAAACATTCGATGTAATGCTCCAGGTCCTCGTGAAAGCCATTACCTGGAGTGTGCGGGGTTTTCCCTGGGCGCTGAATAATTCTACGTTCGGAGGCGATACCCCACTCGTGCACACGCTCATCATCAAGGGGCACATTATGGGTGCCAAACATGCCAATGGGAATATCCGTTGCCCCATTAACGATGAGATGACGACCGTCCACCACAACGCGATAGGGCTCATCATTCTCGCCCGGCTCCGTATCATCCGCCATGGCCAACGGCATCACAGCACTGCACCATAGCAGGCCTACTCCGACACCGATACGAGTGAGTGCTCCAATATACTGTACCATAGCGCTCGCTTTCTTTCTCAATAGGATCCCCTGGTATTGAGGATCCTTATCATAGGGATATTGGCAACGGCAACAAATCCTGGTTGCAGGCTGCGCAGCAGCATGATGATCGCCCTAGGCTGCTGGCAATGTCTTTCACCGCCAGAACATACCATGTGCAGGGTTCAAGCGTTGACCTTTTTGCCATCCCCACCTCCACAGTGAAGGAACCAGGATGAATCACCTTGATGCCATCAGTGCCGCCTGCGGCGTTCTCGTTGACCCAGACCTCAATGGGCCGTTTCGCCATCGCGCCACAGCCTGGCAAGCCGCACCGGGAGAGTGGGTAACGGTGTGGAGCGATGAAACGCCGCCTGGCCCCCATTGCCAGTTAATCATTGCCCATAGTGGTGCTGTCTCAGCCATTTCCCACTGGGAATCAGAAGGTCCTATTGCTGGCTTTCACGCCGATTCGGCGGCTACCTCCCTGCCCATTGCCGAGAATGAACTGCATAAACGCCAGCAGGTCATCTGCGTGGGATATCCCAGCGTGATCGATCATCCAGCCTTTAGCATCCATCGCGGCAGCCTTACCCCTGAACGCTATCATCCCTATCTGTGCCCATGGATTATTCGCGGACATGTGGCGCTTTTTTCGGCGGAGCAGGCGTGGCTAGCTGGAGCCGGGTACCACGGCATGGTTGGCTCACCGGTCGTCAACCACGAGGGCGCTGTGCTCGGCATGCTCCTCGACGACCAACCAGCAGAGCCCCATGTTCCACCCCTCTCGCCGTTTCTCCGAGTCACCCAATAAAGCAACGCTCAGGCAGACAAGCGGGGCGACTGGTGATACCAGAGAGAACTCAAGCCGACACTTGTCAAGAATCGATGAATTGGCCGCCATGATTTAAACGGCCCTTTGCCATATAGATCTACAAAAAAATCCCTCCCTGGCTACTCTGGGCCGGGGAGGGATTTTGTTATGACTACCGTCTTTGCCTTAGTCTTTGGCAGGTAATTCCATTATGAAATTGCCACCAAATCCTTGCTCATCGACATAGAGTTGCTGTACAGTAATGCCAAAGGCACTGGTAAATTCTTCGCGCTCTGGGAATACGCTACTGGTGAAGGCATCTAAAACGCCGTCGTCATGCAGGCCGAATTCAGCCAGGATTTCACCTGTGGCTGCGGTAAACAAGACATTCCAGAAGCCCACTGCTTCACGCACACTTTGCGCCGTGTTTTGATAGGCGAGGGAGATGACCGGGCGTTGGGGTAATTCACCCTTGAGGGCGAGAAAAGATTGATTGTTGGCCAATTGTTGGGAGGCATCAGGCGGATTGCGCTGGAGATTCATCGCACGCTCGGCAATACCATCACCCAAGGCAATGACAACCTGATCGTTTCCATGGAAGATCGCCGCATCCACACCCATTTCCTCAATGCGAAAACCCATATAGCCCTGTTCTTCGATTATCTCATAGCCGCCCATGGTCGCCATGGTATTGATCACATGCGCCACCAGATCCGGGTTACGCGCATTCATCACCCATGCCATGCGCATATCTAAAGGGTTATCGAAGGTGCTGGGGTCGTCAGGATCCATGGCCGCTTCGGCGGCAGCGATTTCCTCATCGCTTTGGGGGTAAAGGACAAATTCATGCACATCACCAAAGGCGGCAAGAATAGTGGGAACATCAGACCCCAAGAACATGGTGGCGCCTTGATTAATTTCGTTAAAGCCCATCTCCACACTCGGCTCCAGGGCCACCATGGTACGATATACCACTTCATAGACCTTGGCGAGATCGAAGCGCAGTACCTGACCATCCATTACCGAGTCTTGAATCCAGGCTGGCATGTCGCCCGATAGAGGTTCCTGATCAAGAATGGCGAGCAAGCCTGGACGAGGGGAAGCCGCTTCGATAAAGACATTGGTAAGAGTGCGATTGGGCACAATGGTATTACGCATGCCGATAAGGCCCAACTGATTGACGCCAAGTGCCTGCATAATGTCCTGTGGTGATGGGCCAAAGCGCGGTCCTTCGCCCGCTTCTGGAATCAAGGACATGAGGCGAGGAATATCGCCATACATCTCCCACTGGGCAGGACCATCTTGACGCAAGTGCGCCGAGAGACTGGCAGATTCCAGAATCCGTGAACCAAAGTCGCGCACTTGTTGCTGGGCGCTGGCCTGGACAAAACTCACCAAGCGCTCTTGATCGGCACTACTGTCATCGCGGCGGGGTTGAATGGAGAGAAGCAAACGGTCACCATCAACCACCACCAGGAAGGTGGGATCATCACTGACGGGACGATCTTCAACCTGCATGTTCCCTTCGTCATCATAGACGTAGGCGGTTTCCATGGAGGGGCCGCGCAATTCGATAACGGTATAATCACCTACCTGATGATCCCAGCGCGTAACCCGTTTTTCATCAGGGCCGTCCTGCATTTCCAAGCCCATTGCCAAGGCACGGATAAGCCGTTGATTGAGATCGGCACCTGGAGTCAGCCAAACAAAACCAGTGTAATCAGGAATGTCGTCACTGCCTTCGCCCGGACGCAGCTGCAAGCCCGCGCCCAAAGAACCCGACACCAGCTGGGGAATATCGCTAAAGGAGAAGCCAAACATGGTCATACCAGCATTCAGTGGCTGATAGATGTCGGGATGTTCTGAGCGAAGGAAGTCTTCAATACGCTGCACCAGCACTTCGCTATCAAACAGCTGCCCCAAAGCAGTAGCGGCAAACGCTTCTTGGGCCTGGGGATGCTGGGAGAGCGATATGCTCACCACTGTTTCTTCATCAAGGGATTGCCAAGGACGGTATTCCTCGGCTAGTAGCGACCCTGCCAGTAGCGAGGCGCAGGCCATTGTACACAGTGATCGAATCATGGGGACTCCTGTTGGTGTTCGGGGAGAGGCAGTCGCCGCTGGGGCGGTTGATGGTAGACGATGCCCGAAGCAGACTGCCGAGCATCATAGATATAGGCGTCGCGATTTTCCAGGAAATCAACGACATCGGTGATCGGTATGGCAAAAGCGAGGCCATCGAAAAAGCTAAAGCCCGCGCACACCACACCAACCACCTCGCCACGCGCATTGAATAGCGGTCCGCCGCTATTACCAGGGTTGATTGAGGCATCAGTCTGGACAAAGCGCAGATGGCCCAAGGTGCGGGTGGTCGAGGAGATAATCCCTTGCGAGACACTACGCTCGAGGCCTAGGGGGTTACCAATGGCAAAGATCAGATCGCCAACATCAACATTGTTCTGCGCAGTCAACGTCGCGACCACGGGGGGATCATCGGCGAAATGTTCGGGGTTTACCTGCAATAATGCCAAATCGCGCAGGGGATGCATGGCAATAATCCGCACATCGGATATTTCATCGCGCTCATAGCCGCTTGCGCGACGCTTAAAGCGGGTCACCCGAATCATGGTTTCCTGTTCGATGACATGAAAGTTGGTTAAGAGATAGCCACGTTCGTTAATAAAAAATCCCGTACCCAAACCACGTGGAGTCGTCACCAAAACCACCGAGTCGCCATGGGTACGCACTAACTCCGGCACCGGCCGCGCCTGCAAACGACCGCGCCGATACATCCCCCCTTCATCCTGAACCACGACTTCTGGGTCATCCTGTAGGCGATCAAGGCTGGCCACGTGCTGCCGATCCAAAAGCAACACCTGGGCGCCTAAATCCATCACCACCGATGAGCTATCTTCACGCAAGAGGGGCGCGCGAATACTTGCGCCACGATCCAGCACCACCTCCACCAGAGAACTATCGGGCAGCTTCGACACGGGCACCAGACCCTCCCCCGCATCTTCTTCCAGTTCTTGTACCTGTTCTGGCTGTTCTGGCTGTTCTGGCTGTTCTGCCACGGCAGGGCTAAGCATGCCACTAAACATACATATCGCCGCACACAGTACCGAGGCGCGAAGGAAAGCTGGATAAGGATCGGTATTCATTGCAAGTCCTCCTCTGCCGCCGCAAAGTAGATGAGTAGGCGATCATGAGCGACCATAATGAGATCATTACGGCCATCTCCGGTAAGGTCTCCAGCCGCCGCGAGGCGCGGCTGCGGGCGGATTTCATTGCGACGATACCCGTAGGGATAATGCTCATCAGTAAAGACCTGCCACGACCAGAGAGGAATGAAGTCCTGAGCAGGATCATAAACGGTAACGCGATGCTGCGCATCATCAAAGGCCAGCAGTTCGCGCCTGCCATCACCTGTAACATCAATCCCGCGAATGCGGTAGATGCCACCTTCATCCTCATTTTCGCCTTTCCCTTCATAATCAATGACATGACGCATCTGCAATTCCCAAGGCTGCCCAGCATGAAGCCGCACCAGGCTTTGCTCGCGCTCGAGGACGAGATCCAAATGGGGATCAGTGACCAGACTGCGGCCGCCAGGAAGATCGACGCTTTCCTGAAGGCGCAGTACACCCGCCGAATCTGGATGCAAAATATGGGCGCGATTACCGCCCTGCTCGAGGGCCAAAGCACTGCCATCTCCGCGCATCACTAGATCCGTAAGCCCCTGACCCTCTTCAAGCATGACTTGATCAATAGCCTGGGCCTGGTCATCCAACCACTGGAGCACCCCATCAGCAATACGGGCAGGGCGCGGAGCCGCACCTGGCACATTAATCAGTCGATATTGGGATAATTCCAAGCGGGCCAAATGAGGCGGGGTGAGGGAGCGCGGGGACCCCTCTTCATCCAGAGAAAGCAGGCGGCCATTGGGTGAAAATTGGTCCTGCACCAGCAAGAGATCACCGCCCAACCACTGGGCGCGCTGGGTGCGCTCGCCCGCTTGGGGATAATCAATCGCCACTGGCGCATCTTCACCGTCACTCCAACGCACCAATTGCAGATCCTTATCCAGGCGCTGCACCCACCACACTACTGAACCAACCCGGCCCAAGGCGAGAATGGCCCGATCCTCAACATCGGCGCGCGGCTGCCACGGCTGAGGGAAGGTCAGTCGACCATCCTGCCAATGGCTGCTGAGCAAGTCACCTGCGCCATCGCGCCAAATAAATAAACGCTCCCCCAAGGAAACCAGACCGCGTACCTGGGCCACTCCCGGGTAGGTTTCGCCAAAACTAAAACCGTCTTCATCCACCCGCCAGGTTAAAAAGCGGGGTTCTGAACCATCGGCCAACACCAAGGCGGGCGAACCATGCAATTCCATACTGGTCCACTGGCCGCGATTACTAAAGAGTACCTGTTGGCGACCCCCATAGGCGTGTTCCTCACCGCGGGCAATGGCATAGGAGCGCAATTCACCACTGCCGCGCGAGGGCAATGCCACGATATGGGCACCATCGGCACCATTGTCGATGACCTCTACACTCTCTGCTCGGAAATCACTGAGATCACTCACCATCTGCGGCAGACTCAAACGACCATCATGCAAGGCCCGCCAACGCAAAGCCACTTCTCCAGAACCGCGCCGCACCCAATCCACTAAATCGGTGGTGCCATTGCCCGTAGCATCGGCCCACCACCAACCGCGAATAGCCAGGCGTTCACGCGGGCTTAACCACTGCGCACGCCCAGCATCCTCAGACAGCGACACCTTCTGGGTCCCCTCCTGAAAAGGGATCAGAACGAAGGTTTGCTCATCATGCTCCACCAATTGCATGGGCACCCCCTCCAGGACCCGCCCTGGCAGAAGGGACATGACACGCTCTTCCACCAGTGGACCTTCGCCATCATCACGCACCACCGACAAGCGCGGACTCGGCCCCGTAAGCACCACCGCCCGCGGCCCAAGGCCGGGAATCGTGGCCACTACCATCTCCATGGGCAAGCCACGCAACAGCAGGGGATCCATAGCGATTTCGGGCACCATGGGAGGATCATTGGGCCGCCGCGAAGCACCGGGCTGCCGGCGCTTCTCAGGCAATACGTAGCGCAAAGCCACAATCTCAGAACGACGCCGATTGAGGAGGATGCCCGTATGGCGATCATTATTGCCAAGGTCTACCACCTGCATCTGATTGGGTTGGGTGGAAAGGGCTAAAACGCGCATGCTTTGCCAGCCCTGATGCTCTTCGTGCTCATCTGCGAACGCCTGACCCATAGCCACCGCCGCAAGCGCACAGAGCACCCACGAGACGATACGCACCGACGCGCCACAGCGAACCGTGCAAGATGAGAGAGCCGATAGCGTTGGGGATGTTATATGCATCTAATGGTTACTCCTTGGCATAATGACCATCAATACCGATACGCCTTCGATGATGACCATCGGTACCCTGGCAGCAATGTAGTGTTATCCCACACCACACTAGACAACCACGGCAAGCAAACCCCCTGCCCTAGAGAGTGAAACTGCTCTGATCTACCGTTGGGATAATAATAACCCACATGAGTGGGACGAAATACCGCCAGAAACCCCTATCGCGAACAACGCCACCGCAGCGATATCCTCCAGCAATGATACTCAAGGCGGCGCAAAGCTTGCCCCCAGCACCGTTGATCTCCAGATACCAGCAAGACAAGAAAAAACCTGAATGGGCGCGTTCTGCAGACATCGCATGCCCGCGAAGCGGACATTCCCTCCCCACGGTGAACTTAGAATCGCCCTGCAATTACCCTGCCATGAGCCCTTTACAAAAGCCGATCGCAATGCTCAGCTCACACATAACCTGACGACATAAGCAAAGCAGTGATCCACAGTGGTGTATTCAATGCCGCGCGGAAAAATTGTCTCGAGCCATTCCAAAGAACAGCCATGCCGGCAAGGATTAGCGCTGCAACTGGGCCAGGGCCCGGTCATGTAAGGCCTGGGGAATTTCACCTTCGGCGCACCAGCGGGACAAGCGCGCGAGAGCCTTATCGCGATCCAGGTCGCCATCGGCAACCAGGGTCAACAGGGCATGCACTTCGCCTTCGGC
>REDP01000063.1 GCA_007693455.1 Planctomycetota bacterium | reverse complement strand
GGTGATTCGTTGAAAAGACTGGAACATGTGTCATGCCAGCAATTTAGCTACTTTCCCCCAATGCCAACTGCGTTATTCAGGATAAATGGCGCCTATTTGCTACGCAGATCGGCTCCCGAACCATCACAGACTAACGCGGGGTATGAAGTTCGGCCTCTGATGCCAGGGGAAGCCGCTGCAGGGATACTTCATGGAGTTCTCGGGCTACCGCCAGAATTGCGGGGACATCCTCTGCCAATACCACTGCATTTTGCGGCGGTGCCATGGGGCACAAGTCCTCAAAACGGCCTAGGTTATCAATGGCCTCTAATAAACCGAGATCTAGATCTGGCAGACGACTCAAGGAGAGCACGAGATCGTGCATGGTATGATTGTCAGCAATATCGCCTGCCTCTAAGAGGAGGGCCATGGACAGCTTCTCAATAGCCATAGCCGCCAAGTTGAAGGTTATATCAGGAGTAAACACCTGAGGGCGATTGCGGCCTCCTTCGGCCGAGCGCAGATATTTACAGCCATCATCGTAAAACGCTCTCCATATCGGAGCTTCAGTCGTTACCGTCATTATATTTTTCCTTGGGCCTTGGCAATTTCGCTATGGTAATAGTCCACAACCCCTTGCGCCAACAACTGAAGATCATCATCCTCCATACGTTCATTGATTGGCGCGGCAAAGACTACGGTAAAATCAGGGCTTGTGCCGCACAAGGCAAAGGCAACTTCTTCCCCTTGGACCGCTATCGCCGCTTCTTGCAGGATGCTCTGTTCAGCCCGCAAATCGCTCACTGTTTGGGCAAACACATCGAGACTGGGGGCACAATAAATAGAGACGTGCGCACTGGTCATAAGCGGGACTCCTGGATAGTAAGGAATACAGACAGCTTTTAAATCCTACAGGCCCGACGATGCGTGACCAAGGAGGAATAGTGATCGATCAATAGACAGCCGGCACGGCATCTGAAATTGTCTTCGTCCTGACGTCAATGGTCTCCCCCAAGCCTGGGGTGAGACTCTCAGCTACTAGGGTTTTGTACGCCCACCGATTTCTACTCGCTGTGGCGAACTCGCGCGCACGGCTACGGGACGAGCTATGGCCACGTGATCTGGCGGGCGACAGGGCGGAGTAAAACCGTTGCCGATAAAACTTGCATCGCTGTGAAGGCGCAGATGAGCGCTGGCGATGTGGTACGGTGCATGTGCCACCTGCCCAGTGACGAGACTGCCCTGGCGCCTGGCAAAAAGGCGGTAGCGCTCAAGCAGGAAAGCCTCAAGGGGATCCGCCGCAGCTCGGCGCCAAGCACTGCTTTGCCGCCAAACGTAGTGCACCGGTCCACCAACAATACGGCCTGCATAGGCCACTGGGCGCCCTTCGCCCACCGCCGAGGCAGTAAGGGTGGCGCGGCGGTAGGGCAGACCAAATCCAAAACGAGCCATCGCCACCGCAACAGGATCGCTACAATCGAGACTAAAGAACCAGACTCCAGGCCGACCCTGACTATCACGAACATAGGTACGCAGGTTGAGCTCTAAAAATTCTCCACGCCCACCAGGTAAGCCGAGGCCCAAAGGGCGCACCCTCTGCATGCGAAAAGGGACCACCCCTAGCCAAGCACTGCCGTCACTACAGTCGAGGCTAAGCCCACGCGGCAAGCGTTGGGCAATATCTTTGGCATCCCAGCGCCAATGGGCAAAACAGAGGTCCGCCCATACCATATGTAAGAGTGCATGCATAGCTGATAGAGATTAAAGCCTCACTTCTGCTTGTATAGCATGGATGCAAAAAGGCGTACGTGGCGACCGCAACAATGATCTCGCCAGCGCGTGCACTCTCCCAACAAATGCCTTGGCATTATTCTTGGGGGATGAAAGGCGCACCCCCGCGCGCGCCCCACAAGCCAACTTGATAGCCATTGAAGGTAAGTGCCTTGGTCGTTTGGTGGTTAATAATCATGGCGAAGATAAGACCAATTCCAGGCCATAAGCACAGGGCCGCTGCAAGTAGGCGGTCAAAGAAACTTGCTCGTAAGTGGCCCAATAGCAACCATGCTGGAATTGCTATACTTATCTGCACCTTCCATAGAAGGACGTGGTACCAATCCTCTGCAACCAGCGGGCCTAAAAACCAAACCAGCAAACATAGTACAAAACCGACAATCAGAAAGCGTTGAAACCAAACAATACGGGTCAGTGCAGCTGCAGTCATCGGGCGCAACCAGTAAGCCATAGTAGCATAGTAATGCTGGCTTAAGGCTCTCAAGAACAAAGGTTTTTCATTCTCAGAGGGTGTGAGCTCTCATAAAACTAAGGATTGATTCCGGACTCCTCCCTGGCGATATCGTCCAGCATACATTACCGCCGTTACAATAGTCAAAGTCTGCTCGTGGAAGAATACCATCAGATAGTGGGACAATCACACCGCCGATAATTATACAGCGATAATGGCTTTTCATTGATCACCCGAGTCAGGCCGGATAGTAATGTTCAATCCACATATCCACAGCCCATAAGCAAAGGACCGCCATGAACCCCTCCTGGAATTGGGATGATAACGGCCACACGGAAGTCCATGACCCCCGCATCGGCGGTGCGTGGTGGAACTATCTCTTTAACGATTCGGTTTACCTACGGGTGGATGGCTACGGCAATGGCCTAAGTTTTAATCGCGAGCCGAGGATTCAAAGCTGGGGCCGCGGTCAGCGGCAGCTGTGGCTGCGCTTTGCCGATGGGGCTTGTTGGTGCCCCAGCGGATGGCCCATTCCGCAGCCCGATGGGGCCCAGTGGCGGGTGATTCATGCCCCCTGCTGGACTCGGATTATTGGCCGCTGGCGCGAAGTCGAGGTAGAGTGGCAGGCTTTAGTACCCCGCCAAGGTCAGCGCGAAGTATGGACGGTACGGGTGCGCAATCTCGGCCGCCAAACGCAGCAGCTGGGCATCACCAGTGCCCTCTTTCAGCCGGCAGCGGGCTTTATGGGATCGCAGGGCTATTGGGATGACCAGCACGGGATGATGCTGCGTCATGATTTCCCCCATCATGCCGCCTGGGATGATTATCAACCCCTCTCCCAATGCGCCAACTGGCTGTTTGTGGCCCCCACCCTAACCCCGGATACCTGGGCGGCTTGCGACCGGGATTTCCTCGGCGCCAGCCCCCCTGGCGCGGTGCCGGAGGGGGTGCGCGATGGTCTGCCTTCGCGGCCAGCTGCCTTAGAGCCTTCCTGTGCCGCCTTGCAATACCAGGTGGAACTGCCTGCCGGCGATGTCTGGGAGGTCTCCTTTATTGCTGGCGCCGTGGTGCACCCCGATCAGGCACCAGTAGCCGATCTCCTGGCCGAGGGCGCCATTGCTGCCGAGCAAGCCGCTCTGGAAGCGGCCTGGGAGGAGGAGCAACAGCGCCTGCTGATCAGCACTCCCGATCCCGACGTGGATCGTTTTGTCAATACCTGGTGGAAGAAGGAGTTGTTGTGGGAAGCGCGCTTATGGCGCAATGGCATTAGCACGCCATGGCGCAATGAATTACAAGACGCCATGGGCTACGCCATCTTTAACCCCACTGCTGCCAAGCCTTTTCTGCAGGCGGTCACCGCCGGGCAAGGCAGCGATGGCCATCTCAAGGTGTGGAATACCCGTGCTGGGGAAAAACCCAACCATCCCCTGGTCAATTTCCGCCACAACGACGGCGGTATTTGGTTGATCATCTGCTGGTGCCACAGCATTCAGCAAGCAGGTGAACTCAGCTGGCTGGATGAGGACCTGCCCTTTGCCGATGGCGGCAGCGCGCCCCTGATCGAACATTTGCGCCTGGCCATGGAAGAAAGTTTTGCCGATCGCGGCCAACACGGCCTCATCCGCATGCACGATGGCGACTGGACCGACCCCCTCAACGGCCCTGGCCGTCAGGGCCGCGGTGGTAGCGGCTGGGCCACCATGGCCCTAGCTTATGCCTGCCGCCTGCTGCAGCCTTTGGCCGCCAAGCACCGAAATACAGCCCTGGCCGAGCGCTGCGCCGCCGTGGCAGATGAACTCAACGCCACCACCAATGAGCAACTGTGGGCGGGGGATCGCTTTGCCTACGGCATCGACGATGAAGGAAAACGCTTTGGCGACCACCATGATG
The DNA here is from genome assembly GCA_007693455.1 of Planctomycetota bacterium. GTDB lineage: Bacteria > Planctomycetota > UBA11346 > UBA11346 > UBA11346 > REDP01. The sequence continues at coordinate 1,030 of REDP01000063.1, read as the reverse complement.
GCCGCATCTGGCTGAATGCCCAGTCCTGGGGGATTTTAAGCGGCAGCGCCGATGAGCAGCAAGCCGCCACCTGCACCGCCAGCGTCAAACAGCACCTCGCCACTCCTTGTGGACCACTTCTCCTCCACCCATCCTATCAGGGATGGGATCCGCAGGTGGGACGTTTGAGTTTAAAGGTGCCCGGCAGCACTGAAAATGGCAGTATCTATTGCCACTCCGCTGCCTTTTGGGCTGCCGCCCAGGCAGCAATGGGTGATGGCAATGCTGCCTATGATACCCTGCGCCGGGTATTGCCCAGTAACCCCGACAATCCCGTTGAGCATAGTGGCCAAGCCCCCTTCTGGCAGCATAACGCCTGGTTTGGTAATCTGAGCCATCCCAGCTTTGGCCGCAGCAGCGGCACCATTGGCACCGGCACCGTGGCCTGGGGCATGCTGATCGCGGTGGAGCACATCCTTGGGGTTCAAGCTACGGTCGATGGCCTAGTGATCGCCCCTCGGCTTCCCGCCTCCTGGCCCCAGGTACAGGTGGAACGAGTCCTGCACGGCTGCCGCTATACGGTAGACATCACCGCCGACCTGTCCCCCGGCAGCCCGCCTCAGCTCAGCGTCGACGGCCAGGCCGTGGACGGCGCCTGCGTGCCCTATCAGCAAGCTGCTCACTGCCAAATTACCGTGCACTGCGCCCAGGCTGGCAGAGCCTAAGCGCAGCCAGCCTCAGAACAACGGCACCACCATGGCCAAGGCTCAGGCCTCCCCCAGTCTCCTACGAGAAGCGCCAGGACAATGATCATGGCTGCGAAGGACGACTGGCGGCTGGCGCGAAGAGTCACTGGCACATATGGCCTGCCTGTTGTTGATCGACTACTCTCGCACCTGATGCCACAGCCATTGATGGACGTGGTAGAGGTTAAGAGGACTGCTGCTGTGACGGATGTCTTGGATTTCCCAGAAACGCACCTGGGGATGTCCAGCATCTAACATGTATTTATAGGCAGCAATATAGCTGTGGGAACCATTCCATGGATCAT
>REDP01000064.1 GCA_007693455.1 Planctomycetota bacterium | reverse complement strand
TTCCCAGGGTAGCGCCTGTGGCGCAACCCTGGGCTGGGCTACGGAGCCCCGTTGGGGCTCGATCAGGCCACGCGCCTGCGTATCGCAAATGCTTCATGTCATTGATCTCCTGATCGGCCAGCAGAAAACGTCCGCAAAGCGGGTATTCCTGTCCCCAGCTAATGCAACAGGATTGCAAAAGTTAAAAGGTCCTTACTGTCCGCGCACATGAGTCACGCAGTGGCTCCCCAGGTAGAGCATTAAGGAGAGTAGTTATGTCTCATCTACGTGTGTATCTTGCGGCCATGCTTGGCCTCATCTGTGCGGCCTTCTTACTGGCCTGTGGTGATGCGGATCAGGAGTCTGAAGCCGCAACCAGTGATCAACCCATGGCGGTGGTGGCTAGCTTTAGCATTGTTGGGGATTGGGTGGCTGAAATTGGTGGCGATCGAGTAGACGTCACCACCGTTGTTCCCCGTGGTAGCGACCCCCATGTGTTTGAGCCAACGGCTCGCCAGGTGGCACGGATGACGGAGGCCACCGCCGTCTTTTTGATTGGTGCTGGCATGGAACCAGGCATTGAGGCAGCCCTCAATACGGATGATCAACGGGTGACGGTGCTTTCACGCATGGTCCAGTTGCTGCCCGGCCACGGCCACGGCCACGGCCATGACGACCACGGCCATGACGACCACGACCACGGCCACGGTCATGACGACCACGGTCATCACGACCACGGCCATCACGAACATGGCGATCACGACCACGGCACCCACGGCCATAGCCACGACGATCACAGCCATGACCACAGCGATCATAGCCATGATCACCACGGCCACGACCATCATGACCATAGTCATGAATACGACCCGCATATTTGGACCAGCGTCGTTACTGCGCGTCAGGCCGTGGCGGCAATTCGCGATGCACTCAGTGAAGCCGATCCTGATGGGGCCGCGTACTATGCCGAGCGCTTTGCGGCCTATGATGCTCGTTTGCAGGAGCTCCACGCGTGGATGCTCCAGGAGCTGGCACAAATCCCTGAAGAGCGAAGAGTGTTGGTGACCACCCACGATACCCTGGGCTATTTTATCCGTGATTACGGCTTCCGTAGTGTGGGATCAATCCTGGGAACGCTGTCCACCGACGTCGCGGATCCTTCACCGCGGCATTTGGCGCAGTTGGCGCAGGCCATAACCGAGGCTGGTGTGCCGGCGGTTTTCCCCGAATCCACCACCGACAATCGCCTCCTGGCCGTGGTGGCGCGAGAGGCTGGCGTGCCCTTGGCCGCACCCCTTAACGTTGATTCCCTCGGTCCAGAAGGCAGTGAAAGTGATACCTATATCGGCCAGATGCGGCAGATAACGGCTGCAATCGTGGAGGCCTTGGGCGTAGCCGACTGAAAGTCTGGGCGCTGGCCCGCCTATTATTCATGAGGGGCTCTCTGTCTGGGGCGGTAGGTCATCATGCCAGCCGTTTTGGGGAGCCCCCATTCACGCCGATTGTGTCATCGGCCGAGATGGCCTCCCGGTTAAGGGATGTTGTATTCGCACAAGCCCTGCATTGTGGGTATCCCTTGCCGAGCTAGCGTAGTCCCGTCCTCGGCGCGCGCGGTAATAGGGCTTGCAAATATACCCTACTCTGCTAGTCATTTGTGGCAGATTTTCGGGTTAGCGGGCGAGCTGGAGAGCTGGAGAGAGTAGGCATGGCTTCTATGAATAATGATGGACCACTCCGGCCCTCTTCTGGGTTAAGATTGTCGCGGCGACAGTTTGTTTTCGCGGCGAGCGCCGTAGTGCTGACTGGCTGCGGCGGTCGTAGTATGGCTGCCGGCGAAACCTCGGTGCATGTGGTGCGTGATGGGGAAACTCTCAGTATGGTTGCTGCCCGCTATGGGCTTGATGTGGGGCAATTAATTCACCTCAATCGCTTGGACTCTCGTACCCTGCGTTCCGGGCAGCGTCTGCACTTACCCGCAGGGGCCCGTGAGCTGGCTCAGGAAGTGGCTAGCGAACAACCCGACCCCGCCATCGGTAGGGTTGGAGAGAGTGGCTTGGTGCGCCGCCATGAATGGAATGCCATGGATCCAGGAAGTAACTGGGACCTCATGAATGGTGTGCGTTACGTTACCCTGCATCATACTGATGAATATCCTGGCATGCGCGGACTGTCTGATAAGGAGGTGGTGCATAATATTTGTCGCTATCATCGCCAATTAGGCTGGGCTGATATTGGCTACCATTATTTGGTTGGTCGTGATGGCATGGTCTATGAGGGACGCCGTGTGGATCGTCAGGGCGCCCATTCCGGCGGCACCAACAATCGTCATAATTTAGGTGTTTCATTGATTGGCAATTTCGAGCGCGAGCTCCCCAATCAACGCCAATTGGCCGCCACTCAGCGTTTATTGGATGCGCAGTTGCGGCGTTATCACCTGTCTCGTGCGGTGGTGCGCGGTCACCGTGAATGGGCGCCAACCATCTGCCCAGGTGATGCGCTCTTTGCCTGGATGCAGCGCTATCGTAGTGCCTAATCAAGCGCGGTGTCTTTGTGCGGACCCCAGAGCCCCCCAATACTTGTCCGGGAAAAAGAGTGCCTCCTTCGTGGGACATGCTTTTCAGGATAAAAAAGCGGCTCAATGCTGGTGTTTTGCCTGGCGTTTGTGCAGGAGGCTCAGGAGAGTGACGCTTTCGGGGCCAACTGTTAATAGTCCTGGATTACGCTCAAGCTTTCTTCTTTATTCCCGTCTATCCGGCTCATAGTGCAGTCATGAGTATGCCCGAGATTTTAGCTCCGGCTGGTTCGCCAGACTGCCTCCCTGCCGCAGTTGCCGGTGGTGCCCATGCGGTGTATTTGGGCTTGCGCCATTTTAATGCCCGTGGCCGCGCTGAAAACTTTCGCCTTGCCGACCTTCCCGATCATGTTGCGTATCTCCATCATCACGGCCTCAAGTGCTATATAGTGCTGAATACCCTGCTCCACGATGATGAATACGGCAAGGCTTTGGACATGGCAGCAGCCGCCAGTGATGCAGGTGTTGATGCGGCAATCATCCAGGATCTTGGCTTATGGGGGCTCCTGCGTCGCCACCTTCCCCAATTACCCCGTCACGCTTCCACTCAAATGAGCGTGCATCACCCGAGTCAGATTGCTGCCCTGGCAGACCTCGGCGCCGAGCGGGTTATTGTTGCCCGTGAACTATCCTTATCTGAACTAGGCGCATGTATTGAGACGGGACGCGATCACGGCGTTGAAATTGAGCATTTTGTTCACGGAGCACTCTGCTACGCCTTTAGCGGCCAGTGCTTGATGAGTAATTTTGCCGGCTGCCGCAGTGCCAATCGTGGAACCTGTGCGCAGAACTGTCGTTTTGTCTACGAGGACAGTCGCGGACAGGTCGACACCCATATCAGTATGCGTGACTTGTCCTTATTGGACCAGGTTTCGGCCTTGGCTGATGCTGGAGTGGCGTCCTTCAAAATCGAAGGCCGTCTCAAAGGGCCAGAGTATGTCTATGCCGTCTCTTCAGCCTATGCCCGTGCCCTGGATGCCTGGCGCAATGGTCGCGCGGAATCCGGGCAGGAGCGCCACGACACCCTGCGCACGGTGTTTGCCCGGCCCTTTACCAGTACCCCTCTGCAGGGAGTGTACGATGCCTCATCGCGACTGAGCATCCATCAGCAGGAGGATGATGTGGCCGATGGCTATCTCATGCGCCTGGACCGCCATCAGGGACAGGCCGTACTGCGCGCCTCCCTTGCTCCGCGTCCAGGCCAGGGATACACCTACATCCACAATGGTTTTCGCGGGGGTCTGCAAATGGTTGCCGTAGCTGCGGCGGGCCCGGATCTCTGGCAATGCCGAGTTCGGGTCGAGCAGCGCGGGCCGCGTATTCCCTCAGGAACACCCCTGCGCCGCAATTCCGACCAGCGCCGTGAGCAGGAGGCTCAGGCCGCGATGGCGGCGGTGCCACTGGCGCGTGCGCCCCGCGGCGGATACCCCCTGCGGGCCCGACTCCAGGCAACCATAGGAGCCCTGCCGCGCCTTATCCTGAGCACCGGTGACCAGGAGGTGGAAGTGTGCGGCGATGCGCCCGTGCAGCCCGCGCAAGCGAAGGCCTTAGATGAAGCGTCCCTGCGCCAGGCTCTCGGGCAGTGCAGTGGCAGTGGCTACGTTTTACGGGAGGTTCACCTCGAAGCGCCACAGCCCGCGTTTGTTCCCAGCAAAGTCCTCAAAGCATTGCGGCGCCACGCCATGCAGCAATTACCTGTGGCGGCTCCCCGCCGCATCGCCTACCGCCCCTCCCCCGTCAAAGACCTGACTCCCCAGCGGCGTAGCACCGCCCTATGGGTAGCGGTGGCCAGTCTTTCCGCGGCCCACGCGGCACTGCAGGCGGGTGCTGACCAGGTATGGTTGGATGATCCGTGTCTACGCTGCGATGATCCTGCGCAACCGCCGCAGATGAGCCTCCCTCCCGCCCTGGTTGGCCGCGTGTGGCTCCGTCAGGGAGCCCTGCAATCGCCCAGCCCTCACTATGCCCAGCTTGGTCTTCCTGTGGTGGCTGGCAATCTGGGGATTATTCGCGCGGCTCGGGCGGCAGGGGTGCCGGTCATGGCAGATGTACACTGCAATGCCTGCTCTCAGGAAACCGTCCAGATGCTCGCCGCCAGTGGTGCCCAGGGAGTTGTCTTGAGCCTTGAGTGCAGCGCTCGCGAAGTTGCGCGTGTGGCCCTGCGTGCGGCGGCGCAGCCCGCTGTGGCCCTCATTGTCCATGGCCAAGTGCCAGCCATGCTCACCCGTCAAGACCATGACTTGCAACCAGGCCAGCGCCGCCATATGCGCGCCAGCCAGCGAGAGGGCGGCCTCCCTTATGAAATAGAGCGCCGCAGTGGCGGCACCACGGTTATCTGGGAAGGGCGTCGTCTCGCCTCCCCACAGCACGCCATCCGCACCCGTGGCCTTGTCGATGCTTGGGTGCTAGAGTTGGCAGACTGCAACGAGGCAGGAGTCTCGGCGATAACAACCTCTTACGCCGACCTCCTTGCCAATCGCCGCCAGCCCGAGCACATCCTCGACGACCTAGAGGCCTATGCCGGCGATGGCTGGTTTGCCGGTCATTTAGACATCGGCAGTCGAGCCCTTGACCACCTCCAAGAGCAGCTCCACGCCTAAGC
>REDP01000191.1 GCA_007693455.1 Planctomycetota bacterium | reverse complement strand
CGGGTAATCAGCGCCGGTGGCGTTCCGCGCAGGACGCGGGCCAAGATTCCCGCCAGCACCTCCCGCGGGCAGGGTTTGACCGCGTAGCCCCAGATGCCGGCGGCAAACACCTCGGCCCCATCACCAGGGCTGGCGGAACTGGTGCAAATCATCAGGGGCAGGGTGGGGTGATCTGTGCGAATGGCGCGGGCCAGGGCCATACCATCCATCAAGGGTAAATGCAAATCAAGAATCACCCCGTCAAAGCGCTGATCGCGAATGGCGGCCAAGCCATCGGCCGCAGAATCGGCTTCGGCGCATTGGACCCCATACAGGCTGAGTTGTTCGCGCATAATCTGGCGGTTGAGGGCGGTGTCATCGACGATGAGTACCTGTTTACCGGTGAGTACCGGTGGCCGTCCCAGGGAAGTGCCGTCGCCCTGATCCTCGGCCGCTGCCATCGCCACATGGACCCGGAAGGTAGAACCCTTGCCCTGGACGCTTTCAAGGCCAATGCTGCCCCCCATTAATTCCGCCAAGCGCCGGCAGATGGCCAGGCCCAGCCCTGAGCCGCCAAAGCGGCGGGCGGTGGAATTGTCTTCCTGCTCAAAGGGCTGGAAGAGGGCTGCTTGGCCTTTCTCGGAAATTCCGATGCCGGTGTCGTGAATGGCAAACTGGCAGAGGCCATTTTGTGAACTGACTTCCAGGAAAATATGACCCTGCTCGGTGAATTTCACCGCATTACCCACCAGATTAGTGAGGACTTGGCGGATGCGACTGGGGTCACCCATCTGATAGCGACTCAGTTCGGGATCGATACGTACCAATAATTCCACCTGCGAACCAGCCACTCGGGCGCGGAAGGGCTCTAGGGTATCGTAGACCAGACTGGGCAGATCAAAGCGGATGCACTCAATGCTCATCTTGCCCGATTCAATGCGCGAGAAGTCGAGAATGTCGTTAATAATGGTGAGCAAATGCTCTGAGGAGGCGACAATGGTTTGCGCCCATTCCTGCTGCTGGGCGTCCAGATTGGTGCCCAGTAAGAGCTCCGACATGCCCAGTACCCCATTCATCGGGGTGCGAATTTCGTGGCTCATATTAGCCAGGAAGGCGGACTTGGATTGGTTAGCGGCCTCGGCGCGCTCTCGGGCCTGTTCGAGATCCTCGCGAATGCGATAGATTTCCGTGAGGTCCACATGACAGCCCACGGCACGCAGGGCTGTGCCATCTTCGCCCCAACTAATCACCTTGCCCGAGCACAGCACATAGACGGTGGAGCCGTCTTTGTGAAAATAACGCACATAGTTATTAAACGGCACTTTGCCACGGCTGGCACAATGGCGCTCAAAGCTTGCTACGGTAAGGGGTAAATCTTCGGGGAAGATAATCCGCTGCCAGGCCTCGGGGCTATTCTCCATTTCATCATCGGCATAGCCAAACATCGCCTTAAAGGCGGGGCTGAGGTATTCCTCATTGGTTTCCAGATTCCAATCCCAGATACCAGCGGTGGTGGCTTCCAGTACCGCATCGAGAAAGTCGCGTTCGGTGGCCAGTTCTTCGGCATGTTGCTGCGCCAGCATCTGCGCGCTTTCCGCCGCCTGCGTGGCTAATTGCGCGTGGTCGGTGGCTGCCTGTAATTCCTCATTGGCACGCAGGAGATCCATTTCTGCCTGCTTGCGCATGGTGATGTCGCTGACCAAGCCGACAATGCGCTGCTGGCCGCTGTGGGTATCCGTAATCAGGCGGGTATTATCAGCCAGCCAGCGCAGGCTGCCATCGGGGCGCAGTATGCGATACTCCAGGGCTGCCCCCCCGGTTTGACTCAGTAGTTCATCGGCCAGCTGGGGCACCGTATCCCGGTCTTCGGGATGCATGATGCTGATCCATAAGCTGGGATTATCGACAAAATCCTGAGCGGGGTGTTGGCAGATTTGTTCCACCGCCGGGCTCATAAATAGCACCTGGCGATCCGGCCAAGTGGCCGAGAACACCATATCCTGCACATTATCCAACATAGTATTGAGCAGCTGCTGGTTGTCGCGCAGGGCCTGTTCGGCGGCGGCGATGGCACTCATATCTTGGATGATCGACCAAATAACCGGCCGCCCTTCGCTGGTCATGGTTTTAAAGCCATAGAGCAAAACCGGATAGCGACTGCCGTCCTTGCGGATGTATTCCTTGCGGTAGGGACCATAGCGCCCGGTGGCTTCCATGCTGGCTAATTGTTGGGCCTCATCCGGCTCGTATTCACGGGGGGTGATATCCCAATAGCTTAACGCGGCAAACTCCTCATGGGTATAACCGGTGGGCGCTAAGAGGGCCGCATTACCATCGATAAACTGACCCGTCTCATAGTCATTAAGGGCAATGCCCACCGGCGAAAGGTCAAAAAGGGCACGGAATTTCCGTTCCTCAGCGGCCAATTGTTCACGGGCTTGGCGCTGTTCAGTAATATCGAGAATAAAACCATCAAGGTAGGCCACGGCGTCTTGATCATCGCGCACCGCCCGGCCTTTTTCATTGACCCAACGTATGCTCCCGTCGCGGTGAAGGAGACGGTACTCGATTTCCCAGGGTTGCCGCTGTGTCACCGCCTCGGCAATGGTGTCGGCGATGCGCTGTTGATCCTCGGTATGCATGATTGAGACAAAAGAGCGTACGCTATTATGGGGAAAATCGGTGGCTGGATAACCACTCATTGACTCAACAAAGTCGCTGACATGCAGTACGGTCCAATCGGCATCCATGAGGCAGCGATAGGTAATGCCAGGAATGTTTTGCACTAAACTGCGGTACTGATTTTCCTGCACGGCCAAAGCCAATTCGGCCTCTTTGCGTGCCGTAATATCGGCGTGGGTGCCAAACATCATCAGCGGTTTGCCGTCATCGGTCCACGAGACCACCCGCCCACGGTCCTGCACCCATACCCAATGGCCATCGCGGTGGCGCATGCGACATTCGTGGTCATAGGAGGGGGTTTCGCCGCGAAAGTGGGCTTCCAGGGCAGCCCCTAAAGCAGGTCCATCATCGGGATGAACGAAAGAGAGCCAGGTGTCGATGGAGACGGGCTGTAACTCTTCCAGAGAATAGCCAACGATCTGGGCCCAGCGCTCATTGAAAATCGTTTCCCCGCTTTGCACATTCCACTCCCAGGTGCCCACCTGGGTGCCGTCAATAATATGGGTGAGGCGCTGACGCTGGTCTGCCAGGCGCTGTTCGGCCTCTTTGAGCTGACTTTGATCAAAGAGATAGCCACGAATCTCGGCCACGCTCCCGTCCCCATGGCGGACGATTTGGGTGAAATCGTAATACCAATGGTAAGTTCCGTCTTTATGGCGCAGAAGATAGGATTGCTCAAAGTTATCAATGCCCTGGGCGATATAGTTATTGCTTTCAGCGGCAATGGCATCGATTTCATCGGGGTGAATGAGGTCGGCAAAATGAAATCCGGGGCTGGTCATCTCGTCGCTGCTGTAGCCTAAGGATTCGCGCACATTAGTCGAAACCTGGGACATGGGCCAGCCAGGCTCCGGTCGCCAGACAATGGTAAACACTGGGCCGGCAGAGAAGAGATCGCGCTCACGGCGCAGGGCCTCCTCGGCCTGGCGTAACTCGGTAATATCTCGTCCCACCGATTGAAACTCAATCACCTTACCCTGTTCATCAAAGAGGGCTAAGTCAGTGTATTGGTGGATGGCCTCTTGCCCATTGGCCAAGCGTACAGCATGTTCGTAGGTCTGCTCTGGCTGATCGGGGCAGAGGGAGCGCAGGCGCTGAAAAATCGCAGGCCGTTCATCCTCTGGAACCCAGCGAATCCAGTCTTGGCCAAGGAGCAGCCTTTTATCCTGCTTTGGCGCAAAGGCCCGCACATAGGCATCGTTGACAAAGGTCAGGGTGGTATCGGGCAAAAAGCGGCAGACCAGTTCTTGCTGGGTATTGACGATGGAACTAAAGCGCTGCTGGCTTTCTTCCAGCGCCAATTCAGCGCGCTTGCGCTGGTCGATGTCCTGGAACGAGCCATAGATGCGCAGCACCTGATCGCCATCTTTGTCTACGCAGCCGGCGGCGCGCACCCAGCGCTCATTGCCCTTGGCGGTGATCAGGCGTAGCTCCACATCCCAGGGGCTGCCCTCGCGCATACCCCGTTCCACCGCCTGGGTAATCACTTGGCGGTCGTGGCCGGGTTTGTAAAATTCGATGCCCTGTTCGATCACCGGTTGAAAATTATCGTCGACCTCATGCAATTCGCGGGTGACTTTACTCCACCACAGTTTTCCCGTGGTGAGATCAATTTCCCAGCCGCCAACGCGGCCGATGTCGTTGGTGCGTTCCAAAAGATCGCTAGTGCGCTGCAGGCTTTCTTGGAGGGCGCGGTTGGAGCTAATATCCCGGGCCGCGGCATAGATCAGGCCGTCCTTGGGCGAGGAGCGCCACTCGATCCAGCGATAGCTGCCGTCCTGATGGCGGTAGCGATTGATAAAATTCAGTACCTGCTGGTCCTGGTCCAGGTTCGCCATGGCAGCCAGGGTGGCATCCTGATCATCCGGGTGTACCAAGTCTAAAAAGGAGCGGCCATCCAATGCTCCAGGCGCATAGCCCAAAGTCTCTTCCCAGGCCGCGTTAACCCGGACAAAGCGCCCATCCAGGGTGGCAATGCACAAAAGATCCAGGGCCACGCTAAAAAAGTTATCTAACTGCTGAAAGGCCAGTTTGCGCTCGGTAATATCATCATTAATGCCGATAACCTTTTCCGGCTGCCCCTGGGCATCGCGAATTACCTGCGCCCGCCCGCGCAGCCAGCGCTGCCGCCCATCATCGGGACGAGTAATGCGAAACTCTACCTCAAATGGACTATCGTGTGCAATCAGGGCCTGCAGGGCGGCTTCCACAGCCGGCGCATCCGCAGGATAGACCGTGGCCCGCCAGTCAGCGATGGTGGAATTGAAGGCGCTGGGATCAGTGCCATAGACCCGATGCATCTCATTATCCCATATCAATTGATCACTGGCAATGCGATACTCCCAAACCCCTAGATTCCCGGCATCAGTAGCCACCTGCAAGCGATCACGGATTTCTCGCACTTCCTGATCACGACTTTCCCGATCGCTGATATCGCTTTGGACGCCGACATAATAAGCAATCTCGCCTCGTTCATCCCGTACCGCATCAATGCTGAGGTGGGTCCAATAGGCGCT
>REDP01000238.1 GCA_007693455.1 Planctomycetota bacterium | reverse complement strand
CCTGGGCTAGATCGGCTTCAATATCGTGGACATAAAAGGGGCCGTAAATAATCGCATCGGAAATGGATTTGGAAATTTCCGACTTACCACCGCCGCTCACCGTGCAGGGCTTATGGCACATGGTGACCCGGGGCAGGGTGCCCACGAGGCGCCAGGAACTGGCGCCGGCGTGTTTGCGCAATTCCACCCGATAGCCGGAGGGGTGCACATAGTAATGGTCGGCCAGCAGGGGGATATGGTACTCGCTGCCCTGGTGGCGCCAGCTGACCTGCAGGGTTTCCGCATCGATCTGCGCATCCTCGGGGATGTAGACCACCTGCGGCCAGGCGCGGTCCACGGCATGGCCTTCGCGCTGGCGCTCGACATCGTCGCCGAGCAGGGAAAGGGCCTCGGTCAGGGTGTAGGAACCATCAGAGACCTGGGAATCGGGATAAAAATGGTTGCCCAGGCTATAGCAGGGGAAGGCCAGGGCGCCGCCGGCGTGCTCTTCCTCGGCGAGGCCGAAGAGATTGGCCGAAAAGCTGATTTGGGTCTTCACCTCTTTCTTGCAATAGCCGAAATAATTATCGGCAATCACCGTAATAATTACTCCGGCCTCGGTGCGGCAGGTGATCTTAAAGGCGCCGCCATCGTTGTAGCGCTCGTCGGGCTCGCTCCAGCACATGCCCTCGGCCTTTTGCCGCGCCGTTGCTTGGTCGACATGGGGCAGGCCCATGGCCTTTTTGGTGACATGGATGAGGTGCGGGGCCAGGATCACGCAGCCCGAATGCCCGGTCCAGGTTTCCGGATCGAGGGCGGCATCGTTTTCCGGCAGCAGGGGATCACCGGCATTGCCAAACACCGACTCCACAAAGTCCAAATTGGCGACCATCGAACCGGGGGCGAAAAAGCGCACTTCAAAGCGCTTACCATCGCTCATCCCCGGCACCGCAGGGCAGACCATGGGGCGCAGCATGAGGCTGACCCAGGTCGCCGCCTGCTGGGTTTGCTGGGCGGTGTAGGGCAGCTGCATGAGATCCGCCGGCGGTTTGAGGGCGGTGGCCAGCAGCTTGGCGAAGGTGGCCAGGGGCACTGCCTTCTTATCGCCGGCGATGGGCAGGCCGCCCTCGGCGACATGGAAGACGCCCTGGGTGGTGCGCCGGTCATTGACCGGGTTATGCATCACGCCATTGGCGCAGCGGTAGCTGGTAATCAGCGGGCTTTGGTGGTAATCCGCATTGTGCGGCACCGATAGCTCGCGGGCCAAGCCGTGGCGATCCAGGATTAGGGTGCCGCGTGGCAGCTGCGGCACGCCCTCCGGCGCCTCTGCGTCCAGGTGCTCATTCAAAAAGTCCTGCAGCCGGCGGTCGATGGGCGGCAGATGCTCCGAGAGCAGGCGCCCAGACTCCTGATAGCTGTGCAGCAGATCCTCGGCGACCTCCAGCAGCCCATGATCGTTGGCCCCGTGATCGGCGCTGGGGCAGCCAGTGGCGGCCAGCTTCAGATCCAGGTACTGGCGAAGGCGCGCCCGCTCGGCGGCCAATTCGGCGCCCTGGGCGGCGGGCAGACCAACGCTGCGCTTGAGTTTCATGGGCATTGGAATTCTCCTCGAGTATTTCCCAGCTCCAGAACATCCGGACGGCCACGCGCCGCCCGATCATCGCAGGCCAAGACAAATGCTTTACCACAGTCCTTGTCGATCCGCGCGGTCAAGGTTTGTCTTGGCAAAGGCCGTCCACAGACCGCCGCGAAGAAAAAGCACTGGACGTTCTGAGATCCCTCCATATAAGTCCCACCCTCACGCGGGTGTAGCTCAGTTGGCTAGAGCGACAGCTTGCCATGCTGTAGGTCGTGAGTTCGAGTCTCATCACCCGCTCCAGAATAACCCCTGTAGGTCCAAGGACTTACAGGGGTTATTTTTTGGCCTGGATGGCTTCTAGCGTGGGCGGGGACAACTTGGGGACAACTTTTTGGCCGCATGGGGGCTCCTTGAGTTCTGGATGGTTCTGGACGAGGGTGGGTAATCCGGCGGTTTGCCGAACCACGACAGCATTGTTTTAAGGGGGCTTGACCGCTGGGGGGGACTTTAGTGGCGGCGGCGTGATCGCTGAGATCCACGGCGGCCGGAGCGGTTACGGTGCCAGAAGCGATGCTGACGGTTGCGATTGCGTATGGCCAAGGCTGAGAGGTCCCATTCGTCGGTGGCTTCATCCTCCTCGCTGGCGGCTTGCAACCAGCGGAGGTAGGCGAGGGACACGAGGCCGGAGCCGTGGATGCTGTCGGCACGGCAAGAGTTGGCTCCTTGCCCACGGTGGCGGTGAAGGTTGCCGCTGAGATGGCCACATCGCCACCTTCCCAACCAGTTGCGCCAATCGGACTCCTCGGTGCTCGTCTCTCCTTGGTATCGACCACCAGGATGCCAGGGCGTGACCAACATGGGCGGATAAACCCTGGCGGCGCAGCGACGGGCAACTCTTTGGGCGTGTTTGCGACTACGGTGGCGGCGCAGACGGTGTCTGGCGGCGCTGAATGGATCGGACATTCTCAGACCTCCTAGGCTGTCGGCAGCCCAGAAAGCGATTCCATTGTACGCAGCGGGTCATCATCGTTTACCCCTTTCCTGTTTCCCCGAGTAAATGTCCACTCTGGGGGGCCATTGTTTCCAGTGTCCGCCGAACTTCGGCATCCAAAACCGAGACATCAATATCTTGCCAGCGAGAAGGGGCCCAGCGGCCCGAAGCACGGTTGCCATGCAGGTAGAAGCGTTCCACAAGGGGTTCCACCGCCGTTCGGAAGTAGATGAAGATGCCCAGCCAGTAGGGCGGATCATCGGGCTCCAATCGGCCCCGATTCCAACTCGAGGCCTTCCAGTCCGAGGCACCAGGGATGCCATCGTGTCCTTCGTCCTGCCATTGCTGGCAAACCCGGCGCACCGACTCTTGGCCAAGAATCTCCTCCAGCATCAAGTGTCGCCAAGCACCTTGGGTGAGCTCCCTTCCCAATTCGCTTTCACGATCGATTTCATGCGCATCCAGCACCTGGGCGATGGCAGCATCAATGGCCATGGGCGTTAAAGGCCAGGAACGGTCACATTGGGCAATGGCCGCATAGCAGGCATCGTAAATTAAACCGTTCCGGACATTGGTGGTCACAGTATCTCCCGGAGAAAATTGAAAATGTGGTCTGGCAATGACACATTGAGGGTAGCCGTCATGGGAGTCGCATCTTCCGGGGCAAGTCAAGTAGCACATCGCCCTTAGGAAGGGCAGCCTCCAAGGCCTCTTGTCTACCGGAAACCAAGCGCCAGCAGCGCACGCCATGCACCATGTCTACCGCCTCGAAGAGGTCCGCCGTTAATGATCTGGCCGCAAAGTGTTGGTGGTACACCCGTTCGGTATGGCCAGCTAAGCAGGCCCACCAACGATCTGCCACCATGGCAAAGGAGTAGCTCCCTAGCCGTCGTGACCGACCGAGAAACTCTTGGTTAATCTCCCACTCTATCTCACCATCAGCAAAATGGGCAACAGCCTCCAAAAACCCACGCCAACTGCGGGTCCGTCCCATGGCCGTTACTAAAGCGGCGGCTCCCCAATCGACCACGATGATACCGTCACATTCCCAGGTCTTATAAAATTCAGTCATCCCATACCGCCTCGCCGTCTAAGCGGCGTTCGGCACTGGCGATCAGAGCGCTCAAAGATCCAGTTCCTGGAGCAGAAACAGCCGTACCCATCGCTAAAATGCGCTTGCTGGTGCGGAGGTACTTTTTCAACCAGCGGTTATCAAGGGTACGCATCCCTTCTTTGAGATTATCGCAGCGGTCAGCGACCTTAATGGCAATGGCTTCCACATCACCGCTGGCCTCTAAGCGATCGAGGTACTGATGCTTGGTTTCCTGATCCTTTCGGTGCGTAAGCAATTCAACGAGAGCCACCACTCGTTCGGGAAATTCATTTATTTCATATGGCGTGTCTTCCAACACGTCGTGAAGCCATGCGGCAGCCACGGCCTCATGGCTCAGACCACCGTCAAACACAGCACAGGCCACCCGACGAGGGTGATCAATATAGGGGGTTTTGGCACCGCCTTTTCGAACTTGGTTTTCGTGAGCATGCTTGGCGAAGGCTCTCGCCCGAGAAATTGAGTGATCACCTGGAAGCAACGCAGGAGTCTCAAAGGTTTCGAAGCCATCAATGCGAATAACGTTATAGAAAGGAACGCCCTCAATGGCTCGCCAGCGTGGCCGATAATCGCCATTTTTGCCGGGTATGAAATCTTGGGGCCGATCGTTCATGACCGTTAAGCGCCCATAGCCTGCAGCTGCTGACTCCACACCATTCGTGGTGATTGCACGAATGATCACATCGTAATTATCCGTGAATCCGTGGGTCATCTGCACTTCAAGCACCTTCGTCAGTCGAGGGGCTACTTTACGAGCATGACGCCAGTTTCGCCACTGGGCCTCTGTGATGGGTTTATACCCGATGACGGGGTAGTCGGTGCATTGCCACACCAGGACCACTCGCCCATGCCAGTGGCCAGTTGCGTCCCGAGGTATTGATGATGTCCAATTCATGTGCGGCCCCATGGGTCATGTGGCCCCAGAAACGACAATGCCGCTCACCCCGACGGGCGAACGGCATGCTGCCGCCTTAGGCCAACTTATTGAGCGCCGACCAAGCCGGGTTGAAACAGGCGCTGTCCCATTTGGAACCATTGAAGTATAGCGAAACGGAGTGAGAATTCAAGCCTTTTCAGCCACCTGCCTCAAGCATATTAAACCAATGGGTAATTGGGGGGATTCAGCAAAACAGTTGTTGCAATGATTGAGAGGAAGAGCTTCAAGGCCAACCGTCATGCGTCGACCGACACAACGGAATGCACTAACTGGACCAGATAACGGTCCCATTGGAGGTGACCACCTGCACCATGAAATATTTCCCGGAAATTCTGGATGCGTTGCTTAGGGCCGATTGCTCATTGCCATAAGAACCGTGGGTGGTCCACGATTGGTGGGCATTATGGGACTTGAACCTTACCGTATACACAGTGGTGCTCCTTGCGTCCATATGGATTGGGTTTAGTTAGTCGTCGGACGCCAAGGCGACTAACGAAGGGAGTGAAAATGTGAACCAAGGTGAATGCTTCCGGTATGTCGGCGAATTAATCCAGGCCTTGTTGCCGTCGCACTTCATGGAATGCTCGTTCAAGCTCTCTTTGAGCTTGATTGAGCTCCTCTCTCGAAGGTGAGCGCTGGCTGGTTGAGCTTTGACTTCGCCGTTCAGCGGCAGCACGCTGTGGACCGCCACCGTCAACCCAGGCCTGGTGCTCTCGTTCTCGTTCAGCCTTGGCTTGTCCCAGCAAGTCTCGCTTGCGCTGCGCCAAGGTTTGAGCTTGGTCTTCAGTCACCAACCGGTAGGTCCCACGAGGGACATGATAAGCAAATGTACCATAGGACTCAATGTATAGGGATGAATCATCAATAATATCTATTCGGGTGGTTAATTGATTTGACAAGGGGCCAACACTATGATCCCTGCTTAGGTGAGATTCTATGCTGATTCTGTAAATGGAGGATGGATTGGCGACCATCAAATACGACTTCCCCTTATGTGAATACACAGTTCCTGGGATTGATCGTTCGTTGTGGAGCACATCCATGCTACGTGGGCTAAAGTAGATCACAGAGAGATTTTGCTCAGCCGTGCTTTGTTCGTTGCCGATAGCATAATATTTCCCGACAAGCGTGGACAATGGTGAGGCAGGGATTTCTACTGCTTCTTCACGCAGGGTCATCCAATGTTTTGCACGTGTTTCATTGTGGTCGAACCCACGCCACTCAGTGGACCACTTTAAGTCTGAAACTGGACCGGATGAAAATTCATTTGAGCAACCGCCAAATATAAGGACAATCGCCAGAACGGACAGCGCCGAAAGAATAAAGCGAAATTTCTCAGATGGGTTTCCGAGATGTTGATGCGATTCCATGTGGTTTCCTTCTGTAGAAGTTCGATGTCGAAGAGAGTTATTGTTGTCGTTTCAGTCTTAAGCCTATTGGTTTCAACATCAGTCAGGATTATGTTGAGCCATTTTTTTCAGCCGTGGAATCACCAGTCCCGTTCTAGCTGCGAAATAAATGACGAGGTCGGCTAGAATCAGGCTCACGACAGACAGTGCGCCGCCAATGACCATTCCGATGAAATCGCCATCACCCAGAGACCCAAAAATTATGATGAGGCTTATAAACCAAAGAGGCAGCGATATTATAAGCAAAAACACCCAGCCAATTCCCGATGGAAAACGGCTGCTAGATTCGCTTGAATGCTGAATGATCAGGGAGTACCTTACGCCTATGGTATATATCCGGCGAATCACATAGCTGAGCTGGTACTGGGATGCAAGCAGTAACCCAAAGTCGAACAAAATCACGCCACTTATCCCCCACAGGGAAAACAGCATAAAACCAATGACCCCGTCGTCGCCCAACAGGGCAATGGCAAAGCCGAGCATGGCGATGGAGCCGAGCACCATAAGAACAACGCCGATGATTTTCCTGAATAGTGGCCGCCTATCGATCTGCGGCACTTCAGTCGTTGTCGACGCCGCTGCCATAGGAGACTGCGGACTGTGGTGCTGTCGTTCCGATGAGAGTACATGCGTAGTCTGAATGGGAGTGAAGCTGGACCGAAACCACATGCCGCATGTGACTCCTGCACAAATGAACGATAGCAACGGCGAAAATATAAACATGGTCCACCCAGCAGATCCCCTTACTGAAGCACCGCCGAAGTCCGAGGATACTGAATAGCTCCCGCCAACACCACCCATATAGCTTAAAGCCGAGATCGCCGTAATGAGCATGATGACGCTCAATCCAGCGAGTATGCCAGACAGCGTTAATGCAGTAACCTTATTCAGCGAACGCAGCAAGCACCCCACTGTGATTAATGCAGTGGTTAAAACCGCAAACACCGCAGCAACCCATGCGCTGGCGATATCATACCCCATTGCTGAAACAGAACTTCGGGCCTGCATCTGTCCACCGAATGAGGAAGACCCTGATATGGAGAACCAGGGGACAAACAACCCCGTTACCCCCAATATGGCTATGGCGGCCCCAAGGAGCATGGTCCAGGCGGGCAGGCGATATACTTCATTAGACGTGCTCGGCTTTTCGTCGAACCGCTCTTGAGTCTCCATTCACTGATCTCCTAGAGTTTAGGGTTTGGTCATGAGCGAGGGCGCTTATTGAGGCCCCCAATTATGGCAAATCTGCCATAATTGCAATCTTATTATGGCAGCTCAGGGCTGCACTGTTACGATGCAGTTCTATGGGCAACTTTGGCGTTATGCTTCGTAAAACACTGGAAGACAAGGGGTTAACGCAGACAACCTTTGCCCAAAGCGTTAATGCAGACCAAGGGTTCGTTTCGCAGGTGATCAACGGTCGGCGGCGACCACCGCTTGGCCATGTAGAAACCTGGGCTACGGCCCTGGACCTGAAGGGCCCAGAGCGGGATGCTTTTTTGCTGGCGGCACACTTAGACCACACACCGGCCCCAGTTGTGGAGCGGCTAAAGACATTGGAGGCCCAACAGGGCGAGCCGAGGGACCAGAAAAGCTGAGAAGTGGTGTTCATCGCTGGCCCAGCATAGTAACCCTGCAATCGACCCAGAGGGGTGCCATGCATTGCTGCCGTGCATCAAGGGGTGACAGGATGCAATGGCCTGTGTAGGCTGAGGCCCGTGGCAACCTTCCCTGATATTCCTGGCTATCACTTCCTTGAGCGCCTTGGCGCTGGCGGCTTTGGTGTCGTCTACTTGGCTGAGCACGTAGCCCTAGATCGCTTAGTGGCCGTTAAGCTGCTTCACGACCATGTCACTGAGGCTATTGGCAGCGACCGCTTCCGCCGAGAGGCCCGACTGGCAGCCAAGATCGATCACCCGCATGTGGTTCGAGTCTATGATTTTGGCAAAGCGAATGACCGCCATTTTCTGATCCTGGAATATGTGCAAGGGCATAGCTTCCAGCACCTTCTGCGCCATGCTGAGGTATCACTGGGCGACCGTCTCGAAATTATAGCCCAAGCTAGCGATGGGTTAGCAGCTCTCCACGAAGCAGACATCGTTCATCGTGATTTCAAGCCAGCAAATTTATTGGTTGATGACGCCGGGCGCTGCCGGTTGGCTGACCTCGGTCAGGCCATGGCCCCTGGCCATGGCCTGACGGCCACGGCCAGGCCAACAGGCACCGCTGCCTTTATCCCTCCAGAGGTCTGGTCTGGCCAGGCATTCACCTGCGCAGGCGATATCTGGTCGTTGGGAGTCACCCTTTTCCTGGCTATTGAAAATCGATTACCCTACCACGCCGACAACGATGTCGCCATTAGCCAGGCGGTATTACATGGGCCAGTGCCGCAAGTAACCAATACCTCGGCTCCGATGTCGGTTCGGCTTCTCGTGCTGCGTTGCCTTGCCCAAGATCCTGGTCAGCGTCCTAGCGCCGAACACGTCGCCAAGATCTTGCGGGGCGAAATGCCTGCCGAGGCTGCACTTACCCCCACCCCGATAGCCGATCTTTCACCATCGTCGCCCAATCCGCCAAAGAGCCGCACATCGCTTTCCATAGGAGCATTGGTGGTGATTGTGGCACTGGCGAGCCTAGCGTTGGTAGTTCATCAGGCATGGTGGCCAAGGAACCACCCAGCAGAGACACTGGCACCGGAAGCAAATGATCCGGGGCGTGATCAGTCTAGCTCTGAGCTCAATGAAAATACCCCGGATGAAAAACCGTCATTGGAATCAAACGGGCCTGAAATTGCTAGCGAGCCGCAATCGACTTTGAATCCTGGCGTTATCTTCAAAATCCTCAGGGCCGAAATACGCTGGTTTAACGGCACGGCCTCGATCACCATCGTCGCCTTTCCCAACGGCGTTGATCTGGGGGCAGTAGAGCGCATCGAGCGAGCGGATTCAGCCGATGGACCCTGGCACCCCATAAGTGATGAACCACCCACAGTGCACCCCATGACCGGAGAACGCCTGCCGCCCATCCAGTGGACCACCACCACAACCGAGGCCGGGCCGAAGGTTGTTTGGGTGCGCTGGATTGCCGTTACTGGGGAAACTTCTCCGGCTCAGCGCTTACTTGTACAAGTCCCTCCAGATACCGATATTGCCCATAATCGTCAAGCTATTGCAGAATGGCAAGCAGAGCCGCCAGCCCTGCGCATCATGTATCATCCAACGCAGCTTCGACTTCGTCTTCCCGATGGCGCACCCCGCCTGCGTGGGCGTGGACGGGGGGACTTATATTACGATGTTAGCCTAGATGCGGGAGCCACCTGGCACCGTTGTGAGTGGTCGGTGGGTGTACTCCGCATGGAAATACCAGATGGGGAGCAAAAAATCACCTGGCGCTTGGTGCAGAATGACCAAGTGATCAGCGACACTTTTGTTACCCCATGCGTGTTGGCTGTGGGCGATGGGGGGCGAATCTGGCCCTCCCAGAGACTGGAGGAGGTATCGCCATGAAAACCTTCATCATGGCAGTAGCGCTGCTATTGCCGTTGTCATCCTGCGACCTGCGAACTTCTGAGACACAGGCACATGGCCCCTATGTGGGTAAGCATCGAACCGAACCGGATGTTGAGGTGCAGTTTGCTCAACTCGTCTACCGTGATGATTTCACGGGCCAGTGGGTACCCATCCTGGCGGGGCAAGCACCCGTGGTCGGGACCACCGTGGCCGTCAATGTCGGCCTGCGAGTGGTCAGCGGATCAGATGTCCGGGATGTGGAGTACCGCATCGTGGATGAGTTCGGAAATGTGGTCCTGCCCAAACAACGCCACACCTTCCAGCGCAACAGGGATCTTGGCCTCAACCGCCGCAATCGGAGTACTCTCCCAATGGAGATTGTGGTCCTGAAGCATCAGGCCATCACCCCCAAAAGGCTTTTTGTTCAGGTCACCGGCGTGGATGGTTTCCCCGACTGGAATCCAGCCAATGACAGCAGGGAGCTGACGTATTCACCGGCCGTGATTGATTCTTCCCCGCAAGTGGTGAGCCCCCGATGAACCAACATTACCAGATTGTTACGCCGCCTGCGCCCGATCATTTTGTCGCAGCAGCCATCTGTTCCGTAGCCCTGCGGTCTGGCCGATACGGGCACCCTTCCCGGATGATTTGTCGACACCTTGATGATCTCGATCAGGCCCTGGAGGCGGCACGGCATCTCAAGGAAACCGTTGTTATACTGGGGCAGGCATCCCAAGTTGACAGCGATCGTGCCGTGCTCTTGAATGGCGATGATATTGTTCAGGTGGCCGTGGATTGGCTCAAGACCCAGAAAGCCCTGACCGATGAGGCCCTAAGCCTGTTCAGCAGGCGGCGGAAGTTGCAGCTCAAGGCAAAGGTCATCCTCAATCAAGCAGCCGGTTCTGACCGCCTGGATATCATCGATGATCGTTTGCCCCTGTTAACCCTTCCGGTTGATCTAGAGAATCTGAGCGATGCTTCTTCGGAGCGCTGCGACACGGAGTATCTGCGCACGTTCGGAGTCTCGGCCGAGGACAGCCTTCTGTTTCAGAATACTGATCGCCTGGTGCTTTTGCACACCATTCTGGGTTCGTCTCCACAGGCCACTGGATGTCGAGAAGCCTTGCTGCCAGTTCTCAACGGATCTCGCAGCAAGGCATGGATTACCGGTGAGGTTGGGACCGGCAAAACCGATCTTGCTGCCATGCTCTCTGAACGGCTCAGCACCAAACGACGCAAAGACAAGGTCATGCGCCTCGAAGGCCGGTCACCTGACCGCACCAGCAAAGAGTCTGTTTTTGCTATGCGTGAAGGAACGCTGGTTATCGATGACCTCGATTTATTGCCTGATGCCATTCTAGCAGAGCTGCAGGCCACTCTAGAGCACGAAAAGGTCCGTTGGGTGATTACCTCCCATCCACGGGCAGATCGTCGACTCCGAAGCTTTTTGCCCATCCTGGGCCGGTACACACCCATTGCCATTCCATCAATCGATGAACGCCGCCAGGATCTGCATGTGGTGGCACAGGCGATGTTGGGTGTTTTAGGAAGGGCGCTGGGCATTCCATCCAGCGAATTGGAACTGGCAGAGCGGCCTGGGGCGCTCTCTGCTTTATTTAAAGCTGACTACCCAGCGAATGTCGTCAGCCTCAAAATTGCGCTGGAGCAAGCATTGCGAACGGGAGATTGGACTTTTGCCTGGATGATGCATTCCGGGGGTCAGTCCGCAGTAAATGTCATCCGCCTTCCCGTCACCCGTGAAGACTTAACCACGCTGCCAACGCTTAATGCGGTGGTACAATCCTTTGTTGAATCAGTCCACCGGGTTACTGGTAGTCAGATAGAAACGGCCAAGGTCTGTGGGTGGTCGGGGCCTGGAGGCCGAAACGCAGTCAAACGGTGGCTAGAGGGACGAGGGAAAATTGCCGAGTGAGGGCCACAAGCATAGCGGTGAAGAGGCAAGAAATACTGGATGGAGCGTGGACAATTTCACAGGCGGCCACTCTTTCCTGAGCCATCCCATCAACGCCTTCGCTCACCTCACCATCGCCCTTCGAACCCTCACTGCTTCTCTGTTCATCCTGCACCGAGCCCTCTGGGCTTCGCCCTTCGTGCCCTAGGTGCAGTCTTCACTATCGTCACAGCATCGGGCTCTCATGGCTCCGGCTCGGCTCACTTTCGGCGGAACTGGGGATTTCTTGAGATGGTGCCCATCTGGCCCTCATGATATCGCACAATTCCAGTGCGAATTGCTGCCACCGCCGGTTCGAGGAATTTTGAATAAATGCACTACTTATTGGGATCAAGTCGGGGCAGGCATTGGTAAGGCTTTCTGCTACCGGCTATGTTGGTGACGGCGCTGAGGAAATCTATCTGTTCAGGAGTCGTTGGATCAATTGAGTTCAGCAACGCATCAATAACTTGCATGCATCGATGACGGTCAGAGGTGTCGATGCCGTAACTGCCCAGATCAGCTAGTAAACGATGTTTACCGTGAATTTTTCGAACCACCGAGATTTGATCCAAGATAGTTTTGTCGCTGACCTTCAGCCGGTAGTCGGCTGCGTTAATTTTCATCGGAGTGAGATCATCACTCTTAAAACGATGACTCACGGCATTACAGATAGCCTGCCACAGGGGAGTCGTGACTTTCTTCCTGCTTAGCGGCATTGTGGCTTTTACTTTGTCGGTGAGTACATACCGCAGGTGCGATGGCATTTTCGACAGAAGGTCCGTCGTAGTGCGAATAGTGATGTCATTATTGCTAGCTGTAGCGCTGCGGAGAAACTTCTTTAGCCTTATCTCCAATCGAGTGACCTCAGGATAAGATCCACCCCAGGCCAAGCGCCATTGTTTCATTTTCCCACGGTCATAGCCAACCTCCTCGTCACGAAGATTTAGTTCGTTGATCTTGTCGTACACGCATAGCTCGCCGTCCTCACCCCACTTTGAAGTGAGACCTGTAACTCGCCCCTTCCGATCATACTTGGTTTCTCGATCAGCGTGATATGCACTGGCTCCACTGTGGCCCCCAAGCTGCAGGGCATTGCCACGAACTAAGCTTTCGAAAATATTGACGGGGAAGCCCAGTAAGTCGATGGCGACATCAACCTGGGTATAGTGTCCAAAGGCAACCTTCAAGCCGATGGCACGCAGCAGAGCCATCCCCTTTGATTCCCAATCACAAACATCTTGGCTTCGCAGCAACGCTGTGGCACCGATAACAATTTGGGCAGAACGGTTGTCAACCCAAGGAAGGCAATAACCGGTGGGATCTTTCAGGCAGGCGGTAATACCCGTCTCGGGATCGGTGAGTACGAAATCCCAGCCTGCGCCCTGGGTAGTGAACGGTGACCCGCTGGCATGGAGATGAAGGAAATGACCGCCAATAGACACCCGCCGAGGGTGCCACCCTTTTTTACTCATTTTCGAGGTGGCTCGCTTGGCTCCGTGTTGCTTATTTACCTGCTTTTGTTTTTGGCGAAGGTCGGCGAGGATCTGTGCATCAAGATCAAGAAAAGCCAGGAATTTGAGCTTATCAAATCGAACAGTTATGGCGGATGGCAGCTGATTTGCTGCCTCGTAAGCTACCACCGTATCATAACTTCTATGCATATCTCCAATAATAGATGCCGTGTCCATGTCGTGCTCCTTGGATTAGGGAGCCCGCATTATACACGATATTCATTCATTGCACGATTGTCTTTTGGGTAGTTCGACATTTATGTCGCTATTCGTTTCGGCTACATCAAGCAAGGCCTGGAAAGACTCGGCAATCCGCCAACGGCTCTTCTTGCCCGGAAGACGACTGGCGGGAATGATGCCCGCTGCGCACTTTCTGGTGATGCTGCTGGGATCCACCCCTAGACGACGGGCAAGCTCTGCAGCTGAAATGAAATTTTGTTTTGTTCTCATGGCATATCTACTGCATTTCATGCAGCAGGCAGCAGTTTTTTGCACCTGCAAGGCGTTCATCAAGATCTGTGACCATCGTGATTTCCGTCAATTTCATGAAGGCGGAATCGTCCATACACGAGCAATCGGTGGATGAATTGTCATGGGGTATGATGCCTTCAGCAGGGGCCACCGCCAGCCCCCAGGGTTCCTCCAGTGCGACACCCAAGATCAGCCCCTGGGGCTGTTATGTCCTTGTCTGGGCGCCCCTTCTGGGCAAGGTGCTACTAGTAAGGATCGGAAGGGGAGCGATATGATCATAGTCTATGGGCGGCTAGCCGCTGACGCATTGGATCATGGCGAGACGCAATCCCCATGACCCCCCGCCCTGAGGACGAAGCCCGGACGACTATTGATGCCATGCTGGCCCAGTCTGGCTGGCTGGTGCAGGATATGGCCCAGGCCAATCTGCATGCTGGGCAAGGGGTGGCAGTGCGGGAGTTCCCCCTCAAGCAGGGCCATGGCTTTGCGGACTACCTGTTGTTTGTTAACGGTCAGGCCGTGGGGGTGCTGGAGGCCAAGAAGGTGGGCACCACCCTCACCGGGGTCGAGGTACAGGCCGAGAAGTACGCCACCGGCTACCCCGAAGACCTCGCCGCCCCCATACGACCGCTGCCCTTTTGCTACCAAGCCACGGGGGTCGAAACCCGCTTTACCAACCTCCTGGATCCAGACCCCTGCTCTCGCCTGGTGTTTGCCATCCATCGCCCTGGCACCCTAGCTGAATGGATGAGCGTCGAGCCCCGGCCCGGCGGAAGCCAGCCCTCCACTCTGCGCAGCCGTCTGCAGCACCTGCCCCCGATCCCATCTGAATCGGGGCTGTGGGGCAACCAGATCAGCGCCATCACTAAGCTGGAACAGTCTTTGGCCCTGGGGCGTCCACGGGCTCTGATCCAAATGGCGACGGGTTCGGGCAAGTCCCTGACTTCGGCCGCCGCCGTTTATCGCATGGTCAAACACACTGGGGCCAAGCGGGTTCTGTTCCTGGTTGACCGGGGCAACCTTGGTCGCCAAGCCTTGAAGGAGTTTCAGAACTACACCTGCCCCGACACCGGAAATCTGTTCGGCAATGTCCATGTCATCCAACAGCTCAGCTCAAATAAAATTAACGACACAGCAAAGGTGGTCATCGGCACCATTCAACGCCTCTACTCCATCCTGCGGGGCGACCCCGAGGCGGCGATCGATGATGAAGCCTCCAGCTTTGACGCCGCCAGCACCGAGGTCTCTGAACCACCACCGGTTGCCTACTCCCCCCATCTGCCGCCGGAGTTCTTCGATGTCATCATTATCGATGAATGCCATCGTTCGATTTACAGTCTGTGGCGGCAGGTGCTGGAATATTTTGATGCTTTCCTGATCGGGCTCACTGCCACCCCGGCCAAACACACCTTCGGCTTCTTTCAAAAAAATCTAGTAATGGAATTCGGCCACCACGAAGCCGTGGCCAGCGGCTGCAATGTCGATTATGACATCTACCGCATCACCACCAAGGTGACTGCCGAGGGTGCTACCGCCGCAGGCGGCCCCTTTGAGGTCATCGGTGCCCGTGACAAGCTCTCAAGGCAAATCCGCTGGGAAAAGCAGGATGAAGACATTCAGTACAAGGCCAGCCAGCTGGATCGCACCGTGGTGAATGTGGATCAGATTCGCACCGTGATTGAATGCTTCCGTGATAATCTCTTCACCGAGATCATGCCCGGCCGCAGCCATGTGCCGAAAACCCTGATCTTCGCCAAATCCGACAGCCACGCCGACGACATTGTGCAAATGGTGCGTGAGGTCTTTGCCAAGGGCAACGATTTTTGCGAAAAAATCACCTACAACACCGGTACCGCCCGCATGGTCACCCCGGCCCAATTTGATGACCATGGCCGCAAGGTAGCTGACGAACGGATTGAATACCGCTCGTCCGGCGTGAATACGGACGACCTCCTCAGCGCCTTCCGCAACTCCTACCACCCCCGCATTGTCGTCACCGTGGACATGATTGCCACCGGCACCGATGTCAAACCGTTGGAGATCGTTCTCTTTATGCGGCAGGTCAAAAGCCGCTTGCTATTCGAGCAAATGAAGGGCCGTGGCGTGCGTGTCATTCCCGCCGATGACCTCAAGGCGGTTACCCCCGATGCGGTGGCCAAAACCCACTTCGTTCTGGTGGATGCCGTGGGCATTGTGGACACCGACCTCATTGATGCCGTGCCCCCAGTGGACAGCCAAAAATCGGTGAGCATGGAAGCCCTGCTCAAGGGCGTCGCCTTTGGCACCACCAATGCCGACACCCTGTCCACTCTGGCCGGTCGTCTCAAGCGCCTGGATGGGCGCATGAGCGATCTGGACCGCAGCCGCCTCACCACCATGGCTGGCGGCACCCCACCCGCCGCCATTGCCGCCAATATCCTCCACGCCATCGACCCCAACCACCAACACACCGCCGCCGTCAACGCCATGCTCAGCGACCTGGAGGCCAAGGGCGAGCCCATCCCCGATACCATCAGCCCCAGCCCAGAGCAGGTTGCCGCCGCCGGAGCCCGGCTGATTGCCGAGGCCGTCAAACCCATCGCTAGCAACCCCGACCTGCGTCAAGAACTGCTCACCGTCAAACGCAGCACCGAACAGATCTACGATAACAAAACGATTGACGAACTGGTGAGCGCCGAGGGCACCAAATCAGCCATGAACCCCAGCCAAGCGGAGGCCGCCAAGGCGGCCGGTTTGGTGGCCTCATTCCGGGACTACATCGAAGCCCACAAAGACGAAATCACCGCCCTTCAGGTCCTCTACAACACCCCATCCCGCCGAGCCTTGAGCCTAGATGATCTAGAAGACCTCGCCGCCCGCCTCAGCCAAGCCCTGCCCGATGCCGTGCGCCTACGCCGCCAAGGCGACTATGATGTCCACCCATTGTGGCAGGCCTTTGCCCAACTGGAAGCCGACCGAGTCAGCGGTAAAGGCGGTCGCCATCTCCTCACCGACCTCATCACCCTGGTCCGCCACGCCATCGGCCAAGTGCCCAACCTAGAGCCCTTCGCCGATCAGGTGGGCCTCCGCTTTGATCAATGGCTGGAACGCCAGCAAGCCCAAGGCAGTATGTTCACCGCAGAACAACTGGCATGGCTCGCCGCCATCCGGGACCAGATCGCCAGCAGCCTCAGCATGGAACGGGAAGACTTCCGGGACGACCCCTTCAGCCGCATGGGTGGCCTGGGCAAAGCCAAGGCCCTGTTTGGCGATCAGTTACACACTTTGGTGGATGAATTGAATCGGGAGTTGGTGGCATGAGTTCATTTAGCAACGACATGTATTTTGTCTTTGAGTCCCTTCCTGATACCGAAGCAGAGGAGGCTAGGGAATTCGATAAGCTCAACACTTTGGCTAAAGGGCAAAATCAACATTGTGTGGCTTTTCATGTTGATGGCAAAGAGGACCTAAGGCAAAAAATGAGTATCTGTGGGAATTACTTTCCCGAATCGGATAACCCGTCAGACGACGATAGAGAGGCTTACGTCCATATTTCCAGCCATGGGTGCAAGAAAGGACTGACTCTCAAAGATGGTTCATTTTTGTGCTGGGAAAGTCTATATTATTTTCTTGCATCATTGAATGAGAAGTGCGGCGGCTATACGGAGGACCTAGCGCTAGGTCTAAAATGGGCACGGCTCACTTTATGCCTGTCTAGCTGTAATGGAATCTACGCATCAGACTTCTTTAGCGAACAAGAAGAATGGCCAGTGAATCTTATTATCGCTCCAGATGAGAAGATAAAGCTTAGCGTAGCGCCAAAGAGCTTCGTAGAGTTCTATGCCAGTCTATTCAGAACGGGAAAAGGCTTGCCATCGCTCACTGTTGCCAATCAAAAGCATGCCGCATTGGCGAAAGCAAATCTCAAAACCTATTACTGTCCAGATCTACAAAAGCTTACAGGCGTCTATCACCACAATAATCCTCAAAGGCCGGGTTCAAAATGATCTTCCCTGTGCAAATTGGAGGAACTGCCAAACTGGGCGACGTTGGCAAGCTCTACTGCGGTCAAAGCCCTTCTGTTTCAGAAGTGAATCAGGATGGAAACGGAACTCTTTATGTGACGGGACCGGAACAGTTCGATGGCAAGAAAATCGTTGGTCATAAATGGACCACAAATCCGAAGCGAATGGTCCCAGATGGATGTATCTTCATCACTGTTAAGGGTGCTGGCGTTGGCAAGACCTTCCTCGGGATTGCGTGTGCGATTGGCCGTGACGTTTATGCATACGAACCCGGTGAGGCGTTGGATCTTCGCTACGCCCACTACGCCATCATTGAATCAATCAACGAGATCAAGATCCAGGCCAAAGGAGATATCCCAGGTTTGTCAAAGAACCACATTCTTGATCATTCGATCTCAGTTCCGCCGCTCGAAATGCAACGAGAGATCGTTGCCCAACTCGAATTCCGCCTCTCCCGTCTGGATAAGGCGGTGGCGGATTTGCGTTCGGCCGAAGTGAAGCTCAAGCGCCATCGCTCGGCCACCCTCGCCGCTGCCACCGCTGGCCGACTGGTCCCCACCGAGGCCGAACTCGCTCGCCAGGAAGGCCGCAGCTACGAGCCCGCCAGCGCTCTCTTAGAGCGCATTCTCGCCGAGCGCCGCCGCCAATGGGAAGCCAGCTACCTTGCCGCCTTCATCCACAAAGGCAAAAAGCCCCCCTCCGGCGAGCAGTGGAAAAGCAAATACCCTGAACCAATTGGACCTAACACGAGTAAGCTTTTCGTGCTGCCTGATGGCTGGACATGGGCTAGCCTGGACCAGCTATGTTTTGTAGTTGGCGGAGTTACCAAGGGACAAAAATTCGGGGCAGGTGATGCCTTGGTGGAAGTGCCATACTTGAGGGTTGCCAATGTTCAGCGTGGATGGTTGAACCTTAGAGAAATAAAGGAAATCACCACGACCCGGGAAAGAGCTGAGGCGCTGCAGCTTTACATAGGTGATATCCTTTTGAATGAGGGGGGTGACAGGGATAAGCTTGGCCGTGGCTGGGTATGGGAAGGTCAGCTTCCATTTTGTATTCACCAAAACCATGTTTTCCGTGCTCGTCCGATAAGCCAATATTTAAACTCATATTATATTGCTCATGTTGCGAATTCCTTCGGGCAAGAATTTTTCTTTGCGGAAGCTAAACAGACCACAAATCTTGCGTCAATCAGTCTCACGAAAATTAGATCACTGCCAATAATGCTGCCCCCCCGAAACGAACAGGATAGAATAGTTTTTGAATTGGATCGTATTGCAATCGGCCAAGACCACATGGGTAAGACTTTTCAGGAAAACAACGTTCGGGCACGGGCTCTCCGCTCCTCCATCCTCCAACAAGCCTTCAATCCACAGCCAGCTCCGAGTCACCCGTGAAATATCTCATTCAGGGCATTGATAAGAAGGTTGATTCTTGCCAGATATGCGGGGCCTATGAAAAGCTTACCTGGGATCACGTTCCGCCAAAAAGCTGCGTCGAACAGAGCCCGGTGATGATTAAAAGTCTGTATGCCGATATTACGAACGACAAGACGAAGGCTTTTCTCTCACAGAACGGCTTGAAGTTCCGCACCATATGCGGTAGATGTAATTCAGAACTGGGAAACAAATACGATCCAGAGCTGTGCAAGTTTACCTCCTACATCGTCCGATACTCCAGAAGTAGGCTACGATTACCCAAAACCTTTGAAGTGCCATATGATCACTTCAAACTGGTAAAGTGTCTAGCGGGGCATTACCTGGCGTCTACGCTAGATCATGGAAGCACGCTCGACATTCAACTCCGGAAGTCTTACCTGGGTCAAATTACCGACCTCCCGGTAAGAATCGCTGTTTCTCTCAGCTCGGGGCTCTCGACAAGCATCGTAAAAGATGTGTGTCGGGGCGATGCCAGCGGAAGGTACGAGCCATTTTTCATGTCTGCAATCAAGTGGCTGCCACTGATGTTCCTTTTCTCCTTCGACGAGAACCCCTACGGCATGGTAGAGGTGCATTCGGGTGGGGTTGTGGAAAAGAAGGCGAAGTCAATCCTCCTGGATAAATCGAGGGCCGTGATTGATGGATGGCCAGAGCACCCACTGAATAACGAGTTTATCCTCATGAATGACCAGCTGGGCACCCAGATAACAGCCGAAAGGCACCAGCGATGACGGTATCGCTTCATCAAAAACTGCCGAGTATAAACTTATCCTGCCAACAAGGCCCCAACTCTAGGCGACCGACCCAAGGAGCCACCCATGGCAACCGCTGATCAACTCAAATACCTCATCCAATCCCACTTCGATAACGACGAAACCCGATTCACTACCCTAGCCTTGCAGGTGGCGGCTCACGAAGCTCGGGCGGGCCATCAGCAATTGGCCGTTGAGATTCGCAAGCTCATCGACAAGTCCAAAGAACAAAAGGCCAAGATCATCCCCTTTAAGGCCGATCTGAGCGGCCTGGTGTTGATCGATCATGACCTTCCCGATCGTTTGGCTGATCTCATTGTCTCAAGCACCATGGCCGGGCGCATTGAGCGCATCCTCAAAGAGTTCCGTCAACAAGAGACCCTCAAGAGCCACGGGATGAGCCACCGCCGTAAGTTGCTTCTGTGCGGTCCCCCTGGTTGTGGCAAGACCCTTTCGGCCAGCGTCATTGCCGGGGAGCTTAGCCTGCCCCTGTGCACCATCCTCATGGATAAGCTGGTCACCAAGTTTATGGGCGAAACCAGCGCCAAGCTGCGCCAAGTCTTTGATGCCATTGCTGAACGCCGGGCCGTCTATCTCTTCGACGAATTCGACGCCATCGGTGCCGAACGAAACATGGACAATGATGTGGGAGAAATCCGGCGAGTCCTCAACGCCTTTCTGCAGCTCATTGAGCGGGACCAGTCCGACAGCCTGATTATCGCCGCCACCAACAACCATGCCATGCTGGATCAGGCCCTGTTCCGTCGTTTTGATGATATCATCACCTACCATCTGCCTGACGAGAAAGAGCGCAGCCGCCTTCTCACCCAACGCCTTGGCCGCTACAAGGGCAAAGCCCCCGTTGGTAAGCTAGCAAAGTCTGCCGAAGGCCTGAGCCATGGTGAAATCTCCATGGCTACCAACGACGCCATCAAAGACGCCATCCTCGCCAACCGGAAATCCGTCGACCCCAAAGTGCTCAGCTTAATGCTGGAAGAACGCCATGAAGCCAAACGCCGCAGCAAGGGCCAGTGATTCATGGCTGAACACATTTTCTTACCCGATGATTTTCGTGATGTTCAGGGATACAAGCCGCCCCGTCGAATAGTTGAATGGTCTCCACCGGAACGAGATCGTCTCGAACACGGGAATCGGCTGCAACAGCGGCTTCAGAATGCATGGGCGGCAATTGATCAGCAAAAAAGTCAGCGTTCGGCATTTGGCATACCCCATCCGGAAAGCGCCCGAATCACCTTCCGATTGCGCAAGGAGAGCGCACACAAACTAAAAGGCTTGGAGGCTCTTCACGGTGGGCAGCACCTGGAGAAAGTGCGCCTACGGCATGTCTTCACCGATGTGGTGGACGGTGAAGAATTCATCGTTGCTATGGTCTGGGTCCCTAAGCGCAAACGCAGAATATACGCTCAAAAGCTACAAGAGTACCTTAGTCAGGAGACCAAAGGTGGAAAACCGAAAAACAACGACCTGATTGCCTGTATTGAAGACATTCGTATTGCTCTGCTGGAAGATTATTGGCCCAAGCATGAGCAGACTCACCTGCCTGGAGATGAGGCTGATTGGATCGAAGTTTGGCTGGCAGCCGAGTGGACGGACGAAAAGAATGAAGCTACTGAAGAGCGTTTCAAATCGATCTGTGAAACCTTAAGCATTGATGTTGCTGATCGACGGCTGCTTTTTCCTGAGCGGCGAGTATTATTGATTCAAGCCAATAAAACTCAGCTTCAGACACTCATTGAATATAGCGACGATATTGCCGAATTCCGCATGGCACGGGAATGCACCGGGTTCTTTATGCATGAGCCCGAGATTCATACCTGGATCGATGACCTGCAGGAAAGGGTCATTGGCCCCAGGGATGATAGCCCGGCCATATGTGTCCTGGATACAGGGGTAAATCGTGGACATCGACTGCTGGAGCCGGTCTGCCAAGCAAGCGACTGCCTGACAGTCATGGAGAGTTGGGGTGTGAACGACCATCACCCCAGGGGACATGGCACCGGTATGTGCGGCTTGACGGCCTATGGGCCGCTAGAATTACCCCTCGCATCAAGTGAGCCGGTGACGCTGACGCACTGGGTAGAGTCCGTAAAGCTGCTCGGCCCAGAGGGACATGTGGACACCCTGCCAAAGGACCTTTGGGGCCAGTTTACACAACGGGCCGCCTATGAAATCGAGATTATTCAACCAGAGCGCTCTCGGTCTTTTTGCATGGCCATCACTTCGATCGAAGATCGTGACCGAGGAATGCCATCATCATGGTCTGGTGCAGTAGATCAGCTTACCAGTGGCTATATGGATGATAATCGGCGGCTCATGATGATCTCTGCTGGAAATGTTGACGGGGATGATGAATGGCTGGCATATCCTGATAGTAATGTCACCAATGGTATCCATGACCCCGCTCAAGCCTGGAATGCACTCACTGTAGGGGCCTATACCGACAAGGTGACTTTCCGAGACGAAGACGGAAGCAGGGATGGATTTGTGCCGCTTGCTGCAAAAGGCGATCTTTCCCCTTATTCGACAACGACGTTGAGCGATTGGGATAAAGCGTGGCCCATCAAACCTGAGATTGTCTGTGAGGGTGGTAACCTCTTGCGGACACCGGATGGGCATATCGCCGGTCATGATGACCTAGAGTGCCTGACAACATCGAGGAACGATTCCATACAGCCCCTAGCAACCATGTGCATGACTAGCGGAGCTACTGCCTTGGCCTCATGGATGGCAGGACAGATTCAAGCTGCCTACCCAAACGCTTGGCCTGAAACCATCAGAGCCCTTATGGTCCACAGTGCCAGAT